>JBOGYJ010000248.1:0-17647 GCA_050696795.1 Solirubrobacteraceae bacterium | reverse complement strand
ATCGACGGGTTGATCTTGTAGGCCTGCACCATGTTGGTGTACACGTCGGAACCGCTGATGAACATGCCGACCTGGCCCGCCGCGAACGCCTGGTTGATGTCGCTCCAACCCCAGTTGAAGTCAGCGCCCATCGAGTTGTCGCTCCAGCGCATCTGCTTGATCATGTTCAGCGCCTGAACGGCCTGCGGGTTGGTGAACGTGGCCTTGGCCCTGGAGCCGATGCCGGTCTCCATGCGCCCGCCGAGCGCGTCGTCGAGCGTGGTCAGGATCCAGCCGGCGGTGTTGTCGCCCGCGCCCATCTCGGCATAGCCGGCCTTGCCGGTCTTCTGGGAGATCTGCTTGGCGTCGGCCTCGAGCTGCGCCCAGGTCGTCGGTGGCTTGTTGGGGTTGAGTCCCGCCTGGCTGAACAGCTGCCGGTTGTAGCTCAGCGCCTGGGCGTAGGCCGCGGTCGGGATCGCGATGACCTGCTTCTTGGCGTCGATGCCCTCCGCGATCACCGGCGGGTTGAAGTCCTTGTAGTAGGGCTCGGCCTGGGCGTACTTGGTCAGGTTCGCGAGCTGACCGTTATCGCCGAGCGAGCGGCCGTCCGTGAAGGGAACCGTGAACACCGTCGGCAGGGTTCCGCTGGCGAGTTTCGCGGCGAACGTCGCGGGGAGCCATTGATACTGGACGGCGCGAACCGATATGCCCGGGTTCGCGGCCTCGAACTCTGCCACCTGGTTGTCGAACTGGTTGAAGGCTGCCTGTGTGCTGCCCGGAATCAGCGATACGACGCTGATGTGGACGAGCGAGCTCTTCTTCTTGGCCGCCGCGCTGGCGACCAGGCCCACGGTCATCGCCAGCACCAACGCCAGCATGCTCGCGGCGGCGGCCGTCGCGCTCACGCCAACCGACGACCTCACCTTCTTCATGAACGTCATTTCCTCTCCTCTCCTGGACCCTCTCGGGTCAGTGTCACCGTGTCTCCGCCTCTAGCGGAGTGGTTGGCTCCGCCTCAGACGGAGCGTCGGTTTCGGTCTGGCAGAACCAGACGGTCGTGTCCTGCGGCACCGCGGTTGCCTCGAGCAGGTTGCTCGCGACAAGCACTTCGGCCGCGTTTGGAAGTTCGATCGCATCGGGCCCGAAATTGACGATGCAGCCGAAGCGCTCGCCACGGGTGAAGGCAACGACGGCGTCGCCGTACTCGAGCCATCGAAGCTCCGAGGCATCTCCCCACGGCAGCTGACGACGGATGCGCAGGCCGGTGCGGTAGAGGCTCAGCATCGACTCCGGGTCCTCGAGCTGGGCCTCGACCGAGAGCGGCGCCCAGTCCTTTGGCTGGTCGAGCCAGAGCTGCGCCTCGGGGTTTGGGCTGAAGCCATAGGGCGTCTCCGCACCCGACCATGGCAGCGGCACACGGCAGCCGTCACGCCCCGGATCGACGCCACCTGAGCGGCGCCACATCGGGTCCTGGCGGCGGTCCGGGGGGATGTTCTCGACCTCGGGCAGCCCGAGCTCCTCGCCCTGGTAGACGTAGACCGAGCCCGGCAGCGCCATCACCAGCAGGGCGGCGGCGCGCGCGCGGCGGCGACCGCGCGCGTGATCGGTCGGCGTGCCCTCGCGCTTGGTCTCGAAGGAGAAGCTGGTGTCGGCGCGCCCGTAGCGGGTGACCGGACGCGTGACGTCGTGGTTGGAGAGCACCCACGTCGCCGGCGCGTCGACCGGCGCGTGGGCGGCAAGCGCCGACCTGATCGAGGCTCGGATCGGCCCGGGCTCCCACGGGCACGCGAGGAAGTCGAAGTTGAAGGCGGTGTGCAGCTCGTCGCGGCGCAGGTAGCGGGCGAGCCGCTCGGCGTCCGGCAGCCACACCTCGCCGACCAACATGCGCGGCTCCGCGTAGCCGTCGGCGATCGCGCGCCAGCGGCGGTAGATGTCGTGAAGCTCGTCGCGGTCGGTGAAGGGGTGCTCGCCAGGCCCCGGATCCGCGGGCTCCTCCGAGAGCTCCGCGTCCTTCACCAGCAGCGCCGCCGAATCGATGCGCACCCCGGCCACCCCGCGCTCGAACCAGAAGCGCAGGATGTCCTCGTGCTCGGTCCACACCTCGCGACGGTCCCAGTTGAGGTCGGGCTGCTCGGGGGCGAACAGGTGCAGGTACCAGTCGCCATCCGGCACGCGCGTCCAAGCCGGGCCGCCGAAGATCGACTGCCAGGCGTTGGGTGGCCGCTCGCCGTGCTCGCCGCTGCCCGGGCGAAACCAGAAGAGCCCGCGCTCGGGCGACCCGACGGGGCTGGCGAGCGCCTGCGTGAACCAGGGGTGCTCGCTGGAGATGTGGTTGGGGACGATGTCGACGATCGTGCGGATCCCGAGCTCGCGTGCCTCGGTGATCAGCCGCTCGGCCTCCCACAGCGTGCCGAAGGCCGGATCGATCGAGCGGTAGTCGGAGATGTCGTAGCCGGCGTCGGCCAACGGGGAGGGGTACCAGGGGTTGAACCAGAGCGCGTCAACCCCGAGGCTCGCGAGGTAGGGCAGGTGCGTACGCACGCCCTCGATATCGCCGATGCCGTCGCCGTTGGCGTCGGCGAAGCTCCGGATGTAGACCTGGTAGACGACCGCGTCGCGCCACCACGGGCGCTCACCCGCGCCGTCGGATTCGCGTCGCGGGGCAGCCGCAAGCGTCGTGTCGGTCTCGCTCATCGGGCGAGCATGACACCGCCAACAAACTATTGCAAGAGTCAGACCATCTTTTGCATTTTTCGTACTATCGTACGCAAGTCTTGCAAGGTAGCTACCTGTTCGGGGCGTTTGCGGTCGAGCCGCGTGCCACCACCTCCGGCTCGAAGAAGAGCTCGTCGGGCGGCACGGCCGACCCCTCGATCTGGCCCGTTAGCATCTCGACCGCCGCGCGTCCGATCGCCTCGAGCGGCTGTCTCACGGTCGTGAGCGGCGGGTCGGTGCAGCTCATCAGCGCCGAGTCGTCGAAGCCGACCACCGACAGGTCCGAGGGCACCCTCAGGCTGCTGCGGCGCGCGGCGCGGACGACGCCCAGCGCGATCGGGTCGCTGGCGCAGATGATGCCGGTCACCCCGCGCTCGAACAGCCGCAGCGCCGCGGCGTGGCCGCCCTCGAGCGAGAAGCGGGTGCGCTCGACCAACTCCAACGGTTTGGCGACCTTGGAGATGCGCTCGAAGGTCGCGAGCTTGCGCGCCGAGGGCATGTGATCAGGCGGTCCGAGGATCAGGCCGATGCGCTCATGACCCAGATAGGCCAGGTGCGCGTAGGCCTGCTCCATGGCCACCGCATCGTCGGTGGAGACCCGCGGGAAGTCGAGGTGCTCGGCGGCCGCGTTGATCAGCACGACCGGTAGGCGCAGCGCCAGCAGCCGCTCGTAGTGCTCGTGCGGCGCGTCGGCCTCGGCGTACTGGCCTCCGGCGAAGATCATCCCCGAGACCTGGCGCTCGAGCAGCATCTCGACGTACTCTGCCTCTGACAAGCTGCCCGTGCGCGTGCACAGCACCGCGTTGAAGCCGCGCTGCGCGAGCGCGCCGGCGACGACCTCAGCGAGCGCCGGGAAGACCGGATTCTGCAGCTCCGGGACGATCAGCCCGACCATGCGGGCGCGGCGCACACGCAGGTGCGTGGGACGCTCGTAGCCGATCACGTCGAGCGCGGTGAGCACGGCGGCGCGCGTCGACTCGGAGATCCCCGGGCGACCGTTGAGGACACGGCTGACCGTGGCCTCGCTGACCCCTGCCTGTTTCGCGACGTCAGCAAGCTTGCGAGCCACACGGCAATTCTACGTCAGATCTTGCAAGCGCTTGCTGAGACTTACGGCAAGAGCTTGCGGCCCAGCCGGCGCGTCGCCAGCCCCAGCGCCAGCGAGCCGAACGCGATCAGGTAGATCACCGCGACTAGCATGTCCCAGTGGAAGCCTCCCAGCGCCGGCTCCCTGAGCAGCTGGATGCTCTGATACAGCGGCAGCACCTCGATCAGCGGCCGGGCCCAACCCGGATACACCGACAGCGGATAGAAGGTGGTCGCGAACAGGAACATCGGCAGCATCACGAGCTGAACGAGCTGGAAGTCGGAGAAGTCACGGAAGTAGGTCATCACGGCAAGGCCCGCGGCCCCGAACGCATAGCCGACCAGCAGCGAGCCGGGGATCGCCAGCAGCACGGCGGGCGAGACCACCAGCCCGAGCACGAGCATCACCAGCACGAACCCGGCCGACGCGAACACCCCGTTGAGGACCGCGCTCGCGACTTCGCCGACGGCGATGTCCGCAATCGAGAGCGGCGTGGGCACGATCGCGTCGTAGGCGCGATCGTGCTTGATCCGCGTGAAGATGCCGAAGCTGGTCTGATTGAAGGCGGCGTTCATCGCGGTCGTGGCCAGGATCCCCGGCGCCACGAAGGCGACGTAGCGAACGTCGATGCCATAGACCCTGCCCACCAGCGCCCCAACTCCGAGGCCGATCGACAGCAGATACAGCACCGGCTCGAGGATGCTCGAGAGCACCGGAGTCAGCGAGCGGCGGTAGATCAGCGCGTTGCGCTCGACCAGGCTGGCGCTGCGCCGCAGGGTCCAGCCGCCGGCGATCACGCGTGCAACCGCCGGCGGTAGTTGACGCGCGCGAGCGTGACGCCGGCGAGGACCAACACCAACAGGTAGGCGGCATGGCCGAACGCCGCCGCGGGCGACGCGCTGCCAAGGCTCAGCGACCGGCAGAGGTCGACGCCCTGCGCGAGCGGCAGCACCTGGGCTATCAGCCGGATGCCGTGCGGCAGTTGGCTGAGCGCGAAGAACGTGCCCGAGAACATGTACATCGGCATGATCACGAAGCGGAACAGCGAGTTGACCTTGGTGTAGCTGCGCAGCGTCACGGTCCAGGCGGCCAGCGGAGCCGCGAACGCCAGACCGGTGAGCAGCGCGGCCGGCCAGACGACGAGCCCCCGCCAGCCCTGCGTGACGCCGAAGACCTCCATCACCACGATGAAGGCAGCGCTCGAGGTCGCCAGCCGGAAGGCGGCGAACAGCATGTGCCCGGCCATGATCTCGTCGGGCTCGAGCGGAGTCGTGGCCGCTGCCCGGTAGGAGCCGGCCCATCCGGCAGCCGCCGTCACGCGCCCCCCGCACTCGACGAACGCGGTCTGCATCGCGGAGGCCGCCAGCAACCCGGGCGCGAAGAAGTCCGCATACGAAACCCCGTCGAGGGGCGCGGAATTGGCCGCGTGGGAGAGGTTCACCAGGTGCCCGAGGCCGACCCCGATGCCGAGCAGGAACAGCATCGGGTTGACTACGCTGATCACGATCGTGCTGCGCCAGGTCCGCCTGTAGAGCTTCAGCCAGTAGCGGAAGGCGTACAGAGCGCGGGGCATGTCAGTCGATCAGCGTGCGCCCGGTGAGCTTCAGGAAGACATCCTCGAGTGTCGCTCGGCGCACCAGCGCCGTCAGTGGCTGCAGCGACAGCGCGTGCGTCGCAGCCAGCGCGCCCTCGCCGTCGTCGGCGTAGAGCAGCACCCGGTCTGGCAGCACGTCGATGCGCTCGCCGACCCCCGCCGCGCGCAGCAGCTCGGCCACCGCGGCGTGACCGTCAGGCGCGAAGCGCAGCTCCAGCACCTCGCGGGTGATGTGTGACTCGATCAACTCCCGCGGCGAGCCCTCGGCGACGATCCGCCCCGCGTCCATCACCGCCAGCCGGTCGCAGAGCTGCTCGGCCTCGTCCATGTAATGGGTGGTGATGATCAGCGTGACGCCGTCGGCCTTGAGCCGGTAGAGGCGATCCCACAGCACGTGCCGCGCCTGCGGGTCGAGTCCGGTGGTGGGCTCGTCGAGCAGCAGGATCTCGGGCTCGTTGATCAGCGAGCGCGCGATCGTCAGCCGCCGCCGCATCCCTCCCGAGAGCATCTCGACTGGGGCGGTGGCCTTGTCCTCGAGCTGGGCGAACGCCAGCAGTCGGCCGAGCCGCTCGTGGATCACGCTCCCGCGCAGCCCGAAGTAGCGTCCATAGACGTAGATGTTCTCGCTCACGGTGAGCTCGCGGTCCAGGCAATCGTCCTGCGGCACGACGCCGATGCGCGAGCGGATCTCGGGCCCCTGATTCGCAGGATCCATGCCGAGCACCCGCAGGCGCCCGGCCGTCACCGGAGAGATCGCCGCCAGCATCCGCATCGTCGAGGACTTGCCGGCGCCGTTGGGGCCGAGGAAGCCGAAGGCCTCGCCCCGCCCGAACTCGAAGTCGATCCCGTCGACCGCCCGAAACGGCGACGTCCCATTGCCCGCGGGATATGTCTTCGTGAGGCCCCGAGCCTCCACCAGGAGCCTGCTGTCGAACACGAGCCCACCGTACCGAATGGGACTAATGGCTGCAACATTCCGACCAGCTACTGCAACTTCATGAGGACCACGGCGCCTGCAACACTCTCGCCTAGCGATGACAGCCGTTCTGCACGTCCTCTGGCACGGCATCCGCGACGCGCTGCTGATGGGCTGGCAGGTTTGGTGGGCGCTGGCGTTCGGCTTCTTCGTCTCGGCGGTGGTGCAGGCCTGGATCCCCCGCGAACGGATCGAGTCGAGCCTGGGTGGCGCCGGCCTTGGCCCGCTGGCCAAGGCCACCGGACTCGGCGCCGCCTCCTCGTCCTGCTCCTACGCCGCCACGGCGATCGCCAAGAGCCTCTTCCAGAAGGGCGCCTCGGCCAGCGCGGCGCTGGCCTTCCAGTTGGCCTCGACCAACCTCGTCTGGGAGCTCGGCTTCGTGCTGTGGGTATTGATCGGCTGGCAGTTCACGCTGGCCGAGTACGTCGGCGGGATCGTGATGATCGCGCTGCTGGCGCTGCTGCTGCGGCGCTTCGTGCCGGCCCAACTGGAGGCGCAGGCACGCGCGCACGCGCAAGCGGCGCAGACCGGACATCAGCACCACATGGCCGGCCAGCAGCTCTCGCTGCTGGAGCGCGTGCGGAGCGCTGCCGCCTGGTCCGACGTGGCCCACAACTTCCGCGGCGACTGGCAGATGCTCTACCGCGAGATCGGGGTCGGGCTGCTGATCTCGGGCTTCGTCGCGCAGATCGACCAGCACGCCTTCCACACGATCTTCCTGGGCGGTTCACCGGCAGTCGTGCGCACGATCTGGGGCGCCCTGATCGGCCCGCTGATCGCGATGCTGACGTTCGTCTGCTCGGTCGGCAACGTGCCGCTGGCGGCCGTGCTCTGGAGTGGCGGGCTGAGCTTTGCCGGCGTGCTCGCGTTCATCTTCGCCGACCTCGTGATCCTGCCGATCGTGGCGATCTACCGGAAGTACTACGGCGGCGCCTTTGCCGCCCGGCTCGTCGCCCTGCTGCTGGTGACGATGATCGCCGCTGCGCTGATCGTGCAGCTGCTGTTCGGGGGCCTCGGGCTGATTCCGAGCGGCGCCCGCCCGAGCCACAGCGACATCTTCATGGGCGTTGCGCTCGACTACAAGCTGGTGCTCAACGCCGCCGGGCTGCTGCTGTTCACGGCGCTGTTCGGGCTGACGCTCCGGCGGGGTGCCGTCGACCCGGTCTGCGGGATGACGGTCGACCGCGCCCGGGCGCAGCGCGCCGAGCATGACGGGCACACATTCTACTTCTGCAGCGCGGGCTGCCGCGAGACGTTCGAGGCAGAGCCGGCGCGCTACGCCAAGGGGCAGCAGGCGCCTGTGGCTACAGTCACACGCAGTCCCGATGGCCACGCCAAGCATCACACGATCAGCCTCACTGACGCCGGCGTTCACCGGCACGACGATTGATCGCGCCAGCGAGCTGCGGGCCGACCGCGCCGAGGTGAGACGGCTGCTGAAGCACCCGCGCGCGGCCGTGCTCGGCGCGAGCGCCGACAGCGTGCTGGTGGCCGACGGGTCCCAGCCGCAGCTGCTGCGCCGCCCGCTCGGCGCCCACGTCAGCCCCTACCAGCCGATCCTGCTCGGGCTCGAGCACGACACGCCGCTGTTCGCGGCCGACCTCGACGACCCCGAGGCGGCCAACCAGCTGGCCGAAACCGGCGCCGGGCGACTGGTGTCGCTGCGCGAGGCCGGGAGCGTGCTGGGACAGGAGGAGGGCGGGCTCGCCGCCTATCTCGTGGCGCTGCTCAACTGGCACCGGCGCCACCGGTTCTGCGCCAACTGCGGCGCGGCCACGCGCGTGGCCGAGGCGGGCCTCTCGCGCCGCTGCCCGAACTGCCGCGCAACCCACTTCCCACGCACCGACCCGGTCGTGATCATGCTGGTCGACGACGGCGATGCCAACGTGCTGCTGGGACGCCGGATCGGCTGGGCCGAGGGTCGCTTCTCGATCCTCGCGGGCTACGTCGCTCCCGGCGAGACGCCGGAGGAGGCGGTCGCGCGTGAGGTACACGAGGAGTCCGGCGTGGTCGTGCACTCGCCGCGCTACATCACATCGCAGCCGTGGCCCTTCCCGGCGTCACTGATGCTCGGATACGAGGCCAGCTCGCAGCGCAACGCCGCGGACGCCGACCCCGTGCCCCAGGAGCGCGAGATGGTCGAGGTGCGCTGGTTCAGCCTCGGCCAGGTGCGTGAGGCGGCCGGACGCGCACATCCCGATGGCAGCGCCGGCCAGGGGGATTGCGGCCTGCAGCTCCCGGGCGAGGTCTCGATCGCACGCATCCTGATCGATGCCTGGGTGGCACGCGGGGGACGCCGGCTCGGTCCATGAGCGACGCGTCCGTGGCCGGCGGCTTGATCTGGCGTGAATGTGGGCAGGAGCGCGTTCAACGTCGAGCTCGGCCCGGACACGCTCCTCCGCATAGTCACGACTGCGGGCCTCCAGCACCGGCTCAATCCCCGCCTGCCGCAGCAGGCGCGCAAGCATGAGACCCGCCCGGCCAGCCCCAACGATCGCGACCTGGGTGCGCAGCGGCCTCCTGGGGTTCCCCGTCATCGCTTGGGGCTGCCACGGGTCACGCGGTAGCCGACCGGCAGGAAGCGCCAACCAGTCCGCGCCTCGAGCATCCCCCACAGCCCACGCGGCAGGAACACCGCAAACAGCATCGCGACCGCTCCGAGGCCGATGAGGTACCAGGTGCCGTCGTTACCGAAGTCCTGCTGGATCACGTACAAGATGATCGCGCCGAGGATCGGGCCCTCCACCGTGCCGATACCGCCGACCAGCACCATGAAGATCATGTAGGCGCTGTAATTGACCGAGAAGATCGCCGTCGGCTGGATGAAGAGGATGTTCGCGACGGTCAGTGCGCCGGCCGCGCCGCAGCCGGCGGAGGAGAGGATGAACAGCAGTCGCTTGCCGCCCATCACCCGTACTCCGACGGCGGCGGCCGCGCCCTCGTCGTCGCGGATCGCCTGCAGCGAGGCGCCGCTGCGGCTGCGCAGCAGCGTGAACACCATCACGAGGAAGAAGGCGGTCAGGCCGAGCGAGAACCAGTAGGTGATGTGCTCCCGGGTGTGAGCGCCATAGTTGGAGAGCGCGTTCAGGGAGATCCCGGTACCGGCCCCGAGTTGACTGTCGAGGCTGACGTAGATGCCTATCGCCTCCGCCAGCACCCAGGTTCCGATCGCAAACTGGGCACCGCGCAGGCGCAGCACGAGATAGGAGAGCGGCGCCGCCACCACGGCACAGAACAGCGTTGCGAGCAGCATCCCCCAGTAGGGATTGACGCCGTGAAACGAGAACCACACGGTCGCGTAGGCTCCGACCCCGATGTACGCCTGCTGGCCCACCGAGACCAGCCCGCCGTAACCGGCCAGTGCATTCCACATCGCCGCCATCAGCACCAGGGTCAGCAGCGAGGTGAGATCCTGCACCGTGGCTGCACCCATCACGACGGGAACGAACGCGAGCGCCACGATGAACAGGCCAAAGCCACCGGTGAAGCTCGCAGACAGGCGCGTCCAGCGCTGGATCCGTGCGGAGCCTGATGCCTGCGGTGCACCGGCCGTCTGCGGTGCTGCGTTGGCGGTCATCAGCCCAACCGCAACCTTGACAGTAGGGTCCGGCCCAGATCCCGGAGCATGGGTTCGGCGCCGCGCCCGGAGCCGGTGGTGAGCAACCCGCCGCGGGGTGAGACCAGCACCACCAAGAAGACGACGTGCCCGGCGATGATCGACCATTCGGGGTTGAGCTGAGCGCCTATCGTCTGTGCGATGCCGAGCACGATTCCGCCGAGCAGCGCACCCCACAGCGACGAGCCCAGCCCGCCGATCACGACCGCCTCGAACGCGAAGATCAGCTGGTCGGGGCCGGCATAGGGAGAGAACGTAGTCCGTAGTGCCAGCGCAAGCCCGCCGAGCGTGACGATTGCGACCGCGATCGCGGTGGCGAGCGCGTAGACACCGCGCGAATCGATCCCGACGAGCTCGGCGGTGTCGGGATCCTCCGCTGCCGCACGCATCTTGCTGCCGATCGCCGTGCGCGAGAGGAAGAAGTGCAGGGCCGCGTAGACCACGACCGCTGCGCCGAAGATCAGCGCGCTGAGCGCGGCGATCGAGATCTGCGAGTTGACCTGCCAGGCGGCCGTGACCAGCGAGCCAGTCTGACCGCCGAGCGACTGCACGTCAGGCCCGAACCCCTGCTCGAGCGCGTTCTGGATCACAATCGAGATCCCGAAGGTGGCGAGCAGCGGCGTCAACACGCCGCCACGCAGGCTGCGCTGCAGCACCAGCCGCTGCAGGCCGTAACCGAGCAGCAGCATCACCGGCAGCACCGGCAGCAGCCCGATGAACGGCGACACGTGCCAATGCTCGAGCAGGAGATAGATCAGGTACGCGCCCAGCACGGCGATGTCGCCGTGCGCGAGGTTGATGATGCGCATCACCCCGAACATCAGCGCGAGACCGCAGGCGATGATCCCGTAGTAGCCGCCCAGCAGGATCCCCTGGATGATGTCGTTGACCCACGTCACGCCGACGTCACCCCGCGTCCGTGCAGGCCAAAGTATGCCTCCGTGATCTGCTCGCGGGTCAGGTCGGAGGCGGCGCCCTCGAGCACGAAGCGGCCCTCGAGCATGCACACGACCCGGTCGGAGATGGAAGCGGCGCGGGTGAAGTCCTGATCCACAAGCAGGACGGTCATCCCGTCGCCGACCACCGATCGCAGCGACGCATAGACGTCGTCGACCGCGACCGGAGCGAGTCCCAGCGACAGCTCGTCGATCAGCAGTAGCCGCGGGTTGGTGATCAACGCACGCGCGATCGCGACCGTCTGCTGCTCGCCACCGGACAGGGTCACAGCACGCTGGTGGCGCAGCGGCCGGAGCAGCGGCAGCGCCTCGAGCAGGGAATCGACTGTCCAGCGCCCGCCCGCTCGCGACCGTTGCGCGACGCGCAGATTCTCCTCGACTGTCAGGTTCGCGAACAGCCGACGACCCTCGGGCACGAGCGCGATCCCGAGCCCAACGCGCTCATGCGCCGAGACCCTGGTCACGTCCCGGTCATCGAAGCTGACCGAGCCGCGCGTGACCCGGTGCGCGCCCGCGATGCCGCGTAGCAGGGTGGTCTTGCCGGCGCCGTTCGCGCCGACCAGTGAGACCACCTCGCCCGGCTCCACCTGCAACGAAACCCCGTGCACGGCCTCGAGCAGACCGTGGCGCAGCACCAGCGAGTCGACGTCGAGCAGGCTCATGCGGCGGCCGAGCCGAGGTAGGCGTCGATCACGCGCTGGTCGGACAGCACCGCACGTGGCTCGCCGTCCGCCAGCACCTGCCCGCTCACCATGCAGATCAGGCGCCTGACCCCCTGGACCAGCACGTGCACGACATGCTCGATCCAGATGACCGCGATCCCGTCCTCTACGTTCAAGCGCTTGATCAGCGCGATCAGCTCCATCGCCTCGGCGTCCGTGAGGCCGGCGCCGATCTCGTCGAGCAGCAGCAGCCTGGGTCCTGTCGCCATCGCGCGCGCAAGCTCGAGCCGCTTGCGCTCCGGCAGCCCCAGCGTGTCGGCACGCCGATCCGCCAGCTCGCTCATACCGGTGACATCGAGCACGTCCAGGCAGCGACGGTAGGCCTCCCGGCGCCGCAGCCCACCGCCTGTCGATGCCCCCACCAAGCAGTTCTCGAAGACCGTCATGCCGCCGAACGGCCGCGGGATCTGATGAGCGCGCCCGATGCCCAGCCGCGCGCGCGCATCCGCGCGCATGTGCGTCACGTCGTGACCGGCGAACGACACCTGGCCGCCGGAGGCGCGCATCGTGCCCGCGAGGACGTTCAGCAGCGTGGTCTTGCCGGCGCCGTTGGGCCCGACGATGCCGACCGCGTCGCCGGGCCCCAGCTCGAGGTCGACGCCGTCCAGAGCGGCAAGCGCGCCGAAGTCCTTGCGCACCCCGCTTGCAACCAACATTCGCTGCGCGGTCGCTCTCGAGCCTCTGCGTGCGGCTAGTTGTAGGGCTTGAGCTTGGCCTGGATCGGAACCCCCGGATAGTCCTTGTGCTCACAGAACACGAACTCGAGCGGGTACTTGCTGCCCTTCTTGGTGGTCAGCCACTGGCCGCCTGGGATCGGAGTGGCGACGACGTTGGGCAACGGGTTGCTGATCTTGTTGCCGCTTCCCCAATGCAGATCACCAAGCGGCGTCTTGACGTTGAGATTCTTCAGCGCCCTGGCGACCGCCGCCTTGTCCTTGGGATTCCCAGCCTTCTTCATCGCCGCGAACGCGATGTCGAACAGCGCAAGGCTCGGCCCGAGCTGCTGGTTCCAGTACTTGTGCGCGTGGGCCTCGTAGCCCGCAGCCAGCTTCTTGTTCGAGATGCCGGTGAAGCTCGAGCCGCCAGGCCAGGTGGGGCCCCAGTAGACGCCGGTCGCGAGCTTGTTGCCAAGCGAGAGGCCGACCGCCTCGACCTGGGAGACGAACAGGCCGGTCTTCGCGATCTGGGCGATCTTGACCTGCTTGGTGTAGCCCTGCTGGGCAGCCTGCCGCCAGAACGTCGTGAAATCCGACGGGATCGGGAAGGTGTTGAAGATCTGGCAGTCCTTCTCCTTGAACATCGCGATCTGCGAACTGAAGTCGGTTGTGCCGTCCTGATAGGGACCGGGGTCCACGATCGTGTAGCCGGCGTGCTGGAGCGCAGGCGCCAGCCCCGCCCGCACGGCGTTGCCATCCGAGTCGTTCGGGTAGAGCACGCCCACGACCTTGTTGGTCTTGACCTGCGGCCAGAGGCTCGTGTAGGTGTCGTAGAAGTTGATCGAGCCGAAGCTGAAGTGGTAAATCCACTTGTACGGCTTCGGCTTGGTGAGGCTGTTGTGCAGGCCAAGCCACCACGACTGCCATGGCACGATGGTCGAGATGGCGGGAACTCCCGCCGCCTCGGCGGCGCTTGACACCGGCAGCACGACCTCTGGCGTGGAGGTCGCCAGCAGCATGTCCACGTGGCTGCTGTTGATCAGCTCCTGCGTGACCCGTGCCGAAACCGACGGCGTTGACTGCGCATCCTTGTCGACGATGTTGACGCGGTAGGTGCGGCCGCCGATCTTCAGGCCGTGAGCGACCTTCTCGCGAACCAGGCTGAGGATGTACGGATCGGGCTCTCCGAAACCGGCATCCGCTCCGGTCAGCGGGCTGACGTAGCCGAGGTTGATCGTCCCGACCGCGGCGTCACGGCCGAGGTGCTGGATGGGCCGGGCCCACGATTTCTCGGCGAGCATGCCGCTGCCGATCACCACGCCGCCGAGCGCGGCACCTCCCCGCTTCAGGAACTCGCCCCTGCTCAGGCTCTCATCGGTGGCACCCGAGACCCCACCGTTGTCCCGCTCTTCAGTCATCGGCTCCCCTCTCCACGCGCGCCCATGGGCGCACCCATACGGACTCTCTTCACCTGCGGCAGCGCCGCGTTATCGACGCCGACAGGCAGCACCCTATGTCCGTGTCCTGAATAAGTCAAGCGACGTAAGAAGCGCGATCTTTAGGCGGGCAGGACAGCGCGTGCCCGCCTCGACTCGGCGCTAAAAGTGCGCGCTTTATAAGATGGCGTGGTATGGGTAACGCTCCCGCAAGCGATGATGCCGTGCGCCGGCTTCAGCGGATGATCGCCACGGGCTCGCTGCTCCCGGGCGATCGGCTCGGGACCGAGGCGGAGTTGGCCGAGCAGCTCGGAACGTCGCGGCCGGCCGTGCGCGAAGCTGTGCGGCTGCTCTCGCGGGCAAACCTCGTGAGCGCAACCCGCGGCCCCGGAGGCGGCGTCTTCATCAAGCACACGCTCGACCGAGGCCTCGCGGCCACGGTCGCTGACGCGATCGCCACGATGCTGGGCAGCGGCGTGACTTCGGTCAGCGAGCTGACGGAGGTCCGCGTGCTGCTCGAGGTGCCGTTGGCCGGGCTGGCCGCACGCCGAACCGACGCGCAGACGATCGTCGAGCTGCGCGAGGCGGTACGGGACGCCGAGCTCGGCAGCGAGGATGAGGCTGTCCAGCGCGAAACCGACCAGCGCTTCCATTGGACGATCGCCAAGGCCTCGAACAACCGCGTGGCGTGTGCGCTGATCGCGTGGTCGCATGAGGTGCTGCAGCCGGAGCTCAAGGATCAGATCGCTCCGGCGCTGGTCGAGGCGGTGGCGCGCGAACAGCACCGCGCGATCATCGATGCGATCGAAGCGGGCGAACCGTCAGTCGCCGAGGGCGCGATGCGCGACCACCTGCGCTACCTCAGCGACGTGCTCGAGACGGTCACCATCGACGCGCCCGAGCCAGCTCCTGCGGCTCAGCTCTCCGTCTGAGACGTGGCCATGTGTCGAGGGCGCATGTCCTCGACCCGGCGGGCCTTCTGCCCAACCTCGACCAGCGTGCCCGGCATCAGCGGCACCACCCGTACCCGCAACCCGAGCCTGTGGAGGATCGCCGCCTCGATCACGGTCACCAGCTTCGCATCGGTCGTCTCGACCAAGACCCGCACCTCGTCACGCTCGGACGGCTCCGTGTAGAAGCGGATCCGGTAGCCGCCGAGCACCCCCACCTCGCGCAGCACGCCCTCGATCACCGAAGGGAAGACGTTGCGCCCACGGATCACAGCCATGTCGTCGGTGCGCCCCACGATCCCGTGCGGTAGCCAGATGTCGCTGTGATGGGCCGGACATGTGCCGCCGACATCCACGACGTCGCCGCCGCGGAAACGGATCACCGGGTATCCCCGGCGCTCGAGCGAGGTGAGCACCAGCTCACCCTGGCCGCCCGGCTCGACGCACGCGCCCGTATGCGGATCGAGCACCTCGCAGATGAAGGCGCTCTCGTCCACGTGCAGGCCGCGGCCCTCCGCGCAGGGATAGGTGAAGACGCCAACCTCGGTCGAGCCCGCATGGTCGAGCACGCGGGCGCCCCAGACACTCTCGATGCGCTCGCGCGCGGCCGTGATCGAGCCACCCGGCTCCCCCTGGCAGATGACTGTGCGGACCTGGTCGAAGGCTCCTTCCAGTCCGGCGCCGACGGCAACCTCGATCAGCGTGAGCGCATAGGAGGGCGTGCAGATGATGGCCGTGGCGCCGAACTCGATGATCGCCCGTAGGCGCTCGCGTCCGTTGATGCCGCCGAGCGGCAGCGCCAGCGCGCCGACCTGCTCGACGCCGGCCGCGGCCGCCCAGAACTGCAGGTACGGTCCGAACGCGAACGGCAGCGCGACGCGATCTGCGGCGGTGATCCCGGACTCCCGCAGCACGCGCGCGAAGCAGCCGCGGCTCGCTCGCCAGTCCTCGGCAGTCTGCGGCACGCGCAGCTGCTCACCAACCGTGCCGCTGGTCAGGTGCAGATGCGTGTAATGCTCGATCGGATAGGTCAGGTTGGTGCCGAAGGGCGGCGTCTGGGCCTGATCTTCGAGCAGCGCGTCCTTGCCCATGAACGGCAGCGCGCGCAAGGCCTCGGCGCTGTCGACGGGCGGCGCGCCCTTCAGGCGCGTGCGCTGAAAGCCGTTGGTCGCTACGACATGGCTGATCAGGTCCTCGAGCCGCGCGAGCTGGGCCGGTGTGGGAACGGTCGTGATCGCGCGAGTCTACAGTCGGGCCGCCCCGCGCCAGGCAGGCGGCCGAGGTGTCTGCAAGCGCCCCCGCGGGGGTCACATCTGAACGACGGCCTTGACCACCTCGGCCGTCTCCGCGTGCTTGGCGGCCTGCTCGATCTGGTCGAAGTCGTAGGTGGATATGAGACGGTCGACCGGAAAGCTCCCCTGGCGCCAGAGCTCCAACAGCCGTGGTATGAAGATGGCCGGCACGCTGTCGCCTTCGACGATCCCGCGGATCGCGCGCCCGGCGGTCAGGATCGTGTTGATGTCGAGCGACACCTCGGTGCCGAATGCGGGCGCGCCGATGACGCCGGTCTGGCCCGCGGGCGCCGTGCAGTCGACGGCGGCGCGGAGCACCGCGGGCACGCCGGTTGTCTCGAGTGCGTAGTCGGCACCGGATCCGGTGATGGCCACGATCGCCTCCCGCACGTCCTCAGAGTCGGGCCGTACAACATGCGTCGCACCAAGCTCCTGGGCGAGCAGCAGGCGCTGGGCACGCACGTCGACACCGATGATCTTCGTCAGGCCCGCGAGCCGAGCGGCCATGATCGCCGCCAATCCGACCGTGCCGGTACCGAAGACCACAATCGAGCTTCCGGCCGGCGCCCTGAGGGAGTTGAGTACCGCGCCCGCTCCCGTCTGGACGCCGCAGCCGAACGGTGCGACGAGCGACATGGGCACGTCATCCGGGATCGGCACGACGTTGCGCTCGGTCGCGACCGCATGCGTGGCGAAACACGATTGGCCGAAGAAGTGCGAGTGCACCGCCTCGCCGTTGCGGCTCAGCGCCGTCGAGCCATCGGGGCGACTTGCCGCGAAGTTGTAGGCGAAGAAGTCATGGCAGTAGCTCGGCCGTCCGCTGCGGCACGTCGGGCAGGTGCCGCAGGATCCGAAGCTCATCGCCACCGGGTCCCCGGGAGCGACCGTGCTCACGGCCCGCCCGACCTGCGCGACGATCCCGGCGCCCTCGTGTCCCAGCACCGCCGGAAGTGGCACCGGGTACCACTGGTCGCGAACGATCAGGTCGGTATGGCAGATCCCGGCCGCTCGCACCTCGACCAGCACCTCGTCGTCGGCAAGCTCGCCGAGCTCGAGGGTCTCGATCTGAAACGGGGCGCCCTTCGCGTTGGTCACCGCCGCCTGGATCTGCATCGCTCTCCCGCTCGCTCTGGTGCTTGCGCGGCCACTATAGACCAGACTCCAGGGGGTTCCCAGGGCGGGATCGGAGGCGACGGGGTCACCTGCCAGCACCGCCTGCAGCGCTGCGACATGGCCCGCGAAGGCGGCGCGTTCGGCCACGGTCAGTGCCGTCCGGGCCAGCGGTGGCCCCACTTCAGCGGCTGACTTTCGCAGTAGGAAACAGAGGTTCCGGTTTCCGGACGGGAAAGCCACGCATCGGCCGTATAGGTCACTGAAGAAGGGCCGGCCAAGCGGGGCCGGCCCACGCTCATCCAGGCGGGGCGAGGATCCGGCGCATCTCGGGAGCCAGCAACGGCGCGAGGTCGGCGCTCCACTCCATCGTCAGGTGATCGCCGTCGTGGGTCGTCAGCGTGTGGTTGATCACGCTCGGGCAGATGCCGTCGGCGCAGAACCACTGCAGCGTCGGGATCGACCGATGCCTGGTCTGGCCGAGCATCGTCTGGACGTCCTGCACCAGGCTCTGGTAGCTGCTCGTGACCGGCGAGGAGCAGCTGCGCTGGGTCGCGC
>JBOGYJ010000247.1:0-22240 GCA_050696795.1 Solirubrobacteraceae bacterium | reverse complement strand
GCTCAGCGGCGGCGGCCGGCTCAGCGGCGGCGGCCTCCGCGACCGGCATCCTGGTGGTCGCGGCCGCGGCGGACGGAGCCACGAGCGCACCCGGCAGCGCCGTCACCAGTTCGCCCGCGTCCTGCGGGCGCCGGTCCGGGTCCTTGGCCAGCATCGCCAGGACCAGGGCGTCGAGCGCCGGCGGGATCGCCGGGTTCAGCTCCCTGGGACTCCGCGGCGTCACACTGATCTGCTGGTGGACGATCGCTGCGGGCAGCTCGCCGGTAAACGGCGGCTGCCCGGTGAGCAGCTCATAGACCACGCAGCCGAGCGCATAGATATCCGAGCGAGCGTCGGCCGGGGCGCCCCGGCAGAGCTCCGGCGCCAGATACTGGGCCGACCCCAGCACGGTGGCGGTCTGCGTCAGCGAGATGCCGGCGGTGAGCCGCGCGATCCCGAAGTCGAGCACCTTGGCGTGGCGCTGCTGGTCGAGCATCACGTTGGCGGGTTTGATGTCGCGGTGCACGATCCCTGCGCGGTGCGCGGCGGCGAGCGCCGCCGCCACCTGCACCGTCACATCCACGGCCTCGGCGGCGCTGAGCGCCCCGCGCTCATGCAGCAGCTCGGAGAGACTGCGGCCGGACAGGTACTCCATCACGATGAAGCGCGTCTGCCGATCCGTGCCGGAGTCGAATACCGCGACGATGTTGCGATCACTCAACCCGGCGGCCGCGAGTGCCTCGCGTTCGAAGCGCGCCACCGATGTCGGGTCCTGCGCCCGATCGAGCGGCAGCACCTTGACCGCGACGATCCGGTCCAACACGCGGTCACGAGCCCGGTAGACGACCCCCATGCCGCCGCGTCCGAGCACCTCGAGCAGCTCGTAGCGGTCCGCCAGCACGTCCTGGACACCTGCCATGAACCTCTTGTTCCCCATCAGATGCTCGGAATCACCTGCAAACCAAAAGACGGTGGCTCGGCGTCAGCGCTGGGAACGCCTGGCCCTACGCACTGCCCCCGTCCACCAGCAGCGCCGCACCGAGTGCGCCGCCGAGATCACCGAGGCCCACCAGCTGCACGCTGGGCATCGTGTCTCCGGGGAACAGGTGCTTCTCCATCGTCTTGCGGATCCGCTGCACGTACTCGTCGCCGAAGCGCACGCCGAGCCCTCCGCCGATCACGACCGCCTCCACATCGAGCAGGTTTACGGCCGACGCGGCGCCCGCGCCGAGCGCCTCGACGGCGCCGTCGATCAGCTCCACGGCGAGATCGTCGCCATTCTCGACGGCGGTCTCCCAGACTGCGCTGGTGAATCGCTCGCGCTGCTTGTGCTGCATGATCTTGAGCAGGTCGGACTTGCGCCCGTCCTTGATCTCGTTGCGAGCGTGCGCCTCCATGGCAGCGCGACCGGCGTACGCCTCGACGCAGCCCTCGTTGCCGCAGGGGCAGCGCCTGCCGCCCCGCTTGATCACCATGTGCCCGATCTCCCCGGCTCCGCCGCGGCCGCGCCAGGGCTTGCCGTCGAGCACGAGGCCTCCACCGACGCCGGTGCCCCAGAAGACGCCGAGCAACGACGAGAGCTGCCTGCCGACGCCGAGCTTGAACTCGGCTGCCGTTGCGACCTGGACGTCGTTGCCGAGCGCAACGCGGGTACCCAGCCTCGTGCTGAGCTCCGGTCCGAGCGCGTAGCTCCCCTCCCAGCCCGGCAGGTTGCGGGCGCTCGAGACCGTGCCCGCCGCGGTGTTGATCGAGCCGGGCGAGCCGATCCCCACGCCGGCGAGCTTGTCGGTGGTGGTGCCGGCCCCCTCGGCGGCCTCCGCCATCGCCCGGGCCATTGCCGCCGCGACGTCGGCCGGCGTCCCGGTGGTGGGAGTCGGGTGCCGTGCGTTCCCCAGCACCTTGTGGTTGGCGTTGACGACGATCGCTTCGATCTTCGTGCCGCCGAGGTCGATGCCGCCGCGCAGCTCGCCGGCGTTAGTGGTGTCGGTCATCGCCCGATTATTCAGCTTCCGGCCGGCCCGATGTGGCGGTCCCAACCGATGCCCCATTGACCATGGCTATAGGCTTGCCTGAGCGTGACTGGCGTTTCCCTCGACAACGTCGAGCCGTACACCAACATCTCGCCGAAGGCCTACGAGCATCCGGCGGATCGGGCGGCGACGGCCGCGCTGAAGGCCGTCCCGATGCTCGACACGCTCGTGCGCAAGCTGATCGAGTGGCGTTATGAGCGGGCGCTGCGGCAGTTCTATCTGGGGACATCGCTCAAGGTTTCAGAGACCCAGTGCCGCGAGCTCTGGGCCTCGCACACGGCGGCGTGCCGGATCCTCGACCTGCCGGAGGTCTACGACCTCTACCTGACGACTCCGGTGCTCGGAACAGCGGCGACGATCGGCTCGAAGAAGCCGATGATCGTCGTCGACTCGATGGTGCTGGGGCGCCTTGGGCCGGGCGAGCAGCGCGTCCTGCTGGGCCATGAGCTCGGGCACGTGCTCTCCGACCACGTGCTCTACATCACGGCGCTGAACATCCTGCTCGCGGCCGGCGGCTCGCTGCCGATGCTGCTCGGTCTGCCGTTCCGCGCGGTCAGGACCGTGCTGCTCGAGTGGTACCGCGCCGCCGAGCTCAGCTCCGATCGAGCCGCGACCCTGGTCGTGCGCGACCCGCAGATCGTCTGCCGCATGCTGATGGTCGCCGCCTCCGGGCTTCCGGCGGACGACCTCAACCTCGATGCCTTCATGGCACAGGCGATGGAGTACGAGAACTGGGATGACCCCTCTGACCGCGTGCGCAGGTTCTTCTGGGAGATCAACGTCACCCACCCCTACGCGGTCAGGCGGGTCTCCGAGGTGATGCGCTGGGTCCAGAGCGGCGACTACGACCGGATCCTGCGCGGCGAGTACCGGACACGTGACCAGGAATCCGACGTGCGCGCCGAGGCAGGCGATGCCATGGAGTTCTACGCCGAACGCTTCCGCTCGGCCTTCAGGGACATCGGCGAGAACGTCTCCAACCTCGGGAGCCAGGTCGGCGGCGTCGCCGAGCAGGTCGCCGACTGGCTGCGTAACCGTGGTGGCGGCGGCTCAACGGCCACGGAGCCCGACGACGCAGCCTGACCGGACCGGCGAGCCCGACGACAGAGCTGGCGGGCTGGGGTCACCGCGCGGACAAGCCGCTTCACCCGCGGAGTTTTCGGGTTTCAAATAGCCCCTCTTGCGCTAAGCTTTAGTTGTATAGTCAACAACTGACGGACTGCCCCGGGAACACATCCCGCCCCAGCCCGCCGCACGATGGAAGGAGCGCACCATGCGCCTGCACTTCATCTCCCGGCTGGCCCTCTTGATCGCCGGAAGCTTCCTGGTCGTAGCAACTCAGGAAGGTGTCTGGGCAGGAAATACCACCAAGTGGATGTTCGTTATCGGAGGCGCGCTGGCCATTCTTGTGGCCGCCGCCGACGCCATGCACGACGCGCTCGAGCAGCGCGGGCTCGACTTCCTCACCGCCGTCATCGGCGCGTGGATGATCGTCGAGGCCTTCGCGCTCAGCCTGAGTGACCTCAAGTGGTGGGCGTTCGGTTCCGCCGCCGCGATCGCCGGTCTCAGCGTGATCGGACTTACCATCCACGAGTGGAGCACCGAACGGGTCGTGCACGAGCTGCGCGTCACACACCACGACGAGGCGCGACGGCAGACGGAGATGCCGACGAGCGTTTCCGCGTAGCCGGCGTACCGTAGCGACACATCTCGAGCGTGTGGGGCCGGCTGACTGCCGGCCCCGCTCGCGCGAGCCGCGCCGTACAACGCCCCGAAAGAAGACTGCGGGCGGAGCGGAGGTGAGGAGGGAGGTGCGGGCGGAGGGACTCGAACCCCCAAGAGCAAAGCCCACCGGCACCTAAAGCCGGCGCGTCTACCAATTTCGCCACGCCCGCGCGCGCATGACCGGTCTGCGGTCAGGGCAGATTGTATGGTCAGCGATGGTGAGTTCCGCCCGTCCCGCCAAATCCGGCTACGTGGTGACCTATCCGAACCGCGACAAGCGCTCGAGCAGAGCGATGCGGACGGCCGTGGCGGTGGTGCTCGCGGGCTCGGCCCTGCTGATGCTGTTCGTGACCTTCGGCGGCTGGAGCAAGCTGGCGGGGCTAGAGCCGGTGAACATCATCTGGTGCCTGGTCTACCTGGTGATGGCCTTCTACGTGATGCGCTGGGCGCGCGAGCTGCTGCCGATCGCGATCGGCCTCGGCGCGCTGATGCTCCTGTTCACGCTGATCGCCGAAACGGCGGCAGCCGGCGTCACCTGGACCGATCGCAACGGCCCGGACTACGCGCCCGTGCACTCGCTGTTCGGCGGCGGTGGCCTGCGCCCGAGCACGCTCAGCGCACTCACGCTCGTGATCGCGATCACCCAGGCGCTGCTGATCGCCGCCGCGGTCTACGGCTTCCGGCAGCGCTGGAACATCGAGTACGAGGTACCCGAGGCCGCCGGCAGTGCGGCCATCAGGGCGTGACGCTGCTCTGGTTGGCGTAGGCGACGTAGGGCCGGCACGGCTCGTTGCGCAGGCTCGGGCAGGGCGGCAGCCCGGTCGGCACGCTCACCCCGGGCACCACCGGCAGCACCAGGTCCGACGGCATCGACGCTGAGAGCGCGACCGAGACGTTGGCCGTGCCCGCCGGGTTGGTCTGCACGAACGCCCACAGCGGCTGCGCCCCACCCGGCGCGGAGATCGTCACGCGGATGCGCGAGCCGGTCCGGTACACGTGCCCCTCGTAGTAGAGCGGGATCGTGACCTCGACGAAGCGACCACGGGGCAGCGGCGTGACCGCGCCCGCGCGCAGGTTGAGGATCGGCTCGAGCGGCGTGCTGCCGGGCGCCGGCCGGCGCTCGTCGGCGCGCGCCCAGCCGTCCTGCACGAAGGTCTCAATGCCGTCGGGGCGCACCTCGCTGACGGTCGCCTGCAGATCGACGCTCGCACTGGAAGCGCGAACCCACACGTGCACCGCGCCGCCACCAATCACGGTCGTGTTCTGCGTCAGCGGCTGGCTGAGGTACGAGACCGCGGTACCGGCCGGGTTCTGCTGCCAGTTCCAGTCCCAGTCGGTGGCGTTTCCCCAGAGCCCGCCGACAGACGTGTTGCTCGAGGAGTAGTCGGTCGCCGGCAGTGCCGCTGGGTTCCAGCTGAAGGTGTCGGTCTCGGGCGTCGGGTCGGGGCTACCGGCCAGCGAGCCAGTAGCCCCGAAGTACCACGTCTGGGCGACCGTGCCGGGGATCGGGAAGCTCGCGAACGACTGCTCGAAGGCCGGATACGGGTCACCCGCGGTGATCGTCGTGTTGGGCGCGGGGCCGGCGCCGTTGTCGAACAGCACGCGTACCGACGGCAACGCCTCGTAGGCGCTCAGGGCCGCCTGATAGGTCGGGATCCGCTGGATCGGGTCGGGCGGCAGCACGATCGCGCTGATCCCGAAGCCCTTGCCGTAGAAGAGCGGAGCGCCGATGTCCAACAGCCCGGCGTTCTGCATCGGCGCGCGATGCGCGACGAACAGCGAGAGGAAGTCATACCAGCGGTCGAAGGTGGCCGGATCGAGCGAGTCGATGTGAGCGCCGTTGGTGAAGGTGAACCACTTGTGGGTGGTGCCGGTGAAGTCCTGGGCGAGGTCGGCGCAGTGCCCGCCGGTCTGCTCGTCCTCCCACTGGCAGGCCATGAACACGGCAGCCTTGATCCTGTGCACGAAGGTGACCGGATCGAGTGGGTCCGCGACCTTGGGCACGTAGTGCGCGTTTGCGCGGACCAGCTTCATCAGGCTCGGCGCCTCGCCGTGCAGCGCCTGGTTGCGCTTGCACGTCTGATCGCCCTGCCGGATGCGCTTGTACGCCCACGGCTGGCCCGTTGTGGGCCCGGCCGGCTCGGCGTCGTGCTGGCGGCCGGTGGCCCAGGGCACGGCAAAGCCGGTGTTGAGGATGCCGCCCGGATAGAGCGTCGTGACCGTCGAGTCGATCGTCGAGAGCGGCGCGATCGCCTCGAGCGCGGGCGGGTCGAGCTGCGCGGTGAAGAGCTGGCTGATGCCGCCGTAGGAGATGCCGATCATCCCGACCTTGTGGCCGAGCACCCAGGGCTGGCGCGCGATCGTCTGGATCACGTCGTAGCCGTCGAGGTTCTGCTGGGGTTCGAAGTAGTTGAAGGCGCCACCGGAGCAGCCCGTGCCGCGCATGTTCACGTCCACCACCGCGAAGCCCATCAGGTTGGCGAGCACCGCGATGCCGCTGTCGGGACCGGCCGGGTCGGCGTAGCCGTAGCCCGCGTACTCGATCACCGTCGGGTAGGGCGGCGTCAGGTAGTTGCCCGGCAGCGTGATCCCGTCGGGCAGCGCCGCGATGCCGGCCGGGTGGCTCGGCGGGTGCACATAGATCGCGAGCCGCGTGCCGTCGCGCGTGCGCAGGTACTGGTAGCCGCTGTCCTTGATCCGTTGCCGGTAGATGCCCGCATCCCAGGGGGCGGCGGCCTCGCTGTGGACCCTCAGGGATGCCGACTCCTCGCCGCTGCTCCGGAGTCGGACGCGGTAGCCGGCGCCGGGCCTCACGTTGCCGAACAGCAGCCCGCCCTGCGCGTCGGCTCTCTGGCGTGCGACCACGCGACCGCCAGCGTTGAGCAGCACCCCGTGTGCGTGGGGCCTCAGGCCGGTGGCATAGACCTGCTCGGCGGCGCCGTGGGCGTTGACTCTCGCGGCAGCCGCGGCCGCTGCGCTCGGCACGAGCAGCGTCACCAAGCAGGTCACCACGACCGGCATGAAAGCTCGTCCACGCGGCATCGTCATCGTTCTCTTCCCAGGGTAACGGGCACGAGGGCGTAGACGCGAGGCGTCCGGGCGGGCGTCTGGTTGGGGTCGCCGGTGTATCGCCACATTTGGCGGCGTCGCGATCAGCCGTGAATCACCAGGCACCGCACCCGTATTGGTCCGGAATGGCTGCGTGATAGTGCGCCGCCAGGCGGTCGGCCACACGGATCTCCGTGGCGCGGCCGGCACGCGAAACCGAACCGGGCGGCAGCGGTGTGCCGCCGAAGGCGGCCCAGTTGGCCCGGCTGATCCCGAGGCTGTCGGGGTACGCGTATCCGAGGACCTGCCAGCCACCCGACTCACACGACGCCACATGCGACCACGCGCCGTAGTCGGCGGGCAGCCTCGCGAACTGATGGTGGCGCCTGGGCCGGTGCACCCGATGGTGGGGGTGATGGCCTGGCGCTCGATGGTGTGGCACTCGATGGTGTGGCACTCGATGGTTTAGTTGCTGACGTGCTGCCGCGGTATGCCCCGCGGCGAGGCTCCCCGCCTGGACGAGGATGAGAGCGCACGCGAGTGTGCGCGAGATGACGGACTGCATAGGGTTGACCTCGCCCAGCCCGCACTGGCGTCTACGTGACTTCGACTGCCGGCCGATCGCTCCAGCCGGCTACGGGTAGGACGGTGGCTCACCACCTCCTGATTCGGTTTACAGCGCCGGCCTGCGCCGGCGGCCCTTTGCTCCGGGGACCGTTTTGTTTGATGCCTTTACAGGCAGGTCACCAGAAGCTGGCTGGGCGTTGCCACTTCTAAACGGGTAACAGCACCGTCGCCCCATCGGAGCGGTGCTCCCGTTTGCGTAAAGCAATCATAACGTCTCGGCCTGAGGCCTCTGGTGCAGCCCGCCACATACCAGAGGCTAAATACCGCGGGGGGGATTCGAACCCCCACACCCTTGCGGGCAGCGGATTTTGAGTCCGCCGTGTCTACCGTTCCACCACCGCGGCATGGCAGGGCAAGTCTATGGGGGATCAGGCGGGGTCGACCCGCGCGCATCCCGGAGCTGACTCCGAGACCTTCACGAGCGCTCGCACTACGACATTCGTCGTCCCGAGAGCCGGCGGTGAGCCGACAAATGGTGCATTGCCTTCCGTTCGCGGCCGGGTAGCCTGATCCGTGGGCCCCCGGATGCTTTCACGTGCACTGATTCCGACACTCAGGATCCACAGGACGGCTGTCTTGGCCGCCCTGGCCGCATGCCAGCTCGCCATCCTGCTGACGATGCCCGCGACGATCTACGCGGTGAAGCTGCTGGCTCGGGCGGTAACGCACGGATACGCGGGCTACGCCCTGCTCGCTCCGGTGCTGCTCGCTTCAGGACTGCTGTTCAACAAGTACGCCCGGGCGCTCGATTGGCGCTGGCTCGAGTGGTCGCCGTGGGGCATCAGGTCAAATCTGGCCCTTGCCCCGATCAAGCTGCGCTTCCTGTGGCTCCCGTACGCATTGGCGCTCAGCTGCTGCATCCCGCTGCTGGCGTTCTTCGAGGAGGAGATCTTTCGCAACGGCACCCACACATGGCTACGCGGCCTGATATGGGGTGGCCTCGCCTTCGGCCTCGTGCATCTGGTCTCCTGCGTGACGGTGCGGATGTCGATCTACCTGTCGCTGATCGGGGTTGCGCTGGTCGGCATCTACATGGAAGGCGGGCTGCTCGCGGTATTCGTCACACACGCCTCCTACAACCTGCTCGCGCTGGCGCTCGTCAGCACCGAACAGCATCTGTCACCCAAGCTACGCGCCTGGCTTGGGCAGGCCCTGCCGATGGCACGCTGGTGGGGTGGCGCTCTGACATCAGCGACCGAATCCGCCCCGCAGCCCCAGCCCCGGTCGACCGAGATCGACGGCATCGACTTCTCGCTCGAGGGTGAGGTCCCGGAGCTGCCCGCCGCGGCCGCGTTGAGGGAAGCGTGGCCGGGACACCCGCGACCCACCAGGCAGAGCGGCGCCGAAGCTCATGCCGGCCGCGAGGACGGCTCGCGGGCCAGGACCTGACGGCCGAGGCCTGACGGCGACGGCGGCCTCAGGCGCCGGCGATCAGCGGCGCAAGCTGCTCAACGAGCGCCGGCGCCGCGACGAGCACCCCAGAGGGTGTGACCCCGTCGCCCTCGAGCGCGAGCACCAGCAGGCCCGCGCGCTCGCAGATCAGCGATCCGGCGGCAATGTCCCAGAGCTTGACGCCCCGCTCGTAGTAGGCGTCGAGGCGGCCGGCCGCGCAACAGCACATGTCGAGCGCCGCCGCTCCGGCGCGGCGGATGTCGCGCGCCATCGGGATCACGCGAGCCGCCACCCGCGCCTGCACGATCCGCACGGCCGGGTCGTAGCCGAAACCGGTTGCGACGAGCGCCCGCCCGATTTCCTCACAACCGCTGGCGGCGATCGGCTCGCCGTTGCACAGCGGCGCGCTCGAGCGGGTCGCGGTGAAGATCTCGTCCTGGACGGGATCCAACACGGCGGCGGCGATCCCGCCATCGGCATCCTCGACCGCCACGCTCACGGCGAAGGTCGGCAGCCCATAGAGATAGTTGACGGTCCCGTCGAGCGGATCGACCACCCAGCGCAGCTCCCCGTCACCGGTCTCGCCACCCTCCTCCCCCAGGATCGAGTCCTGGGGACGTCGCGTCCCCAGCACCTCGCGGATCGCGCGCTCGGCGCCCAGATCAGCCTCGGTCACCGGATCGGTCGGCGTGCTCTTGGTGCCGACCTGCAGCGGGTGGCGCCAGCGGGCGAGCAGCTCGGTGCCGGCGGCGCGCGCCGCCTCGACGGCGACATCCAGGAGCTCCGCCTCGAAGGCGGTATCGGAGGCCGCCATCAGACGGGCGTGATCGGGTTGTGCTTGGCGGGCCACTCGCGCACGCGCGACGCTGCCAGCGCGAAGCGGCGGATCAAGTCGTCACGCAGGTCCCGAGGTTGCACGACGGCGTCGACCACGAGCTCGGAGGCGAGGTGCAGAATGTCGATGTCAGTGGCGTACTCGGCGCGCAGCTGCTCGGTGCGGGCGGTGCGTGCGGCCTCGTCCTCGATCCCCTGAAGCTGGTTGAAGTGCACGGCGTTGATCGCCGCACTCGGCCCCATCACCGCGATGTGCGCGCCCGGCAGCGCGATGGCGCAGTCGGGCTCGAACGCCGGCCCGGCCATCGCATACAAGCCGGCGCCGTAGGCCTTGCGCACGATCACCGAGATCTTCGGCACGTTCGCCTCCGAGACGGCGCTGACCATCTTGGCGCCATGGCGGATGATGCCCTCCCGCTCGACCTGGGTGCCGATCATGAAGCCCGGCACGTCGGCCAGGAACAGCAGCGGCACGCCAAAGGCGTTGCAGGTCTGGATGAAGCGCGCCGCTTTGTCGGAGGAGTCGGTGAACAGCACGCCGCCCTTGACCTTGGGCTGGTTGGCGACCACGCCCACCACCTTCCCGTCCAGCCGCCCGTAGCCGACGATCAGTTCCTTGGCCCAGCGCGCGTGGATCTCGAGGAAGGAGTCGGCATCGAGCAGCGCGTCGAGCACCTCGTGCATGTCGAAGGGCTTGTTCTCGTCGAGCGGGATCAGGTCTGTCAGGGGCGAGCCCGACGCCGGTGATTTGTCGCGCCCACCCGCGGCCGGCGGAGCGTCCAGGTAGTTCGTGGGCATGTAGCCGAGGTAGCGGCGGGCGAAGGCGATGCCCTCCTCGTCGCTGGCGACGAGCGCGTGGCCGCAGCCGCTCTTGGCGGTGTGCATGCGGGCTCCGCCCATCTCCTCGAGCGTCACCTTCTCCCCGATCACCATCTCGGCCATGCGCGGCGAGCCGAGGTACATCGAGGCGTTGCCGTCGCGCATGATCACGATGTCGCAGAAGGCGGGGATGTAGGCGCCGCCCGCGGCGCTCGGCCCGAACAGCACGCAGACCTGCGGGACGACGCCCGAGAGCCGCACCTGGTTGTAGAAGATGCGCCCGGCGCCGCGGCGACCGGGGAACATCTTCACCTGCTCGTCGATGCGCGCGCCCGCCGAGTCGATCAGGTAGATCAGCGGGCAGCGGATGCTCGCGACCCGCTCCTGCAGGCGCAGCATCTTCTCGACCGTGCCGGGCGCCCAGGAGCCGGCCTTGACGGTCGGGTCGTTGGCGATCACCGCCACCGGGCGGCCGTCCACCGTGCCGACGCCGGTGACGACGCCGTCCGCACCCTCGCCCTCGACATCCCAGTGGCTGAGCAGGCCGTCCTCGGTGAAGGAGCCGTCGTCGAACAGCAGCGCGATCCGCTCGCGCACCTCCAGCTTGCCCTGCTCGGCGGACTTCGCGTGGTGGCGCTCCGGCCCACCCCCCCGGGCGCGCTCGTCCGCGGCGTGCAGCGCGGCGCCTGGATCGTCGACGGTGCTCACGCGGATAACGCTACCTATTGCCAGTCGACAGGGCCGGCTCTCAGCACGTGGCTGCCGAGCTTGCGACCGAGCGCCTCCTGCGCGGCACGCGCGGCCTCGATCAACACCGCGAGGTCGACACCGGTGGCGATGCCCATCTGCTCGAGCATCGAGACCAGATCCTCGCTGGCGATGTTGCCGGTGGCGCCAGCCGGCACCGGACAGCCGCCGAGCTCGCCGAAGCTCGACTCGAACGAGTCGATCCCGGCCTCCAGCGCGGCCAGCACGTTGGCGAGCCCCTGGCCACGGGTGTTGTGGAAGTGCGCCGTCAGCTCTACGCCCGGCAGCGCCGCGCGCGCCCGCTCGAAGAAGTCGCGCACCTGCAGCGGGTTGGCCATCCCGGTGGTGTCGCCGAAGCCGACCTCCTGCGCGCCGGCGGCGGCCAGCTCCTGGGCGATCGCGAGCACGCGCTCGACCGGCACGCGACCCTCGTAGGGGCAGCCGAACGAGGTCGAGATCACGGCCTCCACCTTGAGGTTCTCGGCCTGGGCACGGCCGAAGGTCTTGCCCAGGTCGCTCAGCGACTCGGCGATCGAGCGCCCGACGTTGTGCTGGTTGTGGGTCTCCGAGGCGGAGAGGAAGCCGTTGATCTGCTGGAACTTGTCGCGGTGCTTGAGCGCCATGTTGAGCCCCTTCTCGTTGGGGATCAGGACGCTCGCGCAGACGCTCTCGGGAAGCTCGAGCGCGTCCAGAACCCAGGGCGCGTCGGCAAGCTGGGGGATCACGTCGGAACGCACGAAGCTGGTGAGCTCGATGCGCTTGAAGCCGGCTCGGACGAGTCTCTTGATCAGGTCGAGCTTGGTCTTGGTCGCGAGGACCTCGGGCTCGTTCTGGAGGCCGTCGCGCGGGCCCACCTCACGAATCCGGACGGTCTGTGGCAGCTCTGTCATTGCCGGCTGAACGTTAGTGGCCTGCGCCATCGGGGTCGCGAATACAGCTGGGGGATGTATTCGCGACCCCAATGCCGACCCGTAGACTGCAGCCGTTGACCGAGACGCAATCTGTGGTCGTCCTCTCTGGAGGAACGGGCGGCGCGAAGCTTGCGCGGGGCATGCTCGACGTCGTCGGGGCCGAGCGGCTGACCGTGGTCGCCAACACCGGCGACGACATCGAGATCTACGGCGGTCACGTCTCCCCCGACCCGGACCTCGTCAGCTTCTGGCTGGCCGACCGCATCGACGCGCGCGGCTGGGGCCTCGACGGCGACAGCTTCACCGTGATGGACGCACTGCGCGGGCTCGGCGACGAGATCTGGTTCAACCTCGGCGATCAGGACCTCGCGATCGCGATCAAGCGTGCGCAGGCGCTGGCCGCCGGCCGGCGCCTCACCGAGGTGCAGCGCGAGCTCAACGCACGGCTCGGGGTCGACGCCGCCCTGCTGCCGATGAGCGACCGGCCCGTGCGCACGCGTGTGCTGGCCGATGGACACTGGTGGACGCTTCAGGAGTTCCTGATCAGGGCCCGCGGCCAGGGCACTGTCGAGGACGTGCAGTTCCGGGGAGCGCGGCAGGCCGGCACCACGCCCGAGGTGCTGGGCGCGATCGGCACCGCCGCCGCGATCGTGATCGGACCCTCCAACCCGATCATCTCGATCGGCCCGATGCTTGCGATCGACGAGCTGCGCGAGGCGCTGATCGCGAGCCCGGCCCCGGTCCTCGCCGTCAGCCCGATCGTCGGCGGCGAGGTGCTCAAAGGGCCGACGGCCTCCTTCATGCGCCAGCGCAATGTCGAGGTCTCGGCTCGCGGTCTCCTCACGCTCTACGAGGGCGTGATCGACGCGCTGGTGACCGACGAACAGTGCGAGCTGCCGCTCCCCACGCTGCACACGGATCTGCTGATGGACGGGGCCGACGGCAGGCGCCGTCTGGCCCGAGAAATCCTCGAATTTGCAAGATCAGTCGCCGCACAGGACCCCCTACCGAGTAGTTTTCCGGCGGCATGAGCACCGTCGCCGCCATCCTGCCCGCGAAGCAGTTCGAAAGCGCCAAACAGCGGCTCTCGCCGGCGGTCCAGCTCGGCAACCCGCGCGCACTGGTCGAGGCGATGTTCTCCGATGCGCTGCTGGCGGTCCGTCGCGTGCCCTCGATCGATCAGATCTTCGTGATCACCTCGGACCCGGTGGCATACCGCATCGCCGCCGGTCACAACCTGATCGTGGTCGACGACACGGCCTCCAGCCACAGCGAGGCAGCACAGCTCGGGATCGCCAGCGCCCTGGCGGCGGGCGCGACACGGGCGCTGCTGGTTCCCGGTGACTGCCCGCTGCTCGACCCCAGCGAGCTCGAGCAACTGATCGCGCGCCCGGTGCCGGAGCGCTCGGTGCTGATCGTCCCCGACCGCCACGGCGAGGGCACCAACGCACTGCTGCTGACCCCACCGGGTGCGATGCCGCCGGCATTCGGGGAGGGCAGCCGGCGGCGCCACACCGAGCTCGCGACTGCTCAGGGAGCGACGCCCGAAGTGGTCGGGCTTCCCTCGCTGGCGCTCGATATCGATACGCCGGATGATCTCGAGGAGCTGCTCAAGCGGCTGGCGAGCACACGCGGCGGGGCAGCGCACACGCGCGGCATGCTCAGCCAGTTGACGCGCAGCCAGGCCTGATGCTCACGGCGGTTCCGCTCGAGGCGCTACCCGAGATCACGCCCGGGACCGACCTGGCCGAGCTGATCGCTGCGCTGCTGGCCCGCTGGCCAGCAGCCGACCAACCGCGGTCCGGCGACGTGCTCGCGATCGCGCACAAGATCGTCTCCAAGGCCGAAGGGCGGGTGCGCTCGCTGGCGGATGTCGTACCCGGCGAGCGCGCACTGGAGCTGGCGGGGCCCGGAGGCAAGGATCCACGGCTCGTGCAGGTGGTGCTCGACGAGACGCGTGAGATCGTGCGGGCCTCGCCCGGGGTGATCGTGTGCGAGACCCACCACGGCTTCGTCTGCGCCAACGCCGGCGTCGACCAGTCCAACGTGCCCGGCGACGGCACCGTGCTGATGCTGCCGCGCGATCCCGACGCCTCGGCGCGCACGATCCGGACACGACTGCGGGAGCTGACGGGGGTGGCGCCCGGGATCGTGATCACGGACTCCTTCGGGCGCGCGTGGCGGACCGGGCAGGCCGACGTAGCGATCGGGCTGGCGGGCGTGGCGGCGCTCGACGACTGGCGCGGGCGCATCGACGCCGCCGGCCGCGAGATGCACGCGACCGTGATCGCCGTCGCCGACCTGATGGCCGCCACAGCCGACCTGGCGCGGCGCAAGGATGCCTCGCAGCCGGTCGTGCTGCTGCGCGGCGTCGAGGAGTATGTGACCGTCGAGGACGGCCCGGGGATCAGACTGTTGCTTCGGGAACGATCGCAGGATCTGTTCCGCTGATGCGGCGCGTCGCGTAGACGACCGCGCTCAGCACCACCAGCACCCCCAGCAGCTGCAGCGCACTCGGACTCTCGCCGAAGACCAGCGCGCCGAGGATCATCGAGCCGATCGGCTGGATCATCAGCAGCAGCGAGGTCAGCGCCGCCGGCAGCCGTGGCAGTGAGATCGTGATCAGCATCCAACCGAGCACCTGCGAGGTGAGCGCCAGCGTGATCAGCCACCAGGCGCCGGGGAAGACGGGGATGAAGCGCGCGTCACCCCAGACCGCCCCGATCGCGCTCGCGAAGATCGCCGCGGTCAGCGTCATGTCGAACAAGGGCCCGGCCGGCCGCCGCCGGTCGACGCCGCCGCGACGCAACAGCAGCAGCACGCCGACGTAGGAGATCCCGGCGGCGACGCCGTAGGCGGTCCCGGCCCGGGGGTCGCGGCCGTAGGCGCCCTGCTCGAGCACGCCGGAGATCAGCACCACCCCGAGCAGCGTGATCGGCAGCGCCACCAGCACGCGGCTCGGGGGCCGCTCGGACAGCAGCATCCAGGCGACCAGCGGCACGAACACGACCTGGATGTTGGCGAGCACGGTCGCGAGGCCGGCGCCGACGTCAGCGATCGAGTGATGCCAGAGGACGAGGTCGACGGCCATGAACACGCCCGCGGCGACCGCAGCCCGGCGATCGTGCCAGGAACGCGCGCCGTAGCGGCGATCCTCGGACAGCGCCAGGACGAGCAGCACCGGGACGGCGTAGGCGCAGCGGAAGATCGCAGCCGTCGAGGGCGAGGCGTGGCTGAGCTTCACGAGGATGCTCGACCACGCGATCGCGAGCGCTCCCAGCCCGGCGCAGATCCGGGCCGCGCGTTCTGTCTGGACCAAGCGGTGCACGAGCCCGAGGCTATCCGTCCGGGCGCGGGCGTAAGTTTGCTTGCCCCGGAATACCGGGGGACGGGAAGGTCAGCGAAGTCCGGTCGAGCCTTGGCTCACATCCCGGCGCTGTCCCGCAACGGTAAGGCCCGGTCGCACACATGCGGTGTGCGACCGTGGATGAGCCCGGTCGCCTACCTCCCGTCGTTGGCAAGTCCTCGGAAGAAGGACAACCCGATCGGCCACGCCGGACCGGCGCCTGGTGGGCATCTTCTTCCGCTGCTCGCGATAGGGGAAGAAGATGCAGAAGACCTACACGCTCGGAAGCCGGACCTTCGTCCTCGACCAGGACAAGGCCGAGGCTGCGCTGGCCGCCAAGCGCGTCGTTGGCGGGCGCGAGACGATCACCTTCAACCTGCTGCCGCTGCGCTACGGCTGGGCCTACCAGCTCTACCGCACGATGAAGGCCAACCACTGGGAGCCCGAGGACATCCAGATGGCCAAGGACATCGAGCAATGGCGCGGCTCGGCGCTGTCCGAGATCGACCGCTGGATCGTGCGCATGGGCGTCGGCTACTTCTCCGCCGCCGAGGGCATCGTCGGCGACAACGTAATCCACGTCGTACGCGAGCTGGTGACGGCATCGGAGCTGAAGCTGGTGCTCGGCCGTCACGCCCACGAGGAGAACATCCACGCCGACTCGCTGCTGTACATGATCTCCTCGCTCGGGATCGACCCGCACGAATGCGAGGCGATGTTCGAGGACATCCCCACGATCGTCGCCAAGAACGAGTTCGTCACGCGGACATCGCGCGAATTGCGCCGCGACCTCGACATGCACGATCCGGCCGCCGTCGCGCTGCTGGCCAAGAACATCTTCGTGTTCGGCCAGTGCATGGAGGGCACCCAGTTCTACGGGTTGTTCGGGATGATCCTGTCGCTGTACCGGCAGAGCAAGCTGCCGGGGATCGGGACGATGTTCCGCTACACGCTGCGGGACGAGTCAAACCACATCGAGCTCTTCCGCCGGCTGCTGCTCGAGCTGGTCGCCGAGAATCCCGCGGTCTGGACTCCGCAGCTGCGCGAGGAGCTCCGTGAGCTGATGCGCGAGGCGGTGCGCCTGGAGCAGGAGTTCATAGCCGACTGCCTGCCCGTGGAGGCCGTCGGGCTCGCCCGCGAGGAGTTCGCCGCCTACATCGATTTCATCGCCGACCGCCGGCTCGAGGGCGTCGGCGTCGAGCCGTTGGGCGCCGCGACGCGATCGGGCCAGAACCCGCTGCCGTGGCTGGCGGAGCTGATGGACGTCCGCAAGGAGCAGAACTTCTTCGAGGGACGCGTGACCGAGTACGCCAAGACGTCGGCACTGGCCGCCGTCGCCGACGAGGAGCTGTAGCGATGCTGATCGAATTCGAAGAGATCCTGCACGACCTGGAGCTCAAGCGGGCGGCCGCGCTGGCCCCGGGTGAGCGCCCTTCGATCGACGTGCGCGCCGCGCTCGCCGCGCTGGAGCAGCCGCCGCTCGAGCTGCGCGTCCGCGACGAGGACGGAGGCGAGCAGCCGTTCAGCCCGGCGCTCGCCGGATCGCTCGTCGCCGACGCGCTCTGCACGCTCGCCGCCGCGAGCTCGGAGCAGGTGGCGGATACGTCGGCGGGCCGTGAGATCGTCCGCGCCACCACCGCCGCCGTGGTGATGCGGGTGCGCACGCTCGATGCCACCGCGATCACCAGCGCCGACCTCTCGGCGCTGGTCGAGGCGGCGCTGATCGATGCCGGCCAGTACGAGATCGCCAAGGCGCTGGTGGTGACGCGCGCCGCGCCGGCCGCGCCCAGCGGGGCGCAGGCCGGGGCGCTGAGACTGATCCGCCGCGGCGGCGAGGTCGTGCCCTGGAGCACCGCCAAGATCGAGGCCGCGATCCGCCAGGCGTTCCTGTCGCTTCAGGCCGCCCCCTCCCCTGCCGGCTCGCTGGCCGGCAGGGTCGCCGAGCGCGCCGGCGCCCTGGGCAGCGCCTACGTGGCGATCGAGACGGTCCAGGATCTGGTGCAGGAGGAGCTGGTACTGGGCGGGCACATGCGCGTGGCCGAGCGCTACATCGTCTACCGCGCCGAGCGGGCGCTGCTGCGCGCGCAGGAGCGCGGGGCCGCGGGGGTGGCAGAGCCGTTCCCCGCGATCCCGGTGCTCGAGGCCGACGGCTCAGAGACGCTGTGGGACGGCACCGACCTGCGTGCGCGGATCGGGTTTGCCTCGGTCGGGCTGGAGCTCGCGCTGGGTGCCGAGGCGGTCGAGCGCGAGCTGCGCCGCTCGCTGCGGCCGGGCGTGGCGCGGGCCGACCTGCGGCGGTTGATCGTGATGAACGCCAAGTCGCTGGTCGAGCGCGACAGCGACTTCGCACTTATGGCCGGTCGCATAATGCTGACCTACATATACGAGGAGACGCTCGACTGGGAGATCGTGCGCGACGGCATCGGCGGGTTGCGTGCGGCGCACCGCCAGGCGCTCGAGCCGATGCTCGAGCACGGCGTGGCGATCAAGCGCATCGATCCGGCGCTGCTCGATTACGACCTGGACGAGCTGGCGGCCGCTCTTGATCCGAGCTCTGACCTGGACTTCGACGTACTCGGGATCCAGACGCTGTATGACCGCTACCTGATCGTCGACAAGACCGGCGAGAGGCCGCGGCGGATCGAGGCGCCGCAGCTGTTCTGGATGCGCGTGGCGATGGGCGTCTGCCTGGGCGAGCAGCGCGACGGCCGGGAGGCTCACGTTTTGAAGCTCTACTCGGTCTACAAGCAGCGGCGCTTCTGTTCCTCCACGCCGACGCTGTTCAACGCCGGCACGCAGCACTCGCAGCTGTCCTCCTGCTTCCTCTACTACATCGAGGACACGCTGAGCTCGATCGTCGGGCGCGGCATCGCCGAGAACGCGATGTGCTCGAAGTGGGCGGGCGGGCTGGGCGGCTCGTGGACGGCCGTGCGCGGCACCGGCGCCCACATCGAGTCGACCAACGGCGAGAGCCAGGGGGTCGTGCCGTTTTTGAAGATGCACAACGACCAGCTGGTCGCGGTCAACCAGGGCGGCAAGCGTGCCGGCGCCGGCTGCGCGTATTTGGAGGTCTGGCACAACGACATCCGCGAGTTCCTGGAGCTGCGCCGCAACACCGGCGACGAGCGCCGCCGCACGCACGACATGAACACCGCCTGCTGGGTGCCGGACCTGTTCATGAAGCGCATGGAGGCGCGCGCGGACTGGACGCTGCTGCGCTCCTCCGACGTGCCCGACCTGCACGAGCTGTTCGGGTCTGCGTTCGAGGCACGCTACGTCGAGTACGAGGCTCTGGTCGCTTCCGGGAAGCTGTGGGGCGAGACGATCCCGGCGCTCGAGCTGTGGAAGCAGGTGCTGCGGATGCTGTTCGAGACCGGCCACCCGTGGATCACGTTCAAGGATCCGTGCAACGTGCGCAGCCCGCAGGATCATGCGGGTGTCGTGCACTCCTCGAACCTATGCACCGAGATCACCCTGAACACCGGCGTCGACGAGAGCGCCGTCTGCAATTTGGGCTCCGTGGTGATCGACCGGCACCTGACACCCGAGGGCGAGATCGACCACGTGAAGCTGCGTGAGACGGTGCGGGTGGCGGTGCGCGCGCTCGACTGCGTGATCGACGTGACCTTCTACCCGACCGAGCCCACGCGCCTGGCCAACTCCCGCCACCGGCCGATCGGTCTGGGCGTGATGGGCCTGCAGTACGCGCTGTATGCGAAGGGGCTGGCGTTCGGCTCTCAGAAGGCCGTCGCGTTCGGCGACGAGATGATGGAGGCGATCGCCTACTACGCCTACGAGGCCTCGAGCGACCTGGCCGCCGAGCGAGGCGCGTACTCTTCCTACACAGGCTCGAAGTGGGATCGCGGCCTGCTGCCGCCGGACACGGTCGAACTGCTCGAGTCCGAGCGCGGTGAGGCGATCGAGGTGGAGCGCGGCGGCCGGCTCGACTGGGCGCCGCTGCGCGAGAAGATCGCCGCGCAGGGCATGCGCAACTCCAACGTGCTGGCGGTCGCGCCGACGGCGACGATCTCCAACATCATGGGCACCTCGCCCTGCATCGAGCCGCTCTACAAGAACCTCTTCGCCAAGTCGAACATCTCCGGGGACTTCGTGGTGCTGAACCCGTTCCTGGTGCGCGATCTGAAGGCGCTGGGGCAGTGGAGCACGGAGCTGGCCGAGGAGATCAAGCGCCGCGACGGCGACATCAGCGAGATCGCCGCGATTCCCGTGGAGATCCGCGAGCGCTACCGCACGGCGTTCCAGATCGACAGCTCCTGGCTGATAGCGGCCGCGGCCCGGCGGCAGAAGTGGATCGACCAGTCGCAATCGCTCAACCTGTTCCTCGCCGCGCCCGACATGAAGGCGCTCAGCCACATGTACCGGACGGCCTGGCGCGCGGGGCTGAAGACGACCTACTACCTGCGGACGCTCGGCGCCTCGGCAATAGAGAAGGCGACGGTCAGCGCCGCGGTGGCCGTATCCCAGCCGGACGAGCAGGACTTCCCGGAACTGGACAGCGCGGCCGCCTGCTCGATCCTCAACGGCGAGGACTGCGAGGCCTGCCAGTGACGGCGATCATCCAGCGGCCGCCGCGCGGCTCATCCGGTAGTGCAGGACCAGGAACGGCAGCCCGAAGACCCAGAAGGCATGCTCCGCGCGCAGCTCGCCGTCCTGCACGTAGACGTCGAGTTCCTCGGCGAAGCCATGCACCGCTCCGGTCGTCAGCTCCCTGGTCTCGGGGTCTATGTAGGTCAGATAGTGCCCCGGGTGCGCCAACTCGCTGCGACTGCTGAGCACGAGGCCGCCCCCCGGCCGTGTGCGCGGCGCGAGCGTGGCCGTGAAGTTGCCCTGGGGTATCGGGAACCCGACGCTGACGTAGCCGCGAGCCTCGTGACGGTACGTGGTGTACACGCCGATGTAGATCGGCTCGTCGTCGTCGGCGAAGGAGCGGATCCAGCCGCGTACCGCCACCACGCTCTCGTCGTCCGTGCGCGAGATGGTGTCGATGCGGCTGCGGATGCCGCGCTGCGTCTCACGTTGGTTCATCGGCACGCTGGCCTGACCCAACCGTCGCGCCAGCAGGTTGCGGTAGAGCAGATATCCGGGCCGCACCCACAGCCGCCACTCGGGGTCGATGTCGAGCGTGAAGCGCGTGGTGCGCTCGTAGAACTCGCGGACGCGCGGATCGACCAGCGCCGGATCCAACTCCGGCCCGGCCAGGGCGTCGAGCGAGGCGACGATTCCCACGTCGGTCGCGCCGGCAACGTAGGTCCCACCCAGCACCTCCGCCAGCTCCCTGATGTAGCCCGTACCGACGTAGCGCGACCTGGCCTCCAGCGGGACCACGAACGGCAGCTCCTCGGGCGTGACGCGCTCGGCCAGCATGCTGAACTGGGCGTCGCGGAACAGCAGTGCCGAGATCACGCGGAACGCCACGACCGAGCTCGCCGCCACGAGCGCCGCGGGTGCCGGGCGGTGCCTCAGCGTGAATGCCCGGCCGACCACCGCGCCCACCAGTGGACCGAGCAGGGCCTTCTGCGGCCGCAATCCGAGCGCCCCGGCGAGGGTCCCGCTCACCGTTGCGACGCTCACCTCCCCTGCGCCCGTCAGCCGTCCGCCGATCCAGCCCAGCGGAGCCGTCATCGCGCCGCTGGCCAGGATCCGCGACCACAGCTCCGGGATCTGCCCTGGCTTCTGCCGGGCCCGGGCGACCGCCTCCGCCGCGCCCAGAAGCGCAGCACCGGTCACGGCTCCGGTCGATGCCCCGCGCACCCCGCGGTGGCTGCGCAGGGCCGCACCCGCCACGGCGCCGAGCGCTGCCGCCGTCGAAACCTGCTGCGTCCGCGTCGGTCCACTCCCGCGCGCGTCCACACTCCCGGTCGTCACGCGCGTAGCTTACCTTCGGGCCGCTCGGCGAGCTCCTCGATCACGTGCAGCAGCTCCTGGACCTGTGCGGACGTGGTGCGGAAGTTCATGAAGCACACGCGCAGGCAGGTCATGCCGTCGACCCGCGCTGGGGCGAGATAGACCCGCCCGTCCTCCATGATCGCCCGCGACAGCGCCATGTTGTGCTCGTCGAGGTCGCCATCCGCGAGATGGCGGAAGCAGACGACCGAGAGCGAAGGGTCGTTGAGCAGCTCGAACCGCGGATTGGCGGCGAGGCCCGCGGCGAGCGTGCGAGCGTGCTCGGCCGTCACCTCGATCCAGCGACGCAACAGGTCGGCGCCGTAGACGCGGAAGGCCAGCCACAACTTCAGCGAGCGCACCGGGCGCGAGTACTCGAGCGTGCGATCGACGCCATTGGCGGCGACGCCGGCGTGCAGCATGTAGCGCTCGTCGTGGGCGAAGGCGTCCAGAAGCGGTCCCTGGCGGGAGAGCATCACGAGGCTGCAGCTCTTCTGCACACCCAGCCACTTGTGCGCGTCGATCGTCAGCGAGTCGGCACGGTCGATTCCTTGGAATCGCGGGGCGAGACTGGGCACGCCGGCGGCGGGGCCGCCGTAGGCGCCGTCCACATGCATCCAGACGCCGTGCTCGGTGCAGACATCGGCCACCTCGGAGAGCGGGTCGATGGCACCGGTGAGCGTCGTGCCCGAGGTCGCGACCACCGCGACCGGAACCACGCCGGCGGCGCGGTCGGCCACGAGCGCCTCCTGCAGCGCATCCACCCGCATGCGGCGCTCGGCGTCGATCGCGATCCGCCGCAGCGCCTTGCTGCCGAGCCCGATCACCTCGACCGCGCGCGCGACCGAATGGTGTGATTCCTCCGAGCAGTAGACGGC
>JBOGYJ010000246.1:0-5251 GCA_050696795.1 Solirubrobacteraceae bacterium | reverse complement strand
TCGGCAAGGAGACGCACTCGGTCGTCTCGCAGGGCCGGGTCGAGGCGATCGTGACGTCCAAGCCGCGCGATCGCCGGCTCCTGATCGAGGAGGCGGCGGGGCTGGGCAAGCACCGCAAGCGCCGCCGCCGCGCGCAGCTCAAGCTGGGCCACACGCAGGACAACCTCGATCGCGCGCTCGATGTCGAGCGCGAGGCGCGCTCGCGGCTGAAGCCGCTCAAGCGCCAGGCCGAGGCGGCCGAACTGCACGAGCGACTGCACCGCCAGACGCTCGAGGTGCGTTGGGAGCTCGCACGCGACGAGTTGCGGGCGCGGCGTGCCGAATTGACGGCGGCGGCCGAGCAGGCGGCGCAGGCGCGGGCGCAGCGCGGCGAGGTCGCTGGGGAGCTGGAGGCCGTGTCGGCCCGTCGCCGTCAGGCCGAGGAGGCGCTCGCGGCCCGCTCCAGCCAGCGCGAGGAGCTCTCGCGCCGCAGCTACGGCGCACAGTCGGCTGCCGACAAGGTCGGGTACCGAGCCGAGGCGGTGCGTGACGCCACGAGCACCGTCTCGCGGCGCCTCGAGCAGGGGCGAGCACAGCTCGAGCAGCTGACCGCAGCGGCGGCGGCCGACCAGCCCGACACCGAGGCACAGACACGCATCGATGCTTTGAGTCGCGAGCTCGAGGCGCTCGAGCGCGACCGCGAGGCCGAGCTGGCCCGCCAGTTGACTGAGCTCGAGCAGCAGCTCGCTCCGGCCGCTGAGCTCGAGCAGCAGCGCGCGGGCGCAGTCGAAGCCGCCAAGTTGGTGCGCGACGGCGCCGAGACGACCTATCAGGAGGCTCGCGCAGCGGTACGCGAGGCCGAGCGCGTGGTTGAGGCGGCCCGTCGTGAGAGCGCCCGCATCGGCGGCGAGCTGGCCGCCGTCAACCAGTTCCTGCGCAGCCACCAGGGCGTTCCCGGCGGGGCGCGATCGCTGGCCGATGAGCTGACGGTGATACCCGGTTACGAGCTCGCCGTGGCGGCAGCGCTCGACGGCCGGCTCGGAGCCGCGCTCCTCGAGACCCGCTCCGCGGCCGGTGAGCTGCTGGACAAGGCTGGTCGCGACGGCGGGCGCGTGATCGTGCTCGGCGAGCCACAGACCGGATCGGGCGCGGCGGCCGAGCCGCTCGCCGGGGCGGTGCGCCTCAGCGATCACATCTCCGGTGAGAGCCAGGCGGCAGCGATGGCGCGTGCTCTGCTCAGCAATGTCTGGGTCGTCGCTGACCTCGCGCAGGTGCCGGAGAGCTTCCTCGGCGTCGCGGTGACCACGAGGGGCCGCGTGTGGTCAGGCGTCACACGCGAGCTGCGCCAGACGGCCAAGGTCGGCGAGGAGCGAGTGCTGGCGGAGCGCAACCGCCGCGACGAGCTGATCGCCGCCAGTGAACGTGCCGTCCAGGCCGAGCACCTCGCTCGCGGTCAGGTCGAGGCTGCCTCCGGGAAGGTTGCCGACCTGGATGCTGCGCGTGAGCAGACGATCGTCGCTCATCGTGGTGCCGTGGACAGCTTCGATGACGCCGTAGAGCAACAGCGCCGCCTGGTGGCCGCGATCGAGCGTCGCCGTACCGCTCCCGACGAGGGTCCCGGGGCAGACCGGCGCGCCCAGGTTCAAGCTGAACTGCGATCAGAACGCGCGCAGATGGAACGCGTGGAGCGCGAACGCGCGCAGCGTCAGGCGCAGATTGGGCAACTGCAGACCGGGGTCGCACGTGACGAGCAACTGGCGCCACTGATCACCGCGATCCACGGCGAGCTGCAGGAGCTCGCCGCGGCGATCGCCGAATGCAAGGTGAGCTTCGACGCCGAGCTCACCCGCGATCGTGCGGCGGGGGAGACGGTCGCCGCCGAGCTGCGCTCCTGCGCGCAGGAGGAGGCCGCGATCCAGACGCGTCTGCACGCCGCTGGCGAGGCGCTGACGACCGCCGAGGTGCGTTCGCAGCGGTCGCGCGACCAGGAGGCCGACGCCGAGCAGGCGCTGGGCGCTCTCGCCGCCGAGCTCGAGCTCGAGCCCACCGCGGCCGGGGAGCCGCTGCCCGACGAGCGCCGTGAGGAGCTTCGTTCCCGGCTCGAGCGGCTGGGCAAGCGCCGTGAGCAGCTCGGTCCGGTCAATCCGCTGGCACAGGATGAGTACGCGGAGGCGCTCGCCCACGTGGAGGAGCTCGAGACCCAGCGCAACGACCTCGAGACCGCGCTGCGCGAGCTGGAGGGGCTGATCAAGGACACCGACCGGCAGATTCGGGAGACCTTCGAACAGACCTTCGAGGCTGCGGCCAACAACTTCGAGGAGCTCGCGACCCGCGTGTTCCCGGGCGGCAGCGGCCGCCTGCGGCTCGTGTCCGAAGCCAACCCACCCGCCACCCCCAGCGGCCGCGCAGCGGTGATCGGCGGCCAGAAGATCGCCGCGGCCGACTCCGGGGCCGGCGCCGACGCCGACGCGCAGGTCGAGGCCGACGAGGCCGACGATGCCGACGAGCTCACCGACGAGGAAGATCTGCTCGGCGTCGAGATCGAGATCACTCCGGCGGGCAAGGCGATGAAGCGACTGACGCTGCTCTCGGGCGGCGAGAAGTCGATGACAGCGCTGGCCTTCCTGTTCGCAGTGTTCCTCGCGAAGCCGTGCCCGTTCTACATCATGGACGAGGTCGAGGCCGCGCTCGACGACCTCAACATCTCGCGCTTCCTTGACCTGCTCGACACCTACAACGACCGCGCGCAGTTCATCGTCGTGACGCACCAGAAGCGCACGATGGAGGCCGCCGACTCGCTCTACGGCGTGTCGATGGGCGGCGACGGGATCTCAAAGGTGATCTCCCGGCGCCTGCCCGACCGCGAGGTAGCCGCCTGATCCCCGGGCGTTGCTAACCTCGCGCGCCGATGGCACGCGAGTGGGCAGATCTTTTCATCTCCGAGCAGACGACCCGCGGCACCGCACCGGCAGAGCCCGAGCCCGCCGCCGCGGAGAAGCGGCGAGGGATGTTCACACGCCTGCGCGAGAACCTGCGCAAGACGCGTCAGGCGCTGGGCGCCGAGATCCAGGCGACGCTCTTCGAGGAGGTCAATGAGGAGACCTGGGAGCGGCTCGAGGAAGCGCTGATCTACGCGGATGTCGGCGCGCGCACGACGGCGCAGGTCGTCGGCCAGCTCGAGCGAGAGGCGACCGAGGGCGGCATCACCGGTGGTGAGGCGCTGAGCGCGCGGCTGACCGAGTTGCTCGCGGATATCGCCCGCGTCGGTGACGATCACATCGACCTGCGCGCCAAGCCGACGGTGATCCTGATGGCGGGCGTCAACGGCACCGGCAAGACGACCACGACCGGCAAGCTCGCGCATCACCTCAGCCGCGAGCTCGGGCACAGGGTCGTGCTGGTCGCCGCCGACACGTTCCGCGCGGCGGCGGTCGAGCAGCTCGAGCTGTGGGCACAGCGCGCCGGTGCCGAGTTCGTTCGCGGGCCCGAGGGCACAGATCCCGGGTCGGTCGCCTTCGAGGGCGTCAGGGCAGGCCTCGAAAGCGCCGCCGATGTGGTGATCGTCGATACCGCCGGTCGACTGCACACCCAGGATGATCTGATGGGCGAGCTCACCAAGATCCGCCGGGTGATCGCCAAGCAGATCCCGGACGCGCCGCACGAGACGTTGCTGACCGTCGATGCCACCACCGGGCAGAACGGCCTGCGTCAGGCGCAGCTGTTCTCGCAGGCGATCGACGTCGACGGCCTGGTGCTGACGAAGCTCGACGGTACCGCCAAGGGCGGAATCGCGCTGGCGATCGCCGGTGAGCTCGGGATCCCCGTGAAGCTGATCGGCGTCGGCGAGCAGCTCGAGGATCTGCGCCCCTTCGACGCGAGTGACTTCGCGCGCGCCCTGATCAGCTGAACGCGATTCCGACGCCCGAAAGCGCGCAAAAGTCAGTTTCGCGGTGCATGAAGTCAGAGCTCTCGGGGAGTAAGCTCGCTGTTAATGGCTGGTTGGATCGTCTGGCTGGTCGTGGCCATCGGATTCGGGACCGCCGAGATGCTTGCCGGAGCGGGGAGCTTCTTCCTGGCTCCATTCGCGGTGGGCGCGGCGGTCGCCGCGATCGCTGCCAGCGCGGCCGGCGAGACGGCGGCATCGATTGTGTTCGTCGCGGTTTCGATCCTGACGCTGCTGTCGGTCAGGCCACTCGTCCAGCGACGGCTGACACGCGGCCCCGCGCTGCGTACCGGTGGGGCTGCACTGGTGGGCAAACGCGCGCTGGTGGTCGAGCGCATCGCCAACCACGAGGGTGTCGGAACCGTGCGGATCGACGGTGACATCTGGACCGCTCGCTCCTTGGACGAGGATCAGGCGATCGAGCCGGGCACGACCGTGCATGTCGTGGACATCAAGGGCGCCACGGCGCTCGTAATGGAGTAGGCGCAAAGGGGATGGCATGGTCGTAGAGATCGTCCTGGCGGTGGTGGTCGTGTTCCTGGTGCTGATGGCTGCGCGGATGATCAGGATCGTCCCGCAGGCGCGCGCCGGGATCGTCGAGCGCCTCGGCCAGTACAGCCGCACACTCGGACCAGGCCCGGCGATGCTGGTGCCGTTCGTGGACCGCCTGCGGCCGCTGATCGATCTGCGCGAGCAGGTCGTCTCGTTCCCGCCGCAGCCGGTGATCACCGAGGACAACCTCGTCGTGAACATCGACACCGTCCTCTACTTCACCGTCAACGACGCTCGGTCGGTCACCTATGAGGTCGCCAATCCGTTGCAGGCGATCGAGCAGATCACGGTCACGACGCTGCGCAACGTGATCGGCTCGCTCACGCTCGAGCAGGCGCTCACCAGCCGCGACCACATCAACGCGCAGCTGCGTGGGGTCCTGGACGAGGCCACCGACAAATGGGGCATCCGCGTGAACCGTGTCGAGATCAAGTCGATCGATCCACCGCCGACGATCCAGGAGGCGATGGAGAAGCAGATGCGCGCCGAGCGCGACCGCCGCGCCGCGATCCTCAACGCGGAGGGTGTCAAGCAGTCGCAGATCCTCACCGCTGAGGGTCAGCAGCAAGCTGCGATCCTGACCGCAGAGGGCGACAAGCAGGCGGCGGTGCTGCGGGCCGAGGGCGAGGCGCAGGCGATCGCCAGGGTGTTCGGCGCGATCCACGCCGGCGATCCCGATCCCAAGCTGCTGAGCTACCAGTACCTCCAGATGCTCCCGCGCCTGGCTCAGGGCGACGCCAACAAGGTCTTCGTGATCCCGTCGGAGTTCTCCCAGGC
>JBOGYJ010000245.1:0-22794 GCA_050696795.1 Solirubrobacteraceae bacterium | reverse complement strand
AGAAACGCGGTCCCGGACTGTCTGAGCGGGACGACTTGCGATTGTCCGCCGACTCGTCACCGGCGGAGCCCTGCTTCGCCTGCGCGAGCGCCAGCGGCTTCGGTGTTGGCGGTCGTCGGCTGCCATATGAGCCCGCTCTCGCGATGGACGAGAACCAGCTATCTCGTCGGCATCATCAGACTGCCGCTGTCACGAGTGCGACACGAGGTCGCACGCTTCAAGTAAATCCGCGAGTTTGGAGGTTCGGCATATGCCGTAGACGCTGATTTCGGATCCGTGCTCAATAGGTCCGTCCCTGCCCCGGCGTGCGCTGCGAGTAATCGCGGGGTGCGAAGCTCGGGGGAAAGCCGAAGTTGCCCGTGATCCATCCAGGGGCGACGGGTGAGGGGAAGGTCGGACGGGCAAATTGCTTGAACCCTCGTTGATGGCTCGTCAAGCGGAGCCGCGCAGTGATGGAGGTTGTGGCGCGGTGCAGGGACACGGCGCTGGGATGCGCCAGGTGGAGGTCGGAGATCGTGGTCGGCCTGGATGAGCACCACCGTCCCCGGGATATAGAGGGCACCCACCCCGATCGCATCTTGAGCGTGTGAAACGTGGAAACCACGTCTGGGTCCAGCCCTTGGGGCCGGTAGGCCGACCGTGAGGAAGGCGGAACTCCTGAGCGGGCACAGGATGACCAAGAAGCCAATGCCGGCAGCCGCAAGGCAACGGGAACACCATGACCGAGCTGATCAGCGCCCTCCTGCTGATGGTCGCGGCGCAACCGGCCGGATACGAGCCCTGGTGGCCGGCGCGAAAGCGCGCTGACGTGGTCAGGTGAGCTCCGGAGAAGACGTTGACGATGAGCCCTCTACCAATGGACAAACTGACGCGACGGCCACGGCCGCGGTGAGTGGACCCGCGGACGACCCGCAAGGATCGTTGGGCGAGCCTGTCGACAGACCCCGCCGCATGCTTGAGCCGGATGCATTGAAAGGTGCAAGTCCGGTTCTGAGGAGGGCCGGGCCCAGCAATGGGTCCGGCCTATCCGACAGCTCGAGGCGTCTCGACCCTCGCGGAGGGGCCGGGCCCGAGCTTCTGCTTCGGCCAGGCCGGTGAGCAGAGCAGCAGTCCGGCGGCGGACTGCCCAGCGGGCGACAAAGATAAGGAGAAGCCAGCCTTCAGCGTGTACAACTTCCACTTCCGCCTGATCGTTTGCTGAGCGCTGCAAGCGCGTGGCCGGACTCGTGCTCAGTCTCGGCGTTCGCTGAGACGATCGGCATCGGCGAGGCGCCGCGCTGCCCTCGCGCGCGACGAAGATACTCCCGGTGGAACGGGCGCGAGGGTGCTTGGGTGCTTCGCCGCGCTGATCGCCGATCGCGAAAAGGAGGGTCGCTGGGGCGCGGGTCACGGGCGTTGGCCGGAGCGGATGCTACAAGTGCCGGAGTGATCGAGTGCGACCGTGCGACGATGTTGCGGGCTTTGGCTGACGAGGTTGGGCTGCGTGTGTTCGGGCAGGTGGTTGTCGCGACGGGTACGGGTCTGCCGGAGCGCTCGGGAGGGTCGATCAGCATCCACTACGTCACGGCCCACGGCGTTTCGCGACAAACCGGACTGCCGGTCAGCGCCGTGCTCGCCGCGCTGGAGCCGGGCTTCGACAGTTCATGGGCACATGAGGCCGGGGTTCGTGGCGTATCGCCTATGTTGTCGGGCTTCGATGACCGCTGAAGGCGTTTAACGCCTAGTAACACGTTTTGGGCAGGTCAGCGCGGTTCCGTCTGGGCGCATGGCTACGTTACTAGCCACATGTACCTGCGCACGGTCAGGCGCCGCAACAAGGACGGCTCAGAGGTCTCATACGTGCAGCTCGCCCACAACGTGTGGGATCCTGTCGGGCGGCGCTCGATCACCAAGGTGATCCACAACTTCGGGCGCGAGGATCGGCTCGACCGCGACGCGCTGGCGCGGCTGGCGCGCTCGATCACCCGCTTTTTGGATCCCGGGCAGGCGCTCGAGGCGCAGGCGCCGGAGGGGACGCGCTTCCTGCGCTCGGTGCCGATGGGCGGCGCCTGGCTGCTGGATCATCTCTGGCGGCGGCTGGGGGTCGCTGCAGGGATCGTGCGGGTAGCGCGCGGCCGGCGGGTGAGCGCCGCGGTGGAGCGGCTGATCTTCGGCCTGGTCGCCAACCGGGCGCTTGATCCGATGAGCAAGCTGGCGGCGCTCGAGTGGGCGGCGCAGGACACATGGCTGCCGGGGATCGGGGAGCTCGGAGAGGATCCGCAGATCTTCTACCGGGCGATGGACTTCCTCTTGGAGTGCGACGAGCAGATCCAGCGCGAGGTGTTCTTCGCCGTCTCCGATCTCCTGAACCTTCAGGTCGATCTGATCCTGTTCGACACGACCTCGACGTACTTCGAGATCCCGGCTGAGCGCGAGGATGAGCTGCGCAAGTTCGGTGCCAGCAAGGACCACCGGCCTGATCTGCCGCAGGTGGTGGTCGGGTTCGCGGTCACCAAGGAGGGGATCCCGGTGCGCTGCTTCACCTACCCGGGCAACGCCTCTGACCAGGAGATCATCCGCGAGGTCAAGGACAAGCTCAGGGAGTGGCGGCTGCACCGCGTGATCTGGGTGCTCGATACCGGCTTCAACTCCGAGGAGAACCGCAGCTACCTGCAGCGCGCCGGCGGGCACTACATCATCGGCGAGAAGCTCCGCCAAGGCACCGCCAACCGCCAAGCGCTCGCCCGCCAGGGCCGCTACCGGATCGTCAAGGAAGGCCTGCACGTCAAGCAAGTGTGGGTCGGCGAAGGTGAGACCCGCCGGCGGTTCGTCGTCTGCCGCAACCTCGAGGAGGCCCGCCGCGACAAGCACCATCGCGAGAAGTGGCTTCAGCGCATCGGCGAAGAGCTCGACCAGGTCGCCGGCAAGCAGGGCGAGGAGCGCACCCAGGCCGAGGCGCGGCTGATCACCCACCCGAGCATGAAGCGCTTCATCACCCGCCGCCACGGGCGGCTCTACATCGACCGCCGCAAGGTCCACGACGACGAGCGCCTCGACGGCAAGTTCCTCATCTCAAGCTCAGACGACGACCTCACAGCCGATGAGATCGCCATCTACTACAAGCAGCTGATCGAGGTCGAGGCCTGCTGGCGCGACCAGAAGCACATCCTCGACCTACGCCCGATCTACCACCGCAAAGAAGACCGCATCCGCGCGCACGTGCTGCTCTCGTTCCTGGCGCTGCTGCTCTGCCGCGTCGCCGAAACCCGCGCGCAAGACACCTGGCCAAGCCTCCGCCGCGAGCTCGAGCGCATCCACCTCGGCTACTTCCAAGGCTCAGCCGGACTCATCCTCCAGCGCACCGAGCTCACCCACCACCAGCGCGAGATCCTCGCCGCTGTCGAGATACCCGAACCGCCGGTGTTTCTCGCGATCGAGCCCACCAACAGCGCCTATTCCTAGTTACACGCCCGCGAACCACCCATCCGGCGTTTCACCTGCAAGCACGCCCTTTTCAGGATTCTGTGTTCCTATCAACTGTCGAAGTCCGGTGGAACGGTTGACCGAGGCGCGCTTGACGATCGAGAAGGAGGATGGCGGCGGTTGGCGCACCGATTTCGAGGCGCTTCGCCGAGCCGCTGATTCTCAGGCTGGCGACGGGCCGCTGACGCTGCCGGTCCGGTAAATTCGCGTCGCGAGATGCCGGGCCGCAACGATCCCTGCCCGTGCGGTAGTGGGAAGAAGTACAAGCGCTGCTGCGGCTTGCCGGCGAGGCTGCCGGCCGCCCAGGCGGAGCGCGATCATGGTCGGCTTGTCGAGGAAGTGACCGGCTGGGCGGAACGCGAGTTTCCAGGCGAGCTGCGCGCGGCTTTGATTGAGTACGTCGGCGAGCGCCGCGAGATGACCGAAGGGGAGCAGGACTGGGCGACGGCGTGGTTTCTTCACGACCGTGAGCTGCCCGGCGGCGGAACGCCGCTTGAGTGCTACGCCAACGCTGGGCCGGACCCCCGACTGCGGGAGCTGGCGGCGTCACACGCGAACGCGAAGCTGCGGCTCTGGCGGGTGCTCGAGTCTCGGCCAGGTGAGCGCCTGGCGATCGAGCCGTACGCGGGCGGGCGCACGCTTACGGTCCAGAGCCAGAACATCTCCCGCGATGTCGCCCGCTGGGACATTCTCCTCGGACGACTGAAACCCGACACCGGCGAGTTCTGGGGGCCCGTGCGATCCTACGCGGCAAGCGATGAAGACGATCTCGGGCATCTCCTGGCCCAGTTAGGCCACCGTCTCGGCCTCGACCAGGATGGCCCTGACCAGATCGCCCGGCGCGCGCCCGCGGAGCTGTTCTCGTTCGAGTCCAGGCCGCTGGTGCCGGTCACGACCGAGGGCGATCTGATCATCGTGGTTGAGGCCCGGTGGCGAGCGAGGCGCGATGCGGCTGCGGCCGCGCTGATGCGCTGCGAGCAGTGCTTGGATGACGGTGGCGGGTCGTTCACGTGGATCGCTCGCCGCGACGCGCTGTTGGCGATGCAACCTGACCCGATGCCACGCGGCGCGGCGCTGGTAGAGACCTCGGTGCTCGACATCCCCGGCGCGGTGTCGATCGGGGAGTTCTCGCTCAAGCGCGACACGCTGCGGTACGAGGGCCTGTCCGAGCGCCGGCTCGGGTGTGCGATCGACTTCATCGGCCAGCTGCTCCCCGACGCCAAGCTGCTAGACAGCTCCGCCAAGCCGCCCGCGCAAGCCTTCGCGCGCCCCCCGACACGCAAGCCAGCCCGGAGCGTGCAGCCGCTCCCGCCCGAACTGGTCGCGGCCGCGCGCCAGCAGATGACCGACCGCTGGCTGAGCGAACCGGTGCCCGCGCTCGAGGGGCTATCGCCACGCGAAGCCGCAGCCAAGGGCGCGTACCTGCCACAACTGCGATCGCTCCTGCGTGGCATGGAGTCATCGGCAACGAAGATGGGCGGGCTCGCCTCATACCCGATCGACCTTGACGCCGTGATCGCCGAGCTTGGCGTCCGCCTCTAGCGATACACGCAGACTGACGGACAGTTTGCACGGTCGCTGCTAACGATCACGGCCGGGTCGATGCCCAAGTCTCACGCGAACCCGCCCTCGGCTCCGCTTCCACGAAACCGAGGGCGTCATCGCGACGGGCCGTCACGCTTCCGCTTCCGGCTCCGGCGAAAGCGAGAGCAGCAGTCGGCGGCAGACTGCCCCGTGGGCGACAAAGCAGGTCCTGCTCGAGCGGCGAGAATGAAGCACAACGAGGGCTGGACGGGCTCTCCTCTTGCGCCGGGGTGAGATACCTGAGATTGAACTGATGCTGACCCAGGTGGCCGACGGTGTCTGGGTCCGGCAGAGCGAGTGGGTCTGGGTGGTTCCGACCAGATCTCACCGTCAGCGCCGCGTCAAATATCGCGAGAGGCAACAGTTCACGCAGGATCCGCCGGTAACGCTGTCCCGGCGACGGGTGCACCCGGGCGGATCGAGTTCGGCAACCGTACCGAGAACACGGTCTCCTGCTCCGGGATGCTGCGGGCGCTGACCGTCCCCCCGTGTGCCTCCACCAGCGGTTCGCCGCCCAGTGCCTGGAGGACGAGCTGAGCGCCGAACATGCTGGCAACAAGGCCTATGAGGAGTTGCGGGAGCATCGCCGGGTGCATGACCGATGCCGGCCGGATGGGCCATCAAAGCCCTACACACCACCCGAGATTCCGGCCGGTGAGGTGAACGTGACCGACCCTGACTCCCGGCGAATGAAAGGCAACCGCCGCTACATCCAGGGTTACAACGCCCAGACCGTCGTCAACGAGCAACAGATCGTCCTGGCTGCCGAGATCACCACCCAAGCCAGTGACGTCTCGCAACTCCGGCCGATGATCGAGACGGCGCTTGGCGAGCTCGAGCAGACGGGATCGGGTTACAGACCGCCGGTCGTTGTTGCCGACGCTCAGTATTGGAACGAGCAGCACATGGACCACCTCACCGGCGATCACGGACTGCAGTGCTGATCCCGCCAGACGGCGGCAAGCGCGACGGAGAACGGCCAGGCTGGACCGGTGGGCGTTACTCGTTCATGCGCGCCGTGTTACAGACCGACCTCGGCAAAGAGCTCTACCGAAAGCGCCAAACTGCGATCGAGCCGGTGTTCGGTCACACCAAGCACAACCGCAAGATCTACCGGCTCAACTACCGAGGCAGATCGTTAGTTCGCACCGAATGGCGGCTCGTGATGCTCACCCACAACCTCCAAAAGCTCCACCGCCACCAGATCGCCACCGCCCTCGGATAGAGGCACACGCCAATCGTCGTGCTCGCGGCCGCTTGGACCGCGCCTGCCTCAAACCCGCCGCCAACACACCGCGGCTTTGAGCGACAGCCACCGCGGGATCCGCGACGGGGCGTTGTCAGTCGGTGGGCTCGGTGATCCAGAGCGTGCGGACGCCGAGCAGTTCACCGAGACGCTCGAAGTGCCGATCGTGGTGCAGGATGTCGATCCCCGCTTTTTGTGCCGCCACGGCAACCACCAGATCTGTCAGAGGAAGGCGGTGGGAGCCGTGAGAGCCGGTGCTCGCAAGCTCGCGCATCGCGGAGAGCACTCCGCGCTGGACGGCAGCATCTGTGGCGAGTTGCCGCAGACCTTCAAGCGTTCGGTCCACGCTCGCTATCGCTTCGCTGTCGCGAGCGTCGATCATCAACTCGTAGCGAACCGGCCAGCACCAGGCGACGTCTCCGCGTTCGATCGCGGCCAGAAACCGTGCCCGAACTTCCGGGATGCGCCGAGCAACGATCCAAGCCGACGTGTCGCCCAGCACCAGGCTCTGACCGTCCCAGAGCTGGGATGTCACAGTGATAGCTCGGCGGGCGCGTTGAGGGCGTCAATACCGTCGAGGTCGAGGTCAAAGCCGCCGCGATCCATCACCGCGAATAGCGCCTCCGCGGCCTGGCGGCGGTCGGAACGCGACCCCAACTGTGCGTTCGCGCCTTCCACGGCCAGCCGGCGGACCAGGGTCGCGTCTGCCTCCACCGTTCCGGTTGCAACCCGGACACGCTCGAGCGCGTCAACCAACATATGGTCGGCAGTGACGGCGATCCGCTGATGTTTGCTCGGCATCACGGCAAAGTGTAGCTCCATGGAGTTACTCCTGCCACTATTCGTGATCGCGCGCACTCGCTTTCAGCCCGCGGCGCATATCTCGGCATCGGTGCTGGCAGACGCGCAATGCGCGGCCAGCAGGGCTGACGAGCGCTTCAGGAGGTCTCGCATCGTCACGGCCCAAACTCCGCCCTGCCTGCCGCGCAGAGCGCGTCTCTGGGCGGTCGCTGAGGAAGTTGCGTCCCCAACGTGGATGCGGGTCTGGCTTGCGAGCGCTAGTGGTGAGCTTTCCACTTGGCGCCGGGACTGTATTACAATATTCGGTATGGACGAGAGTATCGACGGCGTTCCCGTCACTGAGGAACAGATCGAGGTGTGGCAGGAGCAGGCTCGCGCGGGGCTCGCCGTTGAGGGTCTGCGTGGGCGCGGCCGGCCACGGCTCGGTAAGGCAGGCGAGAGTCCTGTTATCCCGGTGCGGATGGACGCGGAGTTGCTTGAAGCGCTGACCGAGCGCGCGGAGCACGACGGCGTGAGCCGGTCTGAGGCGATCCGGGAGGCCGTGCGCGCCTGGACGCACGCCGCGTAGTGCTCGTCCATGAGTCTGCGCTCGCCCACGACGTTGAGGCAGACGACGCGACCTACGCGGCTGAGAACTGGGTGTTCGCAGCGCCACAGAGCGATGACAGTCCGATACCGGAGTTCCGGCTCGGTTTCGATCCGCATGGACGACTGCTCGAACTCATCGTCCTGATCTTCGACAGCGGCAACGAGATGCTTATCCACGCGATGAAAGCGCGGAAGCAGTACCTGGACCTGTTGCCGTAGATCACAAAGCGACCGGACCGACTTCGATGCGTCCGGCACAGCACCCACAAGGGACTGCGATCGATCGCCGAGTCCCCCTCCCTGCCGCGCATACCGGGGGAAACGACAACGGCGTCAACAGACCCGTCGGTTGCACACAGCAGGACTCGTGCCGGCGGATCGGCGCTTCCCGGGAACGCGCAAGCGGCGGGATGAACCCCGCCCATTAGCCGCTGGACCTGGTCAACGAGGGTCTGGCTCGTGGGTCAGACGTGGTCGACGGCCAGGAGCGCGATGATCGCGCTTCGTGTCTCGGCGCGCAGCTGCGGGCTTACGCCGGCGGCTGCCTGACGGGTGGCGGCAGCGGCGATCGCGTCGATGAAGGCGAGCACCAACGCGGGTTCGCGTCCGGCCTGGTGCTCAAGGGCCTCGGCCACAGTGGCCGTCAGTGCATCGCGCAGCGGCTGATGGCCGTCCACCACGAGGGCCTGAATGCGCTCGGGGAGGTGGTCGAACTCGGCCATGAGTCGGGCGGCCGCACCGTCACGAGGTTTCGCCGCGAAGTCCAGCTGGCTGTCAAGCCATGCTGCGAGCCGTTCCGCCGGTGGGTCCGCCGCGCCGAGGACGGCTTGGGCATTAGCCATCGCCGGTCCGAATGCGCGCTCCAGCCACTGCGCCACGAGCTCGTCCTTGTCGCGTGCGTAGCGGTAGAGCGATGTCCGGGCCAAGCCGACCCGCTCGCCCACGGCGGCGAGCTCCACGCCAGCGTAACCCTGGTCGGCGAGTATCGCGCCGACGGCGTCCAGGATCGCCTCGTGCTGCTGGTCGCGATGCTCCTTGACAGTCGGCGCGTCGATGCGCGGCATGGCTGCAGGCTAATGTGCCGCGGATGCGTCTGCAGTCGTCAGGCGGCCGTCGCGCATCTCGACCATACGATCGGCGAAGCGCGCCACACTGACGTCATGGGTGACCATCACCGTGCCGATCCGGTGCCGATGAGTCTCCTCCGCGAGCAAGGTGGCGATGTCGATCGCACGCTGGTGGTCGAGCGCCGAGGTCGGCTCGTCGACGAGCAGCACCGAGGGATCGGCCATGAGTGCCCGTGCGATACCGACCCTCTGACGCTCACCACCGGACAGCTCCCCTGGACGGCGTCCGGCCTTGGCAGCGAGCCCAACCTCATCGAGCAGCATCATCGCCCTGGTTCGAGTCGGCTCGCGTGCAGCGCGACCGATCCTGCCGACGAGCTCGAGCTGCTCGAGCGCGGTCAGCGACGCGAGCAGGTTCGAGCCCTGGAACACGAAGCCGATCAGACTGTGGCGCACAGCGCTGCGCTGTTTGGCCGGTAGGTCGGTCACGGTCACGCCGCCGACGTTGACGCTACCGCTGTCGGGACGCCGCAGCGCTCCCGCCACCGCGAGCAGGCTCGACTTTCCGGAACCTGAGGTCCCGAGGACGGCGACCAGTTCGCCGGGGCTGATCGTGAGCGACACCTCGTCCAGGGCAACGACCTCCTCGTCGCCGTCGCCATAGCTCAGGCAGACTCCGTCGAGCTTCAGGCCACCGCGATCGGCCCCGAGGGCCGGAGTTGGGCCGACGGTCTTCACGCCGCCGCTCCCAGAGCGATGATCGGGTCGACGCCGGCGATGCGGCGCACGGCCACCAGGGATCCGACCATGCCGGCCACTCCGAGCGTCACCAACGCCGTGAGCACGGCTCCGGCCCGCAGCGCGAATGGGACTGCCCCTCCCTGGATGAGGCTGCCGATGCCGCCGCCGACCAGCGCACCGACCAGCATCGCCGCCACCAGCACCAGAGCGACCTGACCCAAGGCGTCGCGAAGCACAACGCTGTTCGACGCTCCCAGAGCCTTCATCAGCCCAATGTCAGCCCTGCGCTGGATCGTCCAGACCGTGAAGAACGCTCCGACGATCAGCGCCGCGATCACGTAGAGGAAGTAGATGATCAGGCTCATCGTCGCCGTCTCGGCCGTGTATCCCGGAGAGCCTGCATACGCCTGCTGCTTGGTGACGATGTCGACCCCGAGGCGCCTGCCGATCGCCGTCAGTTTGACGCCGGGGCGCACCTGCAGCGCCGCCGCCGAAGCCAGCCCGCGCGCGCTCGACGGCAGCTTGCCCCCGGTAACCATGCCGTACGTCGCCTGCCGCCAGAGGGCTATCGGCGCATACACCAAGTCAACGTGGCCGTAGGTCGCCGTCGGGGCGATCCCGACCACATGCAGAACGAGGTGCAACCTGTCGACGGTGATGCTCCCCCCCACCCGCAGGCCGGAACGCGCCAAACCCCGAGAGATCACGACTCCGGTCGGGGTGCGGCCCAATTCGGACCGGCCGACGGCCCGCCTGGCGATGAAGCCTCCGGGCTGGACGCCGACCAGAGCGATGGAAACTGAGGTCCCAGCCTCGTTCTTGGCGTTGAAGAACTGAGCCCTAGTGGCTCGGCCCGGACCCCGGGCTGGCGTGCCAGGGAGCGGACTGTGGCCGGTCCGAGCGTCGACTGGGAGAACGTCGAGTTTGTCTTCGGCTGGAACGCGAGGTCCGTGATCGGCATCGCGCGCAGCCCTGAGATACCCGAGTCCACGAGGCCCGTTGACAGGCCAGTGAGCAGAACCGTCAACACGGCTACCAGGGCGATCACCGATCCCATCAGCAGAAAACGCCCCCACGCGTATCGCACATCCCGCAGTCCTACGAACATCCCAGCCTGCCGCACGTGAACAAGGTTTGCAACACCATGTCGCCATCATAGCGACAATGCGTCAGCAAGCGCGTCAAGGCCGGTAGCCAGCAGGTACCCCATGTCCGCGCAAAGCTGGTGTGACCGCGTGGACCTCGAGATACGTGTCGCGAACAGGAAGCAGGTCTCTCGCGGCCGTCAAGCGTTCACCGCGCCGACACTGACCTGCGCTGCTGCCTCACGCTTTAGCGAATTGCGTGGGTTTGGTCGCGCGACATGACCGCGACGTCATAGATCGTGCGGCTGGTGCCCATCGCGCGTCGCGGGTTCCAGCACCCAGCGCGCGAAGTCGGCCGCGGCCACGTTGCTTCCGCACACGATCGTAGTCACGTGCCGTCCGGCGAACCGCTCGGGCTGCTCCAGGACCGCGGCGATCCCGAGTGCTGCGGATGGCTCGACGACGAGCCCCGCATGCTCATAGATGGCGCGCATCCCGGCCTTGATCGAGTCCTCGCGCACGAGGATCACGTCGTCGAGCACAACGAGGAGGTCGTCCAGCACCTCGGGAATCGGGCAGCGGCCGGCAACGCCGTCGGCAATCGTCTCGATGCTGTCCGTCTCGACCACGGTTCGCTGACGCCAGGACAGCCCCATCGCAGGCGCACCGATAGGTTGGATTCCGATCACCTCCGCGTGGTCAACCAGTGAGCGCACGACGTACCCCACGCCGCTGGCCATCGCACCGCCACCGACAGCTACGAGCACTACGTCGAGTCCCGGATCGTCTCGGGCGAGCTCAAGACCGATCGTTGCGGCACCCTCGCAGGTCGCAAGATCCAGGCTGTCCTCGACCAGGTAGGCGCCGTCGGCTTGCGCGAGCTCGCGCGCCAGCAGGCGGGCGTCTTCGATGTCCTCGCCATCAAGCCGAACGTCGGCGCCGAGGGCAGCGATCTGACGCAGCTTCAGCGAGTTGGCTGTCCTCGCTGCCACAACCGTGACCTCGATGCCTCGACGCGAGCCGCTGTAAGCGAGCGCCTGCCCGAGATTGCCGGCGCTCGCGCACACCAGCCGCGACGCGCCCCTGTCGCGCGCCATGGTCGCGACCGTCTCCGTGCCGCGACCCTTGAAGCACCGGACCGGGTTGAGGGTCTCGACCTTCAGCGTCACCGAGCACCCAACCGCCCGTCCGAGCGGCACGCACCGCAGCGCCGGCGTGTCAAGAAACACCGGATCGATCTCGCGGACCGCAGCACGGACCCGGTCGATCTGAAGCCGGACATGGTCGAAGCCATACAAGGCAACAGACGATGCCACGCCGCACGGCAGGACCGCGGCGCACCGCATGAACGGGCACCACAGCGAAACCGAGTACCGGCAGGATCCCGGCCGCGGGACCCTGCTGGCCGCGCATAGCGGGCCTGATTCCATGAAAGCCGAGAGACGCCTCACGACGCAAAAGCGGGTGCCGCCTTGCTCTTGGCGGCGCGTCGGTCCATCCGCGTTGCGACCTAGCCTCGGCGATTGTGGAAGAGGACGCCACGACCCAGGCAAAGAACGGCCCAGACCCTGAGTCGCCACCACTGCCGTCACTTGAGCTGATCGCCGCTCAGGTCGCTGTCGAGCGCGAGACCATGAACGCGCATGCCGAGAGTCTTGACACGAAGGCCGGTGTGGTACTCGGCTTTGCGGGTGTTCTTGTCGGCCTTGGCGCTACTGCCCAGGCGTTCGTGTCCGCCGATCTCGCCTTTCAGATCGGGCTCGGAGCGGCAGTGCTCGCAGCCCTCTCGGCCGCCTTCGCGTTCCTCCCTCGGAAGTATCCCGTGGTGGAGGTACTGCAGTTGCGTGAGTTCCTGACCGCTCCGGAACCGGAGACCCGGCTGACGCTGCTCGATGTCCAGATCGACATGGTTGTTGAAGCGGCGACGCTCGTGAAGCGGAAGGGCGCGCGCATCAAGTTTGCGGTGGCGCTGTTGGCAGTCGCGGCGGCGTTGATCGTCGCCGGTACACTGATTGCTACGGGAAGCACCCCTCACCATGCCTGACAACAAGCCCACGCCCAGCACTCAGCCAGCACAGCCGTCGGTCAGTCGGCCGAGTCCGCCGCCGTACAGCCCTAACAAGGCGCTCATCGGGTACATCGAGAAGGGCCAGAACCCACCGGTCGAAGTCCGCAAGCGCGGACGCTAGCTCGTAGCTTCGGCCGAGAGCGGCACAAGCGGCAGTCGTCCCGCTGACCGCGCATCCGGGGTGCGCCGGCGGTGCGTGTCTAAAGCTGCGTGCGGACGCGAAGGCAGGTCTCGGCCCGCGGTGGCGGGGCCTACGGGCGTGTGGTCCGCTCGTTGCTGTCGGCCTCGTAGAGCAACATCTGTTCGTCATAGGCCTCGCGTGTGCCGGTGTGACGCAACCCGGCCTTCTCGAGCACGCGCTGCGAGGCGACATGCTCGGGTTTGACGACAGCGGCGACGTGCCCGAGGCAGAGCGGGCCGAACGCCTGCCGCACGACCTCGCGCGCAGCCTCGGTCGCCAGCCCACGTCCCCACGCGGTTGGATGAAAGTCGTAGCCGAGCTCAACCTCAGGACCGTGATGCTCCAGCGGCTGCAGACCGCAGTCGCCGATCAATCGTCCGCCCCCGCGATCCTCGACGGCCCAGAAGCTGAAACCGAGCCTAGCCTGGGTCTCGATGTGCTGGGTGATCTCCCGCTCGACGTCCTGACGCGTATGTACACCGATCCACCGCGCCACCAGGGGGTGCTGGTAGATCTCCGTAAGCGCATCGAGGTCGCTCTCATCTAGCGGGCGCATCCGCAGACGCGCGGTCGTGATGGGAAACGATGGCGACGACACCATCGATGGCCCGACTATATGACCCGGCAGCATGCGCCGACCCGGTGTTCGCGCAAGCCGGGTCCGAGTGCCCCGCCATTGTGATGCTCGTTGATCACTAAAGGCAGTCTCGGGTGGTAATCCAGTGCGTTTGTATCAGTGGCCGTGACCGCGACCTTCTCGACCTCGACTCCTGACTAGAGCGAGTGAGGTTCTCGGCTGGCCGGTCGCTGACCGAGTTGCAGCGGTGTCACGCACGTAGGGCCTCCGTTGGGCTGAGCCGGGCTGCCTTCGCGGCCGGGTAGAGGCCGGCCACGGCGCCGATGATGAATCCGGCCGTTGGCGCGGCGATCAGGGCGTACATCGGCACCACGAAAGGCTCATGTTTTGCGGCGGCGTAGACTTCCGTCGCGCCGGCGCCGATCGCTAGGCCGAAGACACCTCCGACGGCCGCGAGCAGCGCCGATTCGGCGAGGAACTGGAGGCTGATGAGACCGCGGGTCGCGCCGAGTGCGCGGCGCAGGCCGATCTCTCCCCGCCGTTCGAGCACGGAGATCACCATGATGTTCGCGATCCCGATCGCGCCGACCAGCAGCGCCACCGCGCCGAGGCCGAGCAGCAGGGTGGTGAACTGGCCCTTGGCGGCGGCGCGCGCCTCGAGCACATCGGAGGGACGGTCGACGCTCACGCCACTGGGATCCTGGGGGTTCGCGGTAGCGGGCAGCAGATTCGCGACCTGCGTCACGTCATCCTGCGTGCTGCGGACATAGATCTCGCTTGGTTCCGGGAGCTGCTGGAAGAGCTTCTCGGCCACCGGCAGTGAGATGAACACGACCGAATCGAGCGATGAGTCGAGCTTCACCGGGTTGAGGATGCCGACGACCACGAACCATTGGTTGCCGATGTAGACCATCACGTGGCCGCCGGCCTGCGTGATCTGCAGCGTGGCCGCAGCCTGGGCACCCAGCACGACCTCGGGGTAGTGCTGGCTGACGGCGCTCAGGAAATGCCCTGAGGCGAGCGTGGTCCCGACGACCCGTGGCAGGTTCTCACTGGCAGCGTTCACGCCGATACCGCCGGTCTGCTCGGCGGGAACGAACGGTGTGCGGTAGACGTTCGCGTTGCTCAGCTGGTAGATCGGCGCGTCGCTCTCGACGTGCAGTATGTGCTTGATCATCGGGACCGAACTCGGGGCGAGCACGGCGGCGTTGCCGAGGAAGTCGGTACCGGGTGAGACCGTCAGGAGGTTCGTGCCGAGCGAGTCGATCTCGGCGATCAGGTTCGCCTGCGCCGACGAGGACACGCCGACCACGGCGACCATCGCACCGATGCCGATCGCGATCCCGAGCGCCGAGAGCGCCGCCCGCAGCTTGCGCGTGCGGATGCCCTGGAACGCGACCCCGACCAGCTCGCGGAAGGGCAGGCGCGCCCTGCCGACCGGGGCGGGGGTCTGCTCGGGTTCGCGCGGATGGTCAGAGATGACGACGTTGGTCATGCCAGCTCGTCCTCGACGATCTCTCCATCGCGCATGTGCAGGCGCCGCGGAAACTCCCCGGCGATGTTCACGTCGTGGGTGATCAGCACGAGCGTGGCGCCGTCCGAGCCGAGCTCGTGGAGGAGGCTCAGGACACCGGCGCCGGACTTGGAGTCGAGGTTGCCCGTCGGCTCATCGGCGAGGATGATCGCCGGGCGCTTCGCCAGCGCCCGCGCGATCGCGACCCGCTGACGCTCGCCACCCGAGAGCTGTGACGGCTTGAAGTCGAGTCGGTGGCCGAGCCCGACCCGCTCCAGTGCCTCGCGAGCAGCGGCGCGCCGCTCGCGCGACGCGGTGCCGGTGTAGAGCATGCCATTGGCGACGTTGTCGACCGCGGTCATCGCCTCCTGCAGGTGGAACGCCTGGAAGACGAACCCGATCGCGAACGCGCGCAGGCCCGCGAGCTCACGGTCGGAGGCGCCCGCGATGTCGTGTCCCTCGACGGTTACCGTTCCGGTCGTGGCGCGCTCGAGCGTGCCGAGCACGGTCAGTATCGTCGTCTTACCCGAGCCGGAGGGGCCCACGACGGCAACTTGATCGCCGGCCGGGATCGCCACGCTAACGTTGCACAGCGCCGTGACGTCCCCGGGGTACTCCTTGACGACGTCGATGAGTTGGATGCTCATCCCTGTGAGTCCGCGACGCGCAGGCCCGGGTGGATGCCGTGTCCGGCGATCTGTACGTAACCGGCCGCAAACAGGCCGGTCGCGACCGGGATGAGCCTGTGTGGCGCCGACGCTTCCTGCACGGCGAAGCTTTCGCCGGAGGTGGCCAGCAGTGCGGTCACCGGGACCGATAGGACGTGCCGCGCTTTGCTCTGGACGAAGTTGACGCTGACCGACGCCTGATCCAGACCGCCGCCCTTGGCGGGCTTGTCGAGCGTGACGGTGACCGGCACCGTCGAGTTTGAGCCGCCGCCACCGGATGATCCGCTGCCGCCGGAGGCGCTGCCGTCGCCTGAGTCGGAGCTCTGCGCGACCGGGCTGACGGCGGTGACCCGGCTGTTGGCATTGGTGCCGTTGGGCATCTCGACCGTCACCTTCTCACCGATCGTGGCCTCGCTCTGCGAGCTTGGAGAGAGCTCGACGGTCACGATCAGCCTGGTCGAGGAGGTGCTCAGCGCCTCGGTGGAGCCCCCGCTCGTGGTCGCTCCGACCGTCAGGCTTTGAGACTGGGTCAGCTGCGGCCCCGGTAGGAAGACGACCTGCCCGAGCGTGAGCGAGCCTGTCTGCGCCTCTCCGAGATGCTGCTGTAGTTCCTTGAGCCCGGCTGTAGTGCCCGGTTGCCACACATCATCGACGGTGATCCACTTCGGCTCGTACCCGAGCGCGACGAGGTTGCGGTTCAGCTCATAGATGTCCGGTCCGCTCGCGTCAGATGGCTTCAGGTCGCGGTAGGCCGGCGTTTGGCCGCTCAGCAGCAGCACCGGCGAGTTGTCGATCCTCAGCAGCGCGTGCCCTGGTCTGATCACCTTGCCGACGGCTGGAAGCCACGTGATCGTGCCGGGCAGTTGCGCGTAGACGGTCTGTGGGTCCGCGTAGCTGAGCGTGCCCGATTCGGTGTCGGTCGCGACCAGGTTGCGGCGCTGCACACGCGCCGCCGCGGTTGACGTGCTGACCACCCGCGAGCCGCCGCCGTTGCCGCCGCCGCCTTCGGACAGGATCACGGCGACGGCCGCCGTGGCGGCCAGGATCATTGCCAGGGCCGTGAGCCACCGGCGGCGCGGCCGTCCGCTCATGGCAGGGAGTAGCTCGTGGCGGTACCGCCGACGCCACACTTCTTGGAAGCTGCCTCGAACGCCGGAGCCTGTGGGTTCAGCGCGCTGCTGGTGTTGAACGTGCCCGAATCGGGAAAGGCCTTGATCCCATGCGCGCGCATGCAGCGGGCCACCTTGAGGATCTCCTGCCTGAACTTCGCCTGCTCGGCCGGGCTGCTCGGTGCACTGATGTAGTGCTGGCACTTCTGCTGCGCTGACTCAAACGCTGGCGAGTTGACGGAAACGCCGTTGATCGACATCGTCTGGCCGTTCTGCGAGGACTGGACCGCACCGCCGGAGTCGGGGAAGCTGGGGACGCCGTTTGCGCGCATGCACCTGGCGAACTTGATGTCACTGCTGGCCTCCGCGGATTTGCGCGCATGCGTGGCGTGCGATCCACCACACGCCGCCACGATGATCGCTGCAGCGAGTGCAGCCGCAAAGGCTGCAAGGACGCGGCCCCGCCGGCCACCGATATCGAGATGGTTCATCGCGCTCCTCATGGGAAAAGTCGGTTCGCGGCGGCCTGGTACTCCGCCGCGCTGGTGTCGATGGTCGCGTCCGGGTGCTCAGCAGTGAGGCTGAGCAGGGCGGGATCGGCGGCGGGATCGGTCAGGTACTGCCAGTCGCTGAACTTGAGCGTGACCGTGCCGTCGTTGTCCGGATCGCCCATGTTGGTGCCCGGCCCGATCGTGTTCGTCATCTGAATCGGCGCGTAGGTGTTGGGATTCAGGTAGTAGGTACTCGTGCCGTCGGGCGAGGCGACCTCAAGGGCGCTCTGCCCGTCAACCGTGACGTTGCGGGTGACCTTCGCGGTGGGCGAGCGCACGAGCGCAAGCGCCTGGGAACGGAAGCTCGAGAGGATCTGCGGTCCGGTCGTTGGGCGCGGGGTCACGACCGGCCCGTGGTCGCTGTCGGCCCAGACGTCTTTGCCATCGCGTAGCGCCGCAGCCTGGCTGGCGGTGACAGTCAGCGATGCCCCGGAGCTTCCGTTGCCGGTGTGCAGCGTGTAGGTGCCCGGCTGCGGTCCCGGCGTCAGCGTGAAGGCTTGCGCTGGCGCGTTGGTGTAGATCGTGTTCGTGCTCGCGTCATACAGCCACATCTGGCCCTTGACGTAGGCCATCTCGACAGCGGTCGGCCAGATGCCGGTGTCGATCGAGCGATCGTCATAGGGCGAGCTGACCTGCTGCCAGTCCTGCTCGGTCCAGTAGTCACTGTGCCCGTTCTGCCAGGTCTGGGTCGCGGAGATGTCAGCGTGCAAGATCGCACCCTCAGAGCCGGCCACCGCCGCAGCGGCCTTCGCCAAGATCACCTTCGCCGACGCTACCGGCACCGTCACCGGCCCACCGGACGGAAGTGCGCTGATGATCGCTACCGCGATCGCGGCCGCCGCGGCGAGTGGCACCGCACGAACCGCCCACCAGCGTGTCACATGCCGGCCGAGCCGAACTCGACGCCGACGCCGTGGTCGGCTGAAGCTGCCCGGGCCGCGGGCAAGCAGGCGCTGCAGGGAGGCCTCGGTCGCAGCGGTCGGGCGCTCAGGCTCCCCTAACAGCGGATTGACCGCGCGGAGGATCTCATAAAGTTCCTTGTCAGACATCGTCCTAGTCATGGTGAGTCGCTCCTTCATGCACGGAGGAAGTGATCGGATTCGGCCGCGCGCTTGAGGGTTGCTCGAGGACAGCCTTAATCCGTCGCTTGGCGCGGTGCAGCCGAACGCGAAACCGAGCGGCGGGCTCGTCGAGGACAACTGCCGCCTGTTGGGGCGTTAGGCCCTCCCAGGCGGTGAGGGTCAGTGCCTCACGATCCTTCTCCGAAAGCGTTGCCAGCGCGGCGAGCGCACGCTCCTCGCTGTCTTCAGACCACGCTGACGCCTGCATCGATTGCGTCGCTGCCAGTCGGTTGCTGAGTTCCTGGCGCCGTCTGTCGCCGCGCCAGTGAGTCGAGAGCACCCGCCGCGCGACTCCAAGTAGCCACGGCAACGCCGGTTCCCGCACATCGTCAAGCCGCCGCCACGCGATAAGGAACGTCTCGGCAACAACGTCGTCAACGACGTCGTCAGGCGCGCGGCGCCGTACGTAGGCAGCGACCCGCGGCTCGTGACGCCTAAAGAGATCCTCCAGTCGTTCACGACCAAGGCGGTCATCAACATCACGATTGGTCATCACCCTGCTCTTGGCCAGCAAGAACACGAGCGTTACACGTACCCCACGCCGGCTGCTCGCTATGTCTCGTCTCCGGGGCCGCCGTCGGACGTCCATGACCGACTCAGAGCAACGAGCGTGGCGCATCCTCCAGCGCCACCACTCGGCGCAGTACCCGCGGAATCAAGAAAGCAGGGGCCTCGAGCTACAGGTGCGTTCCCCCCGTATTCGCCAATCCCGACGCTTTCGGCGGAGATACTGATCGTCGCCAATGCGGTTGCGGTTGCTCGCGATTCGCAGCCGGTGAAAGCAGTTGTCCGACGCACGTCGCGCGGATAGGCTCCCGCCAACTTGCGGCTGAAAGGGAGGAACGATGGGCAACGTCGATCTCGGCGGGATTCCGCTGTTCGCCGGGCTCATGCCCGAGCACCGCGAACAAGCTGCAGCCGTCGCACGCCAACTGCAATGGGAGGTCGGACACGTTGCTCTAGGTCAGGGAGAGTTTGCGTTCGACTTCTACGCAATCAAGCACGGCGCCGTCGAAGTTCTGCAAGCCGGTCAGCGTATTGCGACGCTAGGCGACGGAGACTTTTTCGGCGAGATCGGTTTGGTACAGCAGAACCCGCGCACCTCGTCGCGGCGGCGGAGCGCGACGGTGGTCGTGACCGCGCCGACCGAAGCCGTAGCTATCGCCGGCGGCGATATGCGACGACTAGGAGAAGAGATTCCAGTGCTCCGGGAGGCGCTCAATCGAGCAGTGGCGGAGCGCAGCCAGCACGCGTAGGCACTCAGTCCCGCCAGAGACCTGATTCCACCGGCTGCAACAAGATCTCGTGCGGCTTCGAGCTCAGGGGTCGTTTGGTCGCCGATGCGATCGTGACGGGCCCGCCTGCCTGGAATGTAAAAGCGATCGTCATGGGCCAGTCACGGCATGGTGCACCGTGGCCGGGTGGGTCCGTGTGGGCGCAGGCCAGAGCGCTTGTCGCGGCCGACTGTCGCTGATGGATCCGTCCGGAGGTGACGGAGCGTCGACGCTGCTTGTAGGGTGCGCGCGTGTCTTTCTGGGGGAGAGAGTCAGGCAGCGGCGGCATCCGGCGTTGGCACGCAGTGCGCGCGGTGGGACCGGCAGTCCGCAGGAGCATCCGGGTCGGCTGGGGTCGATGGTTTGGGTGAGGATCCGGTGACGACTCCGCAGACCCGCGAGGTTTCCCTTCGGCGTGATCGCTGGCCGTGGGTTTCTCTGCTGCCGTTCGGGCTTGGCTCGTGGGCGCCGCTGATCGCTGGTTCACGTTGCAGAGTTTGGTGGTGGACGCTGGCAGGCTTTCTCGGACCCTCGTTGGCCATGGCCAGCGTTATGTTGGCAGCAGCGGCATCGTCACCGAACGGAACGGCGAACCACACTGAGGCTGGGATCGCTGGCGGACTGATAATCGCTGCGTGGTTCGGCGGGATCTGCTTCTCGTTCGCGATCAGGCCGGCTTACGACCGCCGCCGCGGCCTGGAGCTGCCACCACCTCAGTGGCCGCGACCGAGCGGTCGCTCGCGCCAGTGGTCGACCAGATACGCCGTCTGCGCCTACATCGCGTCCTTCGCGATTGTGGTGGTGTTTGGCCTGCTCCTGAAAGACCTCGCGCACGTCCATGTCAGCGTCGGTGTGGGGGTGCTTTTCGTCGACTTGGTGCTGCTCACCACGCTCGTGCCGGCGAGTCGACGCCACGGAATCGCTGCTGTTGACCTCGGGCTCCGCCCGACCCTTGCTCTGCGCTCCCTGTGGCTCGCGGTTCAGGCAGGAGTGGCCTACATCTTCATCGGCGCCCTATGGGGAGTTGCCTTTATTGGCAAGTCAGCGCGTCACGACGCAGGCCTGCTCTCCCAGGTTCAGCACCTGAGCCCGCTCGGCAAAGCCGTGGCCGTGGTGGCGGTCGCGGTCAGCGCACCGGTCGTTGAAGAGATCTTCTTCCGAGGGCTGCTCTACCGCAGCCTGCGCAACCGCCTGCCGGTCGCGCAATCAGCACTGCTCGCTGGCGCGTTGTTCGGGCTCGTTCACATCACCGGATATCCGCTGATCACCCTCCCAGTAAAGGCCATCTTCGGGGTGATCGCGTGCTTGTTGTACGAGCGAACGGGATCGTTGCTTCCAGGCATCGCGCTGCACTCATTTATCGACGCCAGCGGCATGGATCTCGCGCTCACCGGCAACGACATCATCGTCCTGGGCATTGCCGGCTGCCTAACGACACTGCTGTTTGCGCGAGCAGGTCTGCTCAAAGCGACCCGCGCTGCTAAAGCCCGACGAGTACCGTCGGTCGCTTCTCCCTGATCGAGGAGCGCTCAACGACGCGGATCGTCAGCGAGCCCCACGTCTACGCCGGCAACGGCTCGTCGCCAAACCACTTGCCGCCGCGGAACGGCGGTAGCTGCAAAAGCACTCGCGGCGGTCAGCGCTCGTTGGTGTTTCGCCTGGCGGCGCTCAGACGGCCGAGACGCGTACGAGGTCGTCGATGATGGTGAAGTCTTTGAGGTTGCGTGTCAGTAGGGTGGCGTCGTGAACGTTGGCTGTTGCGGCGATTGCCAAGTCGGCTGAGCGGTTGCGCGGGTTCGCGGCGCGCGACGCGACAACTGCTTGTAGACGCCCCCATTCGCGAGCGACCTTGTCGTCGAGCGGCAGCGGGGTGAAGCGTGACTCGATCAGTCCGAGTCGCGTGGCTCGTAACGGACGCGTGGTGTCGTCGGCGACCAGCAGCCCGAAGTGCAGTTCGGCGATCGAGACCGCGCTGATCGCTGCTTGCGCATTCTCGGGCAGATCGACAGGGTCGATCAGCACCGAGGTGTCAAGAATCAGCCGCTCCACGGATCAGAAAAGCTGGCTTGGAAGGCTTGAAGGTCGGCGGTCAGGGCTGGATCCGCCGGCAGCTTGAGTAGATCCTGCAGCCGCCCGGTGGGCACCCAGGTATCGCGGCGCAGCGGTCCGATCTGCGCAACCGGACGTCCGGCCACGGTGACGGTGAACTCCTCTCCCGCCTCGGCGCGACGAAGCACATCGCCAACCTCGTTGCGGAGCTGCTTCTGCTGGATGGTGGTCATTACACAACGGTAGCAGAAGTGCTATCGGCCCGCACGCGCTCGAAACTCATTCTCACGACATGATCGCTTCCGCGTCGACCGGCCTCCAGAGGAGGCGAGTGCTTTGGCGAGAGGCTGTCGGAATATCGGGTCTGTCTGCCGGGCTTAAGACACTTCCGGTATGGCTCTTGATTTCGCTTCGTGTGACCGTGGTCAGTTGTTGTTGATGCCGCCGTCGCCTCAGGAGTGGCTGCCTGAGAATCACCTCGTCTGGACTGTGTTGGGCGCTGTTGCGCAGATGGATTTGTCGCGGTTCACCGACGCCTACCGGTTGGGTGGCGCGGGTCGCTCGCCGCTGGATCCGGCGATGATGGTGGCGTTGCTTATGTATTGCTATTCGCGTGGGAACCGGAGCTCGCGTGGGATTGAGCGGGCGTGCTGAGAGGATGTCGCTGTGAAGGTGATCACGGGGATGCGCACCCCCTGATCACTCGACGATCGCGGAGTTCCGCCACCGACACGAGACCGACATGCTCCTGACGAAAGGGAGGGCGCGCGCAGCGGCGCGCGGCGGGTTGTGCTTTCACGTTGACAGGGGTATCTCGACGGACCGGCTCGTGTGGCTGCGTTTGTCCGTTTGCAACAACGGCGACGTCGTGCCGGTGCGGCCGCGAGACTGCCCGTCTCGACGGAGAGCGGCAGCGTCGGCGAGAGTGCCGCTGCGGCGACAAAGGAGCACTGCTGACCGTTCTCGCGTCACTTCTCCTTGATGCTGCGGCTACGGTGTTGCTACAGTCGTAGCATGGCCGAGATCGCCGCCAGGGAGTTGCGTAACCACACAGCTGAGCTGCTCCGGCGCGTCGAGGCGGGTGAGCAGCTTACGATCACGTCCCGCGG
>JBOGYJ010000244.1:0-9107 GCA_050696795.1 Solirubrobacteraceae bacterium | reverse complement strand
TCCGGTGGTTGGGTCGCGGGCTCATGTCCGCTGTCGGTGCCAGCGTGGCCGGTCTGCTCGAACGCGGTCTTGAGCAGGTCGTTGAGCGCGCGGAGGCCGACTTGGTCGCGGGCTGTGACTGCCCGCGGAGCTGTGATCAAGTGCGCGCCGGCGCGGCGTTCCTCAGCGGCCACAATGGGCTTCAGCACCTTGTCGATCGCGGCGTAGAGCTTCTCGACGATCGGATGGTGCTGGTTGAGGCCGGAGCGGTCGACCTTCACGACGAGCTCTGGGCGGGGCTTGTTCAGCGCGTCGCGTTGAAGCGTTTCGATCGCTTCGCAATACACCTCGCCATACAGGTGGCGCGTCCCGGGACGACCTTCGAAACTGGCGAGCGTGGTCTCGTGAGCGGCTCGTCCGGAGTGGATCACCAGTCCGCCCCGGCGGGTGGCGCGGGAGAATCCCTGTGAGATCGGCTCATTGGAACGGCGAACGACGACCCGAGCGCTTACCGTCGAGCTCAGCGCGACCTCAGCGTCGAACAGCACTGGGCGCTCCAGATCGGGCTCGGGAGCCGGGTAGCGGATCAACTGCGGGGTCTGATCCGGCTGCACGAGATAGAGCGTCCGGCTCGGGTCCTCCAGGATTGGGCGCAACTGCACCAGCTGCGAAACGATCATCCGCATCCGCCCCGCTGGCGGCAGGCGGGCGGCTGACAGCGGGACCGTGACGCGCGTGCCGGCCGCATGGAGCCCCAGGTCCTTCAGATCCTTGTCCGTCGAGGGTGCATCGCGAACGTGCATGAAGGCATACGGCTCGTCACCGGGTGCCGGGAAGAACCACGACTCGACAGCCCGTCCGGCCCGCACTCCCTCTATCCGTCCAGCGCCCTGCGCGAGCCAAACATCGCGTAGGCCGCGGCCGAAGAGTCCACGCTGACCCGTCCTGGGCGGCTCAACACCAAGCGCGCCGAGCCGGCGATCGATCAGTTCGGCATCAACGCCTTCACCATCATCTGTGCAGCGCAGCTCATGGCGCCAGGACTGTAGTGCGGGTGAGCGCAAGGAACGCATTCGGGCGCGCCACTCGTTCAGAAAGGCTGGATCGGGGGCGGCGATCTCAAGCGTGATCTGACCCGTCTGCTGCCCTGCGGCCGCGATCGCAGCGTCCGCATTGGTGACGAGCTCCGGGATGATCTGGACGAGATCAACGCCGCCCTGCGCGAAGTTCTCCCGGAAGTAGCGCCCGCGAGCCACACCCAGCCTGACGGTCGAACTGTCGTTCGCTATCGCAGGGCTCATGGCGCCGATAGTGTCGCGGATCAGCCGGTCACTCTGGGTTCGGCGCGTCAGGTTTCGCGGCTCGGCGGCGACGGGTCGCCGCGGGTGAGACCTGACATGCCGTGGCCGTGCTGGTCGCGCCGCAGCCACTGCGCCAGGAACGGCTCGATCACGTGATAGCCGCCGTCCGGCGCGCGGCCGACGATCTCCTTGTTGATGAGACCCCGCAGGGCGGTCTGGAGCGTTGGGTTGGCGGGCAGCTCATGGTTCTCGTGATAGCGGGCGGAGTAGGGACCGTCGGTCGGCTCGTCGGCCAGGGCGAGCATCGCCAGGCGCTGCGGGTGCGGCGCCTCGTCCCAGAGCTGTGAGAGGTGGTTGTGCTCAGAGCGCAGGACGCGGGCAATCGCATCCTGCAGAGTCTCATCCGACGCCTCCCCGCCCGGGGGTACCAGCTCCCAGACGAAGTAGGCCAGCTCCTGCGTTCCGTAGGGGTGCCCGCCGCTGACCTCGAGCAGGCGCTGCAGTGCGTCCTGCGCGATCGTCTTGCCCGAAGCCGTGAAGCGGTCACGCAGGAAGGGCGCGAACGCGGATGGCTGGATCATCCCGATCTCCAGCTGCTTTGCGCTGCGCCAGAAGGGCTCGTTCTTGTCGTTGAAGATGCGCTCGAGGATGTGGCGCTTGCTGCCGAGATAGACGTGACTGACCTCCGGCTGGGTCTGGAATACGGCGCGCATCAGGTTGGGGAACTGCGGGTCCAGCGAGATCACCTCCTGGAACTCGTCGAAGATGATCACGACGCGGCGCTTGCGCTCCGCCGCGAGCTCGCCGAACAACTCGAGCAACCGCTCGATCGTCTCGTCTATGTCGCTTCGTCGCCGGCCGGCCTGAAAGCTGAAGCGGAGCGTGCCATCGGCTGGGTCGACCTCCATCGTCGGGCGCACGCGCAGGTTGCGAAACAGCTCGACCGCCTGCTCGAAGGCCTGGCCGATGGGGGAGGCGATGTCGGCGTAGATCGTCTTGGCGAGCGCGGCCGCGAATCGCTCTTTGGTGGGGATCTTCATGAGGTCGCAGTAGCCGACGAGCGCCTTCTGGCGCAGAGCCTCCTGTGCCGCGCGCAGGACGAGTGAGGACTTGCCGTAGCGCCGAGGTGCGTAGACGAGCACGTTCTGGCCGTTGCGCATGTCCGACGCCAGCTCGCGCACCTCGTCCGCTCTATCGGTGAACGCCTCGTCGAGCGCGAGATCGCCGAACGTGAAGGGATTCGTCTGGTCCTTATGCATCAAGCCATTATGCATATAAACATGTCAAACGCCCAGCGCGAGTCCGTCGCGTATGCGCAAATACTGTTCGAACCGTGCGCAAATGTGATTAGATACGCAGTTGTGACGCACTTTTCGACAGAGCTCGCCAGCCAGCCGTCCGTCTGGCGGCATGCGCAAACGCTTGCGGACAGCCTCAGGGAAAAGCTTCCCGCCGACGGCTCCCGCGTCGGGATCATCGGCTGCGGAACCTCGCTGTACGTAGCCCAGGCCACCGCGATCTACCGCGAGCGGCAGGGCGCAGGGGAGACCGACGCCTTCCCCGGATCCGAGGTGCCGGCCCACCGCCCCTGGGAGAACGTGATCGCGATCAGCCGCTCGGGCACCACCACCGAGATCATCGATGCGGTAACCGCGCTTCCGCAGGGCACGCAGGTGCTCGGCATCACCGGCGAGAAGGGTTCGCCGCTCTCCGCCGTCCTCACCGAGGAGCTCGATCTGCCGTTCGCCGACGAGCGCTCGGTGGTGCAGACCCGCTTCGCCACCACCGTGCTGACCCTCCTGCTGGGCGCCTACGGCTGGGACGTCGAGGCCTCCGCCCAAAAAGCTGAGCGCCATCTCCAAGAGCCACTCCCCGACTGGGCCGGTGAGATTCAGCAGTTCGTGTTCCTCGGCCGCGGCGTGGGCATGGCGCTGGCGCACGAGGCCGCGCTCAAGTTCCGCGAGATCCTCGCGACCTGGAGTGAGGCCTACGCGACGATGGAGTACCGCCACGGCCCGATCTCGGCGATCAACGAGCGCAGCCTCGTCTGGATCCTCGACGCCGAGGAGCCGTCGATCGACGATCAGATCCGCGCCACCGGCGCGCGCTTGATCCGCGGCGAGGGCGATCCGCTGGCTGAGCTGGTGCGCATCCACCGCTTCGCCGAGGGCCTCGTGGACCTGCGGGGGATCAACCCAGACCAGCCGCCGCACATCTCGCGGTCGGTCGTGCTCGCAGGGGACAGGTAACAGTTGTCGCCGGCCGGCGCGGCAGTTCTGGCTCTCGATATCGGCGCGACCAAGCTCGCCGCTGGGATCGGCTCGGGCGACACGGAGATGACCCACCTCGCGGACGCGCCGACCAACGCCTCTGAGGGGGCCGAGGCAGTGCTCGCGCGGGCGCTCGGACTTGGGCAAGCCGTGCTCGCCGAGGCGACCGAGGCCGGCGAACGGGTCGACGCGATCGGCGTCTCGACGATGGGCTACACGCACGCCGACCGCGTCGAGCTCGCGACCAACGTTCCCGGCTGGACGGGGCTGAAGATCCCCGAAGCCGTCCAAAGCGCCTTCCCCGAGCTGCCGCTGGCGATCGGCAACGACGTGCACGTCGCCGCGCAGGCGGAGATGGCCTGGGGCTCGCTGCAGGGCGTGAGCGATGGCATCTACCTGAACCTCGGCTCCGGCATCTCCGCCGGGATCATCTGCGGCGGCCAGTTTCTCAGCGGCGCCGATGGCGCTGCCGGTGAGGTCGGCTACACGCTCTTCCGGGGCCGGCCCGAGGCCCGCATGGCGGCCGACGGCATCGGCCCGTTCGAGGCTTGGTTCGGCGGGGCTGGGGCGGCCACCCGTCTCGCCGACCAAGGACTTCCCAGATCGGTGGCCGAGACCGTCGAGCTGGCCGAGACCGACGCCCAGGCCCGCGGGTTCGTCGACGAGCTCTGGAGCGGGATCGCGGTGATGACCGCCAACCTCTGCACCGCGCTGAACACGCGCGTGGTCTCGCTCGGCGGCGGCTACGTGCGCGGCGACTCGGGCGCGCTCGAGGCGATCCGAGCGCTCACACAGAGGGCGGTCCCGTATCCGCCCCGCGTGGTCCGTGCCCGCTTCGGCGCCGACGCCTCGCTGCGCGGCGCGGTCGTGCTGGGGCTGGCAAAGAGCGGAGCACACGCGTGATCCTCACGGTCACCGCCAACGTCGCGATCGACCGCACCTATGTGATCGACCGGCTCGAGGTCGGCAAGGTGCACAAGGTCAAGCAGGCCTACGCCCACACCGGCGGCAAGGGCGTCAACGTCTCGCGCTGCGTGAAGAGCCTGGGTGGGGACACGCTCGTCACCGGGCTGATCGGGCGCTCCGGCCTGGATGAGGCCGCCCGCGACCTCGCCGCGGCCGGGCTGAGCTCAGAGCTCTACGCGATCGATGGGCCGCCGCGCCAGACCGTGACGGTCACCGCCGATGACGGCGTCACGACCGCCTTCGACGAGCGGGGGCCGACGATCACAGAACAGGTCTGGACCGGCTTCGAGCAGCACCTCGCGAGCCTCCTGGACCGAGCAGAGATGCTCGTGATCGCCGGCAGCCTGCCGCCCGGCACGCCCGAGCAGTCACTGGCCAACCTCTGCGAACACGCGAACCGCCACCAGGTTCCAGTCGTGCTCGACGCCCGCGGCGCGGCCATGCGGGCCGCGCAAAACCAGAAGCCCCTGGTCACGAAGCTGAACCGCTCAGAGCTCGCGCAGACACTCGGCCGCGAGATCACGAGCGAGCACGATGTGATCGAGGGCGCGAACGAGCTGCGCGCCCTGGGCGCCGGCTCGGTGATCGTGACGCTGGGCGAGCAGGGTGCCATCGGCGTGCACGCAGACGCCGTCTGGCGGGTCACGCACCCGGTCCACGAGGGCAACCCGATCGGCGCCGGCGACGCCTTCTCCGCGGCGCTGGCACTGGCGCTCACCAACGGCACACCCTTCGAGCAGGCGCTCGCACAGGGCGCGGCGGCGGCTCTCGCCAGCCTCAGGGCCCCGACCGCTGGAGCCCTCGACCCCACCGACGTGGAAGTGGCTTTCGCGAGCATCCAGACCGCCGAGCTACGAGGGGCGGCGCGATGACCACCTTCATCCTGGCCGTCGATCACCGCAACTCGCTGCGCGGCTGGCTCGCCTCGCTGGGCGTCAGAGCCACCGACACCACAGCAACCGCCCGCCGCCTCAAGGCCCTCTGCGTCGACGCCCTCGCCCAAGCTCGCCCACAGCTCCAAGCCGAAGAGACGCCGATGCTGCTGCTCGACGAGGAGTACGGGGTCGATGCGATCCCGGCCGCAAGGGCGCAGGATCTCCCGATCGTGATCCCGGTCGAGCGCAGCGGCCAGGCCGAGTTCATCTTCGAGCACGGCGACGACTTCGGCCAAGCGATCGACCGGACCAACCCCGATGCCGTCAAGGCGCTCGTCCGCTACAACCCCGCCGGCGACGCCGCGCTCAACGCCCGCTCGCGCGCCCAGCTGCAGCGCCTCCAGGACGCCCTGAGACACACCAGCCGCCGCTTCATGCTCGAGCTGCTGGTCCCGCCGACCGCCGAGCAGCAGGCCACGGCCGGCGACCGCTTCGACGACGACCTCCGCCCACAGCTCACGACCGAAGCGATCAGCCAACTCGCCCGGGATGGCCTACGCCCCGACTGGTGGAAGCTGGAGGGCAACAACTCGCCCCAAGCGGCAAGCATCGTCGCCACAGCCGCAGCCGACACGTCACAGCTGGGGGCGCTGGTGCTCGGCCGCGGCCAGCACCGCGACAGCGTGCTGCGCTGGGTCCAGATCGCGGCGGCCACCGGCACGTTCGTGGGCTTCGCCGTGGGCCGGACCCTCTGGACCGACCCGTTCGCCGCGCTCCTCAGCGGACACGCGGACGAGCGCGAGACCGTCAACCGGATCGCGGGCGCATACCTCGATGTCGCGTCCGCCTACCGGAGCGCAACACCGGCCCAGGCCGGCTCAGACAGAGATCGATAGTCAACAGTCGAAGCAGGTGGGAGGAGCAGGTAGATGAGAACCAGAAAGAAATTGGGAACCGCGGCAGCGGCGCTGACAGCCATCGGGCTGAGCGTCGCCACCGCCTCGAGTGCCAGCGCGGCCAAGGCCACGGCGGCCGCGTCGTCGCTCAAGGGACAGAGCATCAACGTGGCGATCGCCTACCCGGCGCCCAAGGCCGACCTCGCGAAGTTCACGGCGCAGACCGGCATCAAGGTCAACTGGGATTACGTGCAGTGGGACGCGCTGCAGACCAAGATCGCGGCGGCGGCGCAGGCGCACAGCTACTTCGCCGACGTGGCCGACGTCGACTGGTCCAAGGTCGGCGAGTACTACGCGACCAAGTGGTTTTTGCCGCTCAACAAGTACTTCCGGCTCTCCGGCGTGCGCTCGCAGTTCCCGCAGGCGCCGGCGTTCATCCGCAAGGGTCAGTTGCTCGGCATGCCGATGGACGGCTCGCTGCTGGTCACGACCATGAACGAGAAGTACCTCAAGGCCGCCGGGGTCAAGAAGAACCCGACGACGCTTGCGCAGTACGAGACCGACCTCAAGGCGATCGCCGCCAAGACATCGGCCAAGCATCCGCTGGACATCCCGTTCGCCGCGGCCGAGGGCCTCTCGACCTACTGGTATGAGATGACCGCCGCGTTCGGCGGCAACGTGCTGAGCGCCAACTACAAGCCGCTGTTCACGTCGCGGTCGTCGCCTGGTTACAAGGCGATGAGCTGGATGATCAACGCCTACAAGAGCGGGCTGGTGCCCAAGGCCAACCTCAGCATGCAGGACTACCAGGCGCTCGAGACCGACCAGGCGCACGGCCTGACCGCCAGCGTGTTCTCCGATTACTCCGGCACCGTTGGCACGATCTACAACGTCGCCTCGGAGTCGAAGGTCGTCGGTGACGTCGACTACATCCCGACCCCGGGCGCCCATGGCGTCGGCTCGAACCTCGGCAACCCCGACGGCATCGGCATCCCCGCGCAGGCCAAGCACGTGGCCGCCGCGGTGGCCTTCATCAAGTGGATGGAGCAGCCGGCCAACCAGGCCGCGTTCGCCGGCGCCAAGGGCTCCAAGTACGTGATCCAGACCTTCCCGCTGCCGTCCAACCGCGGTGGCCTGACCGATCTGGTCAAGTCCAAGAAGGTGCCCGGGGCCGCGACCCTGCGGTCGCTGATCGAGCACCACGCCAAGCCGATCTTCCCGGCCGGCGCCCCGCCGTGGTACGCGCAGTTCTCCAACGCGGTCTACACCAACGTCCACCAGGCCGCCTCCGGCAGCGAGTCGGTGTCCGGCGCGATCAAGGCGATCGCCGCGCAGGTCAAGAGCCTCGACGGGTAAGAGCCGATCAGTGCCGGGGCTGCCCCGCTTGGGCGGCCCCGGCCCCGGCCTATCCGAGGGATGAACGACTTCCACAACCGATGAGCGCACTGACCCGCCTACCCGGCCGCGGCGCACCGGTCAAGAGCCAGAGGATCCGTCGCGGCAAGGGCGAGACCGCTCTGCCGTACGCGATGGTTGCGCCGCTGCTTGTCTTCATCGGCGCGCTCGCGCTGTACCCGACGGTCAAGACCGCATACGCGGCCTTCGTGCACAACAACGCGCTCGACCCGCCCACGCACTTCGCCGGGTTCGCGAACTTCCAGGACGTCTTCAACAACTCGCAGGTCCGCGACAGCCTGCTGAACACCGGAATCTACGTGATCTTCGGGGTGGTGCTGTCGGTCGCGCTGGGCGCCTTCTTCGGGCTGCTCTTGCAGCGCAGGTTCCGTGGCCGCGGTGTGGTCCTGGCGCTGATGGTGCTGCCCTGGGCGCTGCCGGGCGTGGTCGAGGGCGTGATCTGGTCCTGGATCTATGACCCCACCTTCGGCGTGCTCAACGACACGCTCCAGACCGTCGGGGCGATCCACAACTACCAGCTGTGGATCGGTACCCACCAGCTCGAGACGATCTTCTTCATCTCGCTGGTGCAGGTCTGGCAGATCACGCCGCTGGCGGCAATCCTCGTACTCGCCTCGTTGCAGGCGGTCCCATCCGAGCTGTATGAGGCGGCCGACGTCGACGGTGCCACCGGCTGGCAGTCGATCAGGCGCATCACGCTACCGCTGATCCGCCCCGGCCTGGCGATCGCGGTGGTCGAGGGACTCGTGATGTCGCTGAACATCTTCGACCAGGTGTATGTGCTGAACGCCGGCGCCACGACGGGCTCGTCCTTGATGAGCGAGACCTACCAGATCACCTTCGGCAACCTCAACTTCGGTGACGGCTACGCGCTCTCGCTGCTGGCGACCGTGACCACGATCGCACTCTCGCTGCTGGCGGTGAAGGTCATCTATCGCAAGGTGGAGTACTGATGGGCGCCACCGCCGAACTGACCCGCGCCGGCCGCCGCACGCGCACGGGCACGGGCCGCGGCCGCAGCCGCTACGGCTGGCTGCGCGGCGTCGGCATCGCCCTGCTGCTGCTGTGGTCGCTGTTCCCGGTCTACTGGGCGCTCAACACCAGCCTGCAGACCAACGCGCAGGCCCAGGGCAGCCCGCCGACCTGGTTCCCGACGCACTTCGTGTTCTCCAATTACGAAGCGATCTTCGGCGTCGGCCCTTCCAACGCCTCGACCGCCGGGGGCGTCGGGCGCGCGCTGCTCAACTCCTCGATCGAGAGCCTCGGCGCGACGATCCTGACGCTGGTGATCGCCGTGGTTGGCGCCTATGCGTTCGCGCGGTTGCGCTTCCGGCTGCGCGGCTTCCTCTTCTACATCGTGCTGGCGACGCTGACGCTGCCCGTCTACGCGACGCTGATCCCGAT
>JBOGYJ010000243.1:0-9187 GCA_050696795.1 Solirubrobacteraceae bacterium | reverse complement strand
GGTCAATCCAGACCGGCCCGCGCCCTGCTGTTGTCGGCTCTCTCGCCAGCCGGCCCGCCAGCGCTGGGCGTGCCTTCCGTGGCGGCGCTAGCGCCCGTGCGTGCCCTAGGCTCGGGCGATGGGGGTGCCGCCCGCGCTCACGCTGATCTTGTTTCGCGAGACGTTCGGCGCCTGGCCGCCGGTCGACCAGACCCCGTAGTACTGGCCGGTGGCGGTGTTGCCCGTGATTGTCGTGCCGGCGTTTACCGGCGCGTGCGCCCCCTTAGCTGGCGCGGATGTCTTCCAGCCGGGGTTGGCGAACACGACGATCCCGGCCGTGTTAGGAGCCTCCGCGTGCCCCCAGTTGTTCGCGGTGAGGTGGTTGCCCTGAACCACGACATGCTGAGTGGAGGAGTTGAACGCCTCTGCGTTGACGACAACGCCACCCTGTAGAGAGCCGGTAACCGAGTTGTCGGAGACATGCACCCCGGCAAGCGCGGAGTCCGGCAGATCAGCCGCGACAACGATCCCACCCGGGTTCGGCCCAGCCTTGTCGTGCGCAGATGCCGGACCGCCCGCCAGCACGGTGTTTTTGGAGATCACGACGTTCGACAAGCGCCCCCCGAAGTTTTGCGTGGCCGCGACGATCGCGCACCCACCCGCGTTCTGCGAGGTGTGGTTGCCGACAATCTGATCGTCGGATGAGTTGATCACGCGCGCCTTCCGATTCTGCTTGCTGAAAAGGGCGCCCGGGTCGTTCGGGCCGTTATCCATAAGCCCGATCCCGCCGCGGCCGTTGCCGGACACGGTGTTGTCGGTCACCGCCGAGTCCGACACGCCGAACAGGCTGATCCCGAACGACTGGCTCACAAGCGAGTACAACGGATGCGTTGGACTGCCGCCGTCCAGCGCGTACGCGTCCTTCGCGTTCTGCTCGGCCGGGCTCGTCACGATCGTCTGCAGACCGTTGCCGGTCACGATCGAATGCTCAATCATGACGTGCGAAGTTTTCTCCGCGAGAACACCGATGTAGCTGGCGCCGGTCACCTTCACCGAGTCGACCGTCACGTTGCTCACGCCCGCGCCGATATAGATCCCTATATCGCAGCTGGCCGCATTGATCGTCTTGTCGGCGATCCGCTGGCGGGGTGTCGCAACCAGCGCGGCGCTCAACCCGGTGCCGCCGACGTTCGGTTGGCACGGCGCGGCGGCCGCTGCCGCGCCTGCAAGCCCCAGCCCGGCGACGCCAAACGCCGCGGCAGTGCTGAGGATCAGCGGCGCAGCGAGAGCACGCCGTATAGGCAGATGTCTGGACATTGGTGGTAAAGCCCCCTTCGGTTGAGTTCGTACGCCGAGAAGCCTATCCCCCCGCACCCCGGCGGACCGCACAGCAGTGAGATCGATGCTAACCAATCTCCCTAAAGGGGGTTTTATGGCCGCAAAGCGCCACAACGTGGTCGACACGATCGGCCTTCCTGTGGGAATGATGGTCTGATTCGGTACCAGTGTGATGGTCTCATTGGGTACCACCCTGTCGCGACGCGGCGCTGGTCACCGGAGACACCGGTGCGCGCCTCAGGGCACAGGCGTCGTCTCTTCGGGCAGCCGCCAGACGCCTTTCGCCGCGACAAGGACGGCAGCTAGTCAGGGCGTGATTGCTTTTCGTCACTCGGTCCCGCGGGCTGCGGCGAGTGCCTTGGCGACCAAACGTCGCTCGGGCGAAACACGCGCTCGTGGCGACTTGCGCGTCTCAGGCTCGATCGACGTCAGAGGCCTGCTCTCGTGGCTATGCGATTGTCCACGCGGTCTGAAGAGCGCCAATTTGGGGATCAGCCCGAGAAGAGCGACTGGTCATTGAGTGCGTGGAGCTGGGTCTTGTCGAGTTGGTAGAGGCAGGCGTCGTAAACAACGTTGGGCGATGCTCTTGGGAAGTCGAAGTTGGATGTGCAGAAGCCCCGTCGATAGGCACGCCAGCCACGTTCGCCCGCCTCGAAGGCTGTGCGACCTGCCTGGGCGACGCGGTCGTCGTTGCGGTTGGGCATGAGATCGTGATCGTCGATCTGGCTCTCGTCCTGCGCACCCTCGTAAATGAAGTTCGCCAGCGATCGCTCAGACTTAGCGATGCGAATGTTCTGTGCCCGAATTGCTGCGAGATAGCAGCGCGCCTGCACGGCCGTCGAGGCAGCCCGCTTGTTCCGGCTCAGACACGGCAGTGTCGGCGTGTAGGCGGCGTATCCGCAGAACTCCCACAGGTCGATGCTGTCGCCGACCGGTGCCGCCTTAGCGTTGCTCGTTTTCACGACGCGGAAGTCCGCGTAAGCCGAGACTCCGTCACAAGGCACGCGGCCGCTGAGCACGACCGTCGTCTTGGCTTGGATATGTGGCCCCCCGGCGCAGCTGCGCTCGCAGGTGTTCACATAGGTCCACGCGATGGCCTTAGCAGTAGTACCGCCGTAGCTCAACCACCGCGTGACGTCCCATTGCACATTTTGGCCGGGTAAGGAAAACGACTTGTAGCGCGGAGAGCGTCCCTCTTGAGGCACATACACCTTAGGGCGTGTTGTGCTCGTCGAACCACATCCCGCTATCGAACCGAAAAAGGCAAGAGCGATGAGGGGCATCAGCCGACGTCGCATAGATCCATTGTGACTCTACTGCTTGCCACGAGAGTGCATCCCATCAAGGCGTAACCCTCCTCGGGCAAGCTGCGAGCACGGAGGCGTGGATGCACCGAGGCGGAGATCATGAGGCGCAGCCCTTACGCGGGGGTAATTGTGGTCTGCCTCGGCGCGGCCATCTTGGCGGTGGTGGTCGGCCACTCGAAGAGCCGAACCAACCATGGGAACACCGCGTCGGCGAAGGTGGTCACCTACCCCTTTAGGGTCACCATGGAGACGAAGAAAGCGTTCCTCGCGGCCGAGAAGGCGTGGCGTCCCCTCACCGAGGCGGAGATCATGCGGGTCATCCGGGAAATAGGCCAATGCACTGTGTCCGGGGCGGGGCTGAAGTGCCCCGCCCGGATCACAGCCGCGAAGCATTAGCCACCTTCGGGTAGGTGTATGCACGAGACCCGCATTCGCTTGCCGGCGAGTATCTCGTCGCTCGCGCCACCGAACCCGGAATGCGCGGGAAGCAGGCGTCGAGCGAGCATCGCCGTCGCTTCTGATTTGTCACCAGCACCGGGTCTGCAACCTCGACTTCTGCTTCGCGAGCAGGCGGACCAAAACCAGTAGTTCAGATCCGGCCAGTCGGCACCTGACCGCACGCCCGCTGTTTCGTGAATGCAGGTGCGACGATCGGCGTCGACGTGGTGCGCTGCTGATCCTCAGCTGCGCGGTTGGGCCTGAAGCTGCGCCGGCGTCGAGACGCTTCGTCTGGCTGGTTCGGATGGAGATCGTGCCGCTCCGATCACGTTTTGCACCCTTTCGGTGACTCTATCTATACGCGGCCTCGCACAGCCTCGCAAGAGTTCGAGCGGGTGGCTTCGAGATGGCGATCCTCTACCGGGCGGCCGCCAGCGCCATCGGCCCGCTAGGCGCCTATCCCTCGCGCGGCTAGGCCCCGAGCGCCTTTTCGCCGAAGAAAGTTGCCACCGGGTTATCGTTGAGGTTGCCGATCGGGCGGTAGCTGGCGAGTAGGCCAGGCATCTTCCGCTCGGGTCACATTCTTGTCCATTTACGTGACTCCAACCGCAGGCCTGCAGCGGCCTGTCGGCACCGCGATCGCGCTGTCCAGCGCCGCCCGACGACCGACGCGGAGGTCAGGACATCTCCAGGACGGACGAGCCCAAAGGACAGCCGGGGGGACTGTCGGCCGCCGCCGGCGAGTAGGGTCACGGGAGCGGGGTGGGTTTGGGGGTGGTGGCGGCGCGGGGTTGGTGTCCGCCGGCGTGTTTGGCTTTATAGAGGGCGCCGTCGGCGAGCTCGAGCAGGGTCGCGAGGTCGGTGGCGTCGTGGGGGGCGCTGGCTGCCCCGATCGAGACGCCGGTGCTCGGTGGATCGTTGGGCTGGTGGGTCCAGGCGAACGCGTCGTTGGCTTGGGTGAGGATGGTGTGAGCGATCTGCAGCGGCGGGGCGGATGGGTGGGTGAGCCAGATCGCGAACTCGTCGCCGCCGAGGCGTCCGGCGGTGCCGTGTTGGGCGAGGATCTCGGCCAGCTGGGTGAGCAGCGCGTCGCCGGCGGGGTGACCGAAGGTGTCGTTGATGGCCTTGAAGCGGTCGACATCACACAGCAGCAGCACGCCTGACTGGTGGGTGTGCAGCTCGCGGCGGGCGTGCTCGATCCAAGCGCGGCGGCTGAGCAGGCCGGTGAGGTCGTCGGTGCGGGCGAGCTGTTCAAGTTCAGCCACCCGGGTAGAGAGCGGGCTGAGCGGCTGCTCGGGGGTGCTGGGGCCGGTGGCCACAACGCGCGCGATCTCATCCAGCGCGACGCGGTCAAGGCCGATGGTCATCAGCGCCTCGTCGGTCAGCGCCCAGTCGGGCAGCGCTCCGGCAAGCAGGCCCGCGAGCGCCTCGGCGACCTGCACGGTGCCGGCCAGGGGCGAGGGGACGCGCACTCCGCTTCGCCCACCGTGGTGATAGGCGATCGCGGCGCAAACCTCCTCATCGACGCCGCAGCTGCGCGCGTACAAAGCTCCGGCGTGGGCATGGTCGATCCCGAAGCTCTCCCACTCAGCGATCGCTCGCTGCACCCCGCCGCCGGGATGGGCGCGCGCGAGCTGATCGGTCGGCGCTTCGCCGAACGCCAACGGCAGCACCAGCTTGCCGAAATCGTGCAGCAGGCCGGCGAGGTGGGCGGTCTGGACCGGCACCGCGGCGTGGCGCGCGACCTCAGAGGCGAGCGTCGCGACGGTGACCGCGTGCAGGTGCAGTTGCCCGCGCGACGCCGACCCGTTCCCTGACGCGCGCTCTAAAAAGCGAAACGTCGCGCACTCCACGCACAGCCGCCGCGCCGCCGCGCGGCCGATCGCGGCGAACGCCTGGCGTACCGTCTTCCAGCTCGACCGCTGCGCGTACGCGGCAGAGTTAGCCAGCCGCAAAAGCTGCGCGGCGAAATCCGGGTCCTGCTCAATCAACGCGACCGCGGCACGGGTGGAGGAGTCTGGGTCATCTAGTAACGCGAGCATCTGCGCAACCGTCCCGTCAAGCACCGGCAGCACCCCCACCCGCGCGATCGCAGCCCGCATGCAAGCCCCGATCTCGCCATCCAGCCCGCGGGCCCACGGCGCAGCGCTCACGGCCTCAGCCGCCGCTTCTGGCTCGGCGACCACGCACTCTGCCTCATTCACCGGCCAGCACCCCTGCGGCGCTTGTTTCCGCCGTCCTCGCGCCGCGAGCCCAGCAGGCCGATCAGCTCCCCCGCGTTGCGCGGCCGGCACCCGAGATGGCGCAACGGCAGCTGACCACAGACCTCATAGTGGTTTCGCCGACCCACCCTGCGGACCCCAGCGTACCCGGCACGCTCCAGATCCCCGACCAGGTCATGCGCGGTCCGCTCGGTGACCCCAACCCTGACAGCGACATCCCGCAGGCGCATCTCGAGGTCGCCAGCCAGGCACACCAACACGCGCGCGTGGTTGGTAAAGAACTGTCGATCATCAGAGCGAGGCGCCATCGCTCTGCCTGCATCGGCAAACCAACCCAAGAGATTGAATTCACGACTCACAACGCCCCACCCAGACGCGCGCCAGCCCCCGCCGATCCCCTGTTTGATCGCATCCGACCGTCCGAACGAGCGGCTCGGTGATCGTTGCTGGTCGCGGTAGGGTTGGCGGCGGGCGTGGTCGATACCGTCTCACAAAAGCGCAGGCTCTGGGACTGAGGCCTGCCGCGCAGCTATGCCCCTCAATGGGGGCCATTCCCAGTCGCGTCCCATTGCGGCGGTCACGCCCACCCCGACGGCCTGGTGGCCGTGACCGTTGTGCGCTGCACCGCCCGGCTGCGAGCCCTGCTGGGCCGCCAAGCCCAGCCGCCGGGCGGATCCCGTCAGCCTGCTGGATGACTGGTATACGAACCCGCTGATCGTCGAGCGGCGCAAGTGCCTGCTGGACACCCACGCCGCGACCCTTGCACAGGCGCGACTGGACACGCCCACCCGGCACGCCCGCCCGCGTCGCCTTTATGAGCGCCGCGACTGGACGGCGCTCGACGCGTGCCCGAACCGCGAACTGGCGCTGGCGCGGGTCGAATACAGGCTCGCGCTCGCAGCGCCTCACTGACCGCCAGGTCACGTTTACGCTCCCGCCCCCGCTTGAGCCGTCATACGGTCACGTTAATGGACATATTCGTGACTATGGCTGCCTGACTGGGCCTGCCACAGGGGTTCAGGAGGCTGCTGAGAGCTTCGCCTCGTCAAGGATCGGCTCGAAAAGCTCGATCGGATTGCCGGCCGGGTCTTCCACGAGTATCTGCTTGCCGCCGACTCCGGTGGTGATGTCGTTGCGAAACCGGGCCCCATGCTGACGGAGCCGCGCGACGGTGGCTTCGAGATCGTGGACCTCAAGCTGGAAGCGGTTCCAGCCCCTGGCTCGGGCGCGGTTCCATCGGCCATGGCCTGCCCGCCACCTGGTCCACCCCCGGGGGCGCTCAGCACGAGCCGCAGGTCCCCGTGGGAGAGCATCGCGAAGGTGGGTGCTGGGTGCATGCTCTCGTGGAAGTCAAGCTGCTGGCAGTAGAAGTCGATCGCCGCGTCGACGTCGTTGACGATGTAGCGAACACTGACGGTGGCCATGTCGGGCTCCTTGGTCGGGGTGCTCTGTGAAACGTAACCAATACAATACGGTCGAGGCGCTGTGGTGGCTCAGGCTGCAAGCAGGGTGTGCGCGCCGACGGTGGCGGCGACCAGACGGGTGATCGCGTAGGCCAGCGCGATGCCGGCGCCGGGGCCGATTACCCAGCCGCGCAGGATTCCGAGCAGGGTGGCGGCGTGCACGGTGTGGCGACCGCGGGCGACGCCGGCGCCGGTCATCGCTCCCACTAGCGCCTGGTTCATGGAGGTAAAGAACCCAAAGCCCACGGCGGCGAGCACCACGGCGGCTTGGACGAGCTGGGCGGCGGTGGCCATCGGCCGGTCCACGGTGACGATCTCAAACGCCACCCGCCCAAGCAGCGGCCGGCCCCAGGTGAGCACGCCGGCGGCCAGGCCGGCGCCACCAACCAGGCCGGCGAGCAGCGGGCTGAAGGTGTGGGTGGCGACCAGCGAGCCGGTGGCGTTGGCAACATCGTTGGCGCCCATCGCGAACGAGGCGAGTGCTCCTACCGCGATCAGCGCGCCGGCCAACCAGCCACCGACGGTCCGCGCGTCAGGGGCGCTGGAGGGCACGGCCCTAGACGCCAGGGGCCGGTCGGCGGCGTGGGTTTTGACGCGCACCGTCGGGGCGCGATCAAGCGCGCGGGTGAGCAGGTAGCCCAGCGCGGCGGCGCCGACCGGGGAGGTCACCCAGATCACCGCCAGGGCGACGATCGTCGACCAGTCCACGCCGATCCCGGCCGCTAGGCCGGCGCCGACCATGCAGAACACCAGGATCTGGATGGTGGAGGTCGGGATTCGCAGCTGGGTAAACGCGGTGGTCAGCGCGAAGGCGATCGCGATCACGATCACCAGGCCGGTCACCGACAGCCCTCGGCCGGTGAGCAGGTCGTGGCCGACGGTGTGCTCCACCCCGTGGCTGGCCAGCGCTGCGCCGATCAGCGTCAACGGGGCCATCACCGCCAGCGCCCGGCGCGCGGAGATCGCCTGAAGGGCGTGGGGCATGCCCATGCACGCCCCGGTGTAGTGCGCGCCCATGCTGTAGGCGAAGCCCATCGCCAGCACCACCAGCACCACCGTCACCGCCTCACCACCTCACCGAGCCGGGATTAGGGGCCACTGGTCAGCGCGCCAGGCCGGCTCGTGGCGCTCGAAATCGGAGAACGCCTTGCCCAGCCCGCCCAGTCCCAGAACCTCGGCCGTGGTTTCACACAGCGCCTCGGCGCGCGGGTCCTGGCACCTTGCCGACGTCCTCGTGCAGATGGGCGATCAGCTCACCGAGGCGGTCCTTGACCTGGCGGGGGTGCCGACGCGCGTCCGTCTCGGGCAGATCAGAAGGATCGGTCATCGCGCTGTCTCCTTCGCTCTTTGAGAGTGCGGCGGTCAGCTTGGGGTGTGGGGAGTAACTCGGCGGCGAGTTCGGCCAGCGCGCTGCTGGCCTCGGCCAGAGTGGACTGGCCGGCCTCGGTGGCGATGTAGTAGCGCCGCGCCCGCCCGTTCTGCGTGCGCTCGCTCGAGGTCAAAAGCCCCTCGGCCACTAAGTCGTGCAGCAGCGGGTACAGCGTCCCTGGCGAGATCTGGTAGCCGTGACGTGCCAGCTCGTTCGACATCCACACCCCGCTCAGCTCCCCGTCGGCGGCGTCGTGCAGCGCGTGCAGGCGCACCGCACCGCGTCGGAGCTCCCGCACCACATCCATATCGACGCACGATATCGGCAGCCGTACCAAGCCAGGACAACAGTAAATCCGAAGACCCGCCCGAGCATGGCCGTAAAGTGAAGTGACGTCGAGGCTGCAAGATGGGACCGGAGCGGCCGACGGGCGTCGCTCAGCAGCCGCCCGGCGCGACTTTGGTCTGACTCCTCGGCGAGGCCTCGGCCGGCATCGGGCGGTGTCGCTGGCGCAAGACGATCGCTCTACCGAAGAGCGGCAGCCCTGCCCGGCGCCTGCCCCAGTGCCGCACCGGAACGAACGCGGCAGCGTCAGCACGGTCCTCGCCGAGTACCGCGTCGACGGCATTGCAGGCGTCCCGTACCGACTCGCTCCCTCCTCGTCGCCCAAGTTCGACGACCAGGTCGAAGCTGCCGGTTCGAGAGCTGAGCGGCCACGAACTGTTCGCGACCGCTTCAGGCGTCAAGCACCGACGCACCCGAGAGCTCGGCGGACTGCCGCAATGGGACGAGGAGGAGAAGTGCGTCCGGCCCCTCGGCCGCTACCGCTTCGTCGCGTGCTGGGAAGCGACGTCACTGCTTCCGCTTCGCTTCTCTGGCGGGGCCCGGAGCGGCAGTGCCGTGAGGATGATGTTTCGTGCTGCGGGCGCCGAGCAGCTCTCGGTGCGGGCAGCGGCGTAGCCATGCCGAACTCGGCGATGGGCGCTCGGTGGCCGGACCGCGTGGCATGCGAGCCCTTTGAAGTTCGGGTGCGCTTCCAATCGCCGATAACCTTGTCCTGATGCCGGACAC
>JBOGYJ010000242.1:0-14997 GCA_050696795.1 Solirubrobacteraceae bacterium | reverse complement strand
GATCGCCGCGTACCGGCGAGCGCCGGTGACGATGTCGGTCAGCCACAGGCCCGGCGCCGGCACAGGGTCGGTGACCTGCCACAGACCATACGTGACCGTCTCAAGCCAATCCCGCGCCAGACTGGAGATCTCCGGGGAGGCGTCCGGATCGCTCGCGAGCAGCGCGAGCGGAGCATCGAACTCGTCCAGTGGCGGCTCGCTCTCGAACGAGAGGTTAGCTGGCTGCTCGGTGGCGTCCTCGTCCGGCTCCAGCAGCCACGCGTGCTCCATCGCGAACCGGAACAGCGCCTCGGAGCGCTCATCCCCGGACTCGAGGCCGAACGGATCGTGGGAATCGCCGCCCTGGGCTCCGTGCAGCTCCTCCATCCAGTCACGCACGCTTGCGGAGACCGGCCCCAGCAGTTCCGGTCTACGCTGCTCGACAAGATTGCGCATCGCGTCCCGCAGCGCATACAGACTCCCGCGGTCCGCAAACCGGGCAAGCTCGCCCTGCTCCGCACGACCGAGCTTCTCCCCGGCCGCCAAGCGCCGATGCCACCGCTCCAGCACCGAGCCGTAGACCTCGTTCGCCTCCTCGTCCTCGGGCTCCTCGGCCAACACGTCCCGCACCAGTTCAAGCGCGTCAAGCTGCCGATCCGCCGCGAGCATGTGCTGGGCAAGCGTCACCGCCCCGTCCGGATCAACGTAGGCATCGAGCGCCTCGTCAAGCAACTCCGCGGCACGAGCGCTGTCATGGTCGAACTCGCCGGCGACCTCCGCCGCGAGCGTCAGCGCCGTCACACTCCCCGGGGCCAGGCGCGCCACCTCGGCCGCGACAGCTCTCGCCCGCTCCTCCGATCCCTCACGGGTGAGCCGAACAGCCAACCCAGAGGGCGCGGGAAGACCCTCGAACTCCTGCACCACCAGCGCCGCCACTCGCTCCGGCGGCGTGGCCGGCGATAGCGCCTCCTCCGCCCGGCGGCGAGCCTCAGCCAGCACCAACTCCGTTAGCCTCTCAGCGTCGCCCTGCACAGACCGACGCGACGGTGCAGGCGCCCGCCCAGCCGGATGGCCGCCCGGGCGCTTCTGCCGCCTGCGCTTGGACTTTGCCACGCCTATCCCGCGTCCTGGTCGATGACCAGGAGCGTAGCTTCGTCCGCCTCGTGGCGTAGAAACACCCTCATGAGCGGCGGATGTTCACTCGGCAGGGTTCGTGAACTGCGAGCGCTGCACTACACGCCTGCCGAGATCGCGCGTGCGCTGGCGATCAGCAAGAGCGAAGCCGCGCAGCTGGTCAGAGCGGTCGCCGCCCAGTCCATAGCGGAGACCGTTGATGCAGGCGAAGCCGGCGACCACACGCAATGCTGGGTGAACCCCGGTTGGCGTCATGGCCTGAGGATTGACGGCCACGACCATTGGCCTGGTGACGCTGGGTCCCGTTCGCAGGCCGGAGACAGTGGCGTCGCCGTTGTCATGATCGCCACCCCCGTCGGGCATGACCGGCTGCAGATGTGCACCTTCCTGGTCGATACATGGTGCCTCGGCGTCAAGAACGCGATGGGCCCAAAGCGTATGCGTACCCGCGAGCTCAAGGAGCTCAGGCGTCAGTGCTACGCACAATGGCACTCCGACGGGATCGCCGTTCCGCTCGAACTCGGACAGCACCTGGTGCTCGACGCGGTCGAATTCGCGCAACAGCTCGGCTTCGAGCCGCACCCAGACTTCCGGCCTGCTCGCCCGGGTCTGGGCAACTGGGAGGGACCGAGCGCGATCACCTTCGGGATGAACGGCAAGCCGCACTACATCAACGGCCCCTACGAAGATCCGCAACACGTGCTCGCGACGCTCGAGCAAACGCTCGCGACGCTCGAGCGAACAGTTGGGCGCGAACGCTTCCACTACACAGTGTCGCTCGGCGAGGCCGACGATCTCGATATCGATGACGGCTACCGCTACTTGGCCATTCTCACCGACCGGGATCAGGACCAGAGAGACGCGGCGTAGCACGCTCCCCGCCGGTATCCCACGCAACGGCTGGCATTCTCATCCGCGCGTTCGGGGCAATGCAGGTCTGACCACGACAAAGGCCGCTGCCGTCATATCCGCCAAACCCGCGCACGCGAGCCCGGCGGCACCGTCTTGGCCATGAGAAGCGACATCGCGGAACCCGCTCTGCCGGGAACGCGGGATCGGCTGCGCCACTAACGAACGCCGCCGTCGTAGGGGTGGCTCTGCGCTGCTCGAGCCGAGACGGCGCCTGGTCTCTGCGCATGCATACGCCCCGCAAGCCGCCCTGTCACGGGGTGTCCACGATCGCTTCGACCTGCCGGCCAACCGCTGCTCCCGCGAGCGCAACAGCGCGAGGCACTCCTGTATCTGGCACGATTATCGGCTTTTATCGCGTGTAGGGGTCATCTCGACGCCAAAAACCCGGGAATCCGCGTGTCCGTCGCTGATTCGTAGCGGTGGCGGTCTGGAGTCGGATTCCCGCGACCCCGCACACGGTGCGGTTGACCTGGAACCGTTGCCCGGAGCACCATTGTGACGGCCGGCGCCGATTCACACAGACTTTTGGAGAGGCCTTCGAGACACCGGCGGCGCGCGTTGGGGTCGAGATTTGACCCGAATCAGCCTTATTTGCCATAGGTGTATTATTTGCTTTCTGAGCGAATACGGCTGGCTTAATGAATTCTGAGATCCTGGTTGCGTTCGATCGCGCGCTTGACGGCGTGGCGGTTGTGGCTGCCGTCGAGCCCGATGATGCCAGCGTGGGGGTCCTGCTTCGCGCGCGGTCCGACGTTCATCGTCTGCGGGTGATCTGGGCTGGGGCTGGCTGGCCCGCAGACGTGGATCGTGCCATCCGCGGCGTGGATGAAACCTGGCCGGAGGATCTGGTTGTGGTCGCCCGGCACCTGTCCCCCGGGTCACGCAAGCTGCTCGACGAGCGGGGCGCGAGCTGGGTCGACGGGACCGGGAGCGCGCATCTCGTCGCGCCTGGTCTGCTGGTCGTGCGCGACGTCGAGCCGGAGGCCGGGTCGGACGCTGGTGCGTTCTCGTGGTCGCCGTCGGCGCTGTCGGTCGCTGAGGCGCTGCTGCACAGCAAGTCGCCGTCTGATGTACGGACCGCCGAGATCGCACGATTAACAGGCTGGTCGACGCCGCAGGTCTCGCAGGTGCTCGGCGCGTTCGATGCTGAGGGCTGGACCGCGAAGTCGGGCACGCAGCGCGGCCCGGGCGCGACCCGGCAGATAATCGACCCGCCCCGGCTGCTCGACGCCTGGACCGACGCGATCACATCGACAGCAGCGGAGCGGCGGTTCGCGGAGCGGATCTTCAACGACCCGATGCAGTTCCTCACCGATCAGCTCGCACCGGCGTTGGACGAACACGACATCCGCTGGGCCGTCACCGGGTGGGCTGCTGCTGAGCAGCTTGCTCCGTTCGCTACGACGATTCCCGCTCTGCAGGTCTACGTCGAGGACTTGGCATTCCGAGGTCCGCTGACGATGTTGATGGAGGACGTGCCGATCCGTGAGGTGCAGAGCGGTGGGCGGATCGAGTTCCGCAGCGCAGGCGAACGCCTACTAGCCCTTGCCGACCGGCACGACGGTATCCGGCTGGCCTCCACCCCACGCGTGTATGCCGATCTGCTCGCGTTGGGTGGACGCGGCCAGGACGCCGCACAGCACCTGCGCGAAGAAGTGATCATGCGCAACCTACGACCCCCGGCGAGACGGGTCACGTCTGCCGACATGAACGCCTTGGACAGGGCGTGCCGTATCAGGCTCAAGAAGCGGATCGAAAAAGAACTCGACGACGTACCGACAATCTACGACAGCGGCGCGTGGTCGGTTTCGTATTGGCTGCCTGACGCGACGCTCCAGTTCCGAGAACTTCAAGAGGCATTGACATTGGTTGAGGGGGATGAGTCGGGCTGGCCGGTCTGGTGGGTGCCGACTCGTGACGGGTTCCGTCCTGAACTACGCAACGGTGCTCTGGAGTGCTGGTTCCGCGACGACGCGACTCGTAACTACGAGCACTCCGACTTCTGGCGTGCGACCCCCGACCTCAAGCTGTTCCTGCTACGCGGCTACCAGGAAGACGGCATCACCGGCAATCCAGGCTCGGCCTTGGACCCGGTCTTGCCTGTCTGGCGCACGGCCGAGGCGCTGCTCCACGCTAGCCGTATGGCCCGCCACGTCAGCACCGAGAAGATCGAGTTCCTCGCCCGCTGGGAAGGACTCGAGGGCCGCGAGATCACAGCGCTCACGTCTGACCGGTGGGACTTCGCGCCCGGCCACATTGCGCACGACGATAACCGTGCCGTGTTCGTACATCTCACGCCGGAAGAGATCGCCCAGGATCTACCGAGCGTGGTGCGCTCGATCGTGCGCGACCTGTTCGAGGTCTTCGATCTATTCGACCCGCCCGGATCGCTCTACACCACTGAGATCACAGCGATGCTGAACCGCAAGAAGAGCCAAGTGTATGGCTGACTTCGCTGGTGAGGAGGAGCGCTCACCGCAGGCCCGCGCGCGTGCGGAACTGGCGCTCTGCACGCTCGCAGCGCACATCGCCGACGGCACCGCGCCGCTGATCGTGCTCGGCGGGCTGATGCCCGAGATCCTGACTGAAGGCACCGGCCCGCAGCACCTGGGCACCAGCGACGTCGACATGCTGCTCGTCGTCCACCTCGAGCAAACCGCCGGACTCGCCCGGATCGAGACCGCGCTGCTCACAGCCGGCTTCGAGGCCGAAACACACCAGAACGGCTGGCGCTGGCGCGGTCGGATCGACGGGTATCCGGTCAAGCTCGAATTCCTCTGCGACCTCGACACCGAGCCCGAAGGGATCATCGCGATCCCCGGCTGCCAAACCCTGCGCGCGAACAACCTCCGCGGCACCGGGTACGTCGCGCACGACTTCACGACCCGCGAGCTGACCGCCGATATCCCCGGCCGCGGACCGACAACCGTCACGATCCGGTTCGCGGGGCTCGGCGGATATCTGCTCACCAAGTGCGTCGCGGTCCGCTATCGCGGCAAGGACAAAGACTTCTACGACCTCACCTTCGTCCTGCTCCACAACCGCGCCGGCGGACCGACCGACGCCGCACAATGGCTGCTGAACGGCAGCCTCGCTGACCGGCTCCCAGGGCTCAAGTCAATATTCCTAGAAGTTCGCGAGCGGTTCTACTCAGTCACCAGCCCGGGCCCCAAAGGCTTCGCAGCCGAATCAGAACGCGCAGACCCGTCCGCGTCAGACGAACAGAACCGCGCGCTCGCAGCAGCAGCCGTCAACGAGTTCATCGACGCGATGCTCGCCGGCTCATAGCCAACGCCGGTGATCTCCCGCGCGCGGCCGCCGTCAGGTGTCCGCAGCCTCTCGCCTGGCGGTTCACTCGTGTCGTCAGGCGTTCCCGGGATTCTTTGAATGTGGGACACGACACCCGGATGCTGGATCTCGACTTCGATCAGGTGCTCGCCAGGCTCCAGGGCTGGGTCGGACAGCAGACGGGCGTTAGCGTCGAAGCAACTGTCCAGCCGCTCCGCGTCGTCTCGGTTAGTGGCACGCTCGCGGCGTCGCGTGAGATGGTCGAACCCTACGACGAGGACGGGTGAGAATTCACGATCGGCGACAGCGGCGAGTTTGCGATTCGCCGCGACTAGACAATATGGATTGAACGGCGTCCGGCCTGGTCGGTAAAAACGGGCTGGCTCCCCCGGATGGTTTGTGGGGGTGTTGTTCAGCCACGCGGCTCCACCCGCGCGGCGACCCACAACCGCATATTGGAGGAACCAGCCATGGGCAAGGCTAGAACTGCCGTTGGCCTGGATGTGCACGCGGCGAAGATCGTCGCGGCGGTCCTGGACATCGAGACCGGTGAGTTGCAGTGCTTCACGATGAGCGGCGAGACCGGACAGACCGCCGGGTTCTGTGCGGCGTTGCCGGGACCGGTGCTGGTCGCGTATGAGGCCGGCCCGACCGGCTATGGGCTCGCGCGGGAGCTCGCGACGCGCGGTGTGGGGTGCGTGATCGCGGCACCCAGCAAGATCCCGCGCGCGTCGGGTGACCGGGTGAAAACCGATCGTCGTGACGCTGAGCATCTGGTCAGGTTGCTGCTGGCGGGGAAGCTGCATCCGGTGCGGGTGCCCGGCCCGGAGGAGGAGGCGTTGCGTGACCTGGTGCGCGCCCGCGAGAGCGTGCGGATGGATCTGATGCGTGCCCGGCATCGCTGCTCAAAGCTGTTGTTGCGCCACGGGATCCGGTTTGATGACGGCAGCGCGTGGACCGAGCGTCACCGCCAATGGCTGGCCCAGGTTGAGCTTGAGTGGCCGGCGGCGCAGAGCACGCTGCTCGATGTCCGTGGCGCGATCGACGCGCTCGTGATCCGCCGCGGCCAGCTCGAGCGCCAGATCATCGGGCTGCTGCCCAGCTGCCCGTGGAGCGTGCAGGTCGGACGGCTCAGATGCCTGCGCGGCATCGACACGCTGACCGCGGTCGGGCTGTGCGCCGAGATTGGTGACTTCGAACGGTTCGCCAGAGCCGAGCAGCTGATGAGCTACATCGGGCTGGTCCCGTCTGAGAACACGACCGGGCAGAACCGCCGGCTGGGGGCGATCACCAAAACCGGGTCCGGGCACGCCCGCAGGCTGCTGGTCGAAGCAGCTTGGAACTACCGGCCACGCCCGAACCACGGCAAGGCACTGACCGACCGCCAGAACGGTCAGCCCCCAGCGGCGGTCGCGGTCGCCTGGAAAGCACAGCTACGGTTGCACCGCGTCTGGACCCGCCTTGAGGCCCGCAACAAGCGCCGCACGCTGATCGCTGTCGCCGCCGCCCGCGAGCTCGCCGGGTTCTGCTGGTCGATCACCCAAATCGAGTAGCGCAACACAACCCGACACGCCATCCCGTCGGCTGGGTCGGTGGCGGCCCGGCAACGCGCGGGGAACCCGCGATCGAACTATGAGCAACCCGCCCCACGGCTGGCCACGCTCGATCCTAGACAGCGGCTCCCCACGACGAACCATGGTCCTGCGGCACCGGTAGCCAACCCGACAACCCGCGCATATCAGTCTGACCCGCGTCGCGCATCAGCCTGCCGGACCGCCACCCACCCAGCCGACCACAGCACTCCGTCAATCAGCCAGCCAAAGCAGGAAAATCATGGCGCACCCCTTGACAAACGACTCTCCATATCAGTTCGGCCCGACCCTCTTGCTCGGAGGGGCACGATACCTCCCAGTCCGGCCGGCATCAGCTCTGCGAAACGGCCCGGACGAGGTGGCTCGGACCCACGCTCAATCCAAGCGCGCCGCTCGGACTCGCCGATCTCGGTGAGCGAGACGATCCACAGGGCGACCGCGTATGCAGATCTTGGATACGACGCCGGGCGCCACCGGGGTGCCGCCTAAGATCGCGTCTGTCTTGATGGGCCACGCGGCCCCTGAGCGGCAGGTCGGCGCAGCGCAGATCACGCTGGCGCGCTACACCCACGCGCTGCCCGAGGACATCCTCCGTGCGCGAGACACGCTCGCCGCGTCCCTGACCGCGAACCAACAGCAGCGTGCAGCTCGATGAGTTTTCATTCCCTTTTTCATTCCATCGAAGCCAAAATCCCAGTGTTTATAGGCGATTCAGGGGTTACACACCGGTCTCGAAAACCGGTATGGGCTTTCAGTCCATCGGGGTTTCGAATCCCCCCTCTCCGTTTAGTTCTAATGCCGCCGCGGTGCGCGGATCGTCGTCACTCGGCGGCAGTTGCTCGCTGGCTACGAGCTCTGACTGCACGACCACTGGCGCTTCCCCGTCCAGAGGCTCGACCTCGTAGAGGATGACTGCGACCGCCCGCTGGGAGAACGACACCAGCCGGGTCGCCGTGACTGCGACCAACCGCCCGGTTGGCGAGACCCATTCGACGCTGCGGCGGAGCACCCCGGCACGAAGATCCAGCGAGCGCTCGTGGCGTCGCAGCTCGCCGTAGCGCACATCGAGCGGCTCGTCCTCGACCAGCAGCCGGATGATCTTGCCGTTGGTCACATTCACCACGGCCTGCCCCGCCTCGGGGTAGCCATAGCCGCCCTCGGGATACGGCAGCGGCCGGATCTCGTAGAGGCCCCCAAGGTATGTGCCGGGGAGGCCGGACGGTTCGCCCTCGTCGAGGGTTCCACGCAGACCGAAATGGCCGTTGGCCAGTGCGAACAACGACTCCGTCTGCGCGAGCCTGTCGAGCTGAAGCTCCGTCTCGAGCACCGCCCATGGCTCGACGGGGAAGGCCGGATGCTCGATCACGGGCCCGTGAACAGGTCGCTCAGCTCACCCGCGACCAACACTTCGGAGGCGGCCACTTGCTGCCGCCTACCGGCACTGCCTCGGCGAACCCCGGTCGTCTGGTCGGTTTGCCGTCGGTCAGATCCGGATGTGGGGCCAATGTTGCTCGGCGCGTCGCGCTGACGCGCGAAGCTCGCATGGCCGAATCGTTGGTGATGGCAATGCGACGCGTATTCGCATGGATCAGACGATTTGGACCCGGAGTCGCGATGTCTCAGGTGAGCTCCGTGCGTGTCTCACGGCCAACTTCGGGCCCGGCGTCGCTTTGTCAGCATGCGCGCTCGGCTGCGGCATCGGTCTGTGAAGGGTCGAATCATCCGAACCTTGTGACGCAGACTCACAATGCTGGGGGGGAGCCTCCCTCACGCAGCCGACACGGCGGCAACTAAACGGAGGCTCTGATGTCGAAGCACCTCAGACCCAGGCAATACGCGCGTCGCTCTCGCCGCGGGCGCGAATCCGCTTTCGGCGATGTGATGGGCGGGGGCGCACTCGCGTCCTCGTTCAAGCAGCGCCTCCCCGAGAGGTGGCCAAACGCGAGCGATCCGGCCGCCGCGCCGGCGCGGACGAGTTGACCTCGTGCGATGCGGATCGCACTCGTTTCGCCGTACTCGTGGAGCTACCCAGGGGGCGTCACACGTCACGTCGAGGCATTGGCCGAGCAGTTCTGCAGCGCAGGGCATTACGCCCGCGTGCTGGCGCCGTTTGACCCACCTGGCCGCCGTTCTTTGCTGCTCCATCGGGGCGCGGAGCCGCAGCCGCTGAAGGCGCCCGACTACCTCCTATCGCTCGGGCGCACGGTCGGCATCAGAGCCAACGGTGCGATCTCGAACCTATCGATCACGCCGTGCGGAGTGGCCACGATGCTCAAGGAGCTTCGCTCCGGCGGCTATGACGTGGTGCACATCCACGAGCCGGTCGCGCCGGCGATCGCCTGGGTAGCGGCCGACCGCACCCGCCTGCCACTGGTCGGCACCTTTCACGCTTTCTCTGACAAGCCGTTTCCGAACGCAATCGCCAACCTCCTGGGTGCCCGGCGGGTGCTCGGGAGGCTGCGCGTCCGGATCGCGGTGTCTGAGGCCGCCGCCTGGACGGGACGGCGCTGGTTCGGCGGCGAGTATCGGATCATCCCCAACGGGGTGCACGTCAACCCCGAGCGGCCGCTGCGCGCGGCCCAGAAGCCCTCCGGAGACCGGTTGCGGATCGTGTTCGTCGGCCAGCCCGTCAAGCGCAAAGGCCTGCCGGTGCTGCTGCGCGCGTTCGAGACGCTGCGCGCGCAGATTCCGGCGGACCTGGTCTTGATCGGGCCCTCGCCCGAGCATGTCGCCTCGGTGCTGCACGACCGGCGCGGCATCTACGCGCTCGGGACGCTCGACGACGACGCAAAGCGACGTGAGCTCGAGCTGGCGGACGTCCTGTGCGCCCCGTCGCTTGGCGGCGAGAGCTTCGGCATGGTACTCACCGAGGCGTTCGCAGCCGGCTTGCCCGCGGTGGCCTCCGACATTGCCGGTTACCGCGACGTGGTCCGCGATGGCATAAATGGCCTGCTCGTCCCACCAGGGGACGCGCAGGCTCTCAGTGCGGCGCTGCGTGAGCTATCCGAGCAGCCTGACCGCCGCTCGCGGATGAGCCTTGTCGCCGCCGCCGATGTGGAGCGCTTCGCGTGGCCGGGGGTGTCGGCCAAGATCATCGACGCTTACCACGACGCGATCAAGGCCACAGGGCCGGTGAGCCCGCTATGGCGCGTGGCGCAGGGGCTGGGCGCACCAGCCGGGAACAATCAAGCCGCGCGTGAGCGCTCTGCTGCCGCCAGCCGAACGGGACGTCCGCGACCTGCTCGCGAGCCAGTCGGGAAAGCCGCCTGATGTCCGTCCTCTCCCCCTGGCGGCGGGTCGCCCCGCGTCGGCCGCCGACGGTGCACGACGATAACCGTGGGGCCGATGGCGACCGCCGGGGCCGCGTCGCGGGGCGCCGGCCTTTGAGGCCGCCGCGGGTCGGGAGGCGTGTCGGGATGCTCGTGCTGCTTGTGGTGCTGACGATCGCCTTGCTCGCCGCGGTGCCCGGATTGCGCGGCGTCGCTAATCAGATTCGTCGCGTCGGCCCGGCCTGGATGGTCGTCGGGGTTGCCCTTGAAGTCGCCTCCGAGCTCAGCTTCGTCGCGGTCTTCCGGCTGTTCTTCAACCATGTGCCGCGACGCGACGCGAGGAGGCTCGCCTGGACCGAGCTGGCCTCCGGGGCGCTCCTACCGGCCGGCGGCGCTGGCGGGCTGGCGATCGGCGGCTGGCTGATGCACCTCGCCGGCGCGCCCACCCGCTACATCGTGCGCCGATCCGAAGGGCTGTTCTTCCTCAGTGCCGGGGTCTCAAGCGCGGCGTTGGTCGGGGCCGGCCTGGCACTGATCGCCGGTGTGCCCGGCCCGCACGACTTCGTCCGGGCCGCGCTGCCGACGATCATCGCGCTGCCCGCGACGCTCGCGGTTGGGGCGCTGCCGTGGTTCCTGCGGGCCCGCCCGCATGCCCCGCGCTGGGTGGGCGCGATCAGCGCCGGAGTCAGGGAGGCCGCGCGGACGACTTTCACCCGCCGGGCCAGCTGGCGGCCGCTGGCCGCGCTGGGCTACCTCGGCTTTGACATGGCAGTCCTATGGGTCGCGCTGGAAGCGCTCGGGCACCCACCCGGCGTCCCAGCGCTGATGATGGCCTACAGCATCGGTTACGTCGCGAACTCGCTGCCGATCCCCGGCGGGATCGGCGTGCTGGACGTCGGCCTGACCGCCGCGCTGGTGCTCTACGGCGTATCGCCCGCGCGCGCCGCCGCCGCGACCCTCATCTACCACGCGATCGCGCTCTGGGTCCCCGGGCTCGGCGGTCTCTACGCCTACCTGCGTCTGCGGCCACGCCTGCTGCACAGCGACCATACCGACATCAACACGACTTCAAGCGCGCCGCAAACGCTCGCCCGCGACGAAGGCCTACGATGAACCCACGAGCAGCTCCCGGGCGCTCCTGATCAGGCTCTGCCGGTTCACGGACGGGCTGATTCGGCGCACAGGCCATGGGGCGCGCCGCGTCGCCCAGCAGCTCAAACAGGCCCGGCCGCGAAACCAGCCGTATACCAGAGCCGGCGGATCCGACAGCAGCTCCCGAGTCGGCCACGACCCTCATGATCGCAGCCCGGCACCAGGCCGTGATTCATCCAGACGATGCGATGCACGCTCACCCCCGCGACGCCGACGCTAACCGGATGTCAGCCAACAACACAGCGACCGGCAGTAGCGAGACCCGCCGCTATGAGATCCGCGTCCGTGGGGCGATCGGCCCGACAATGATGCAGGCGTTCCCGACGCTGGCCGCAAGCCGAAGCGGTCAGGACACGCTGCTGACCGGCTCGCTGCCCGACCAATCCGCTCTCTACGGCGCGATCCACCACCTCGAGGCGCTCGGCCTGCAACTGCTGGAGATCCGCCGTGCGCCCACCGGCGACCCGCGCGACACGAGCCCTTATTAGTCATCCGAACGATGCGATGACCGCTCACCCGAGCGACCACGAGCATCAGCTAGCGCTCAGCTAGCACGTGCCTCGTCCAGAACAAACAGATGCAACCTAGATCGGAGTCATCGATGTCCACCAGCTTGTCACCTCAACCGAGCCTGCCCGTGCAGGGTTCTGGTGCAGACCTGCGCCAGCGGCCCGGCAGCACAGGGCCAGACCGCTGGCAGCATGCTGCTGATTTCTCAAAGCCCGAGCCAGCCGGAATCAGGCACGGCGCCGGGTTCTGGTCGGTCGCGGCGGCGTTCGCGGTCATCTTGGGCTTCTCGGCGGTGCCGACGCCACTCTATGGCCTCTACGCAGCGCGCGACGGCTTCGGCTCGCTGACGATCACGATCATCTACGCCGTCTATGCCGTGGGCGTCATCCTCGGGCTGTTCACCGTCGGGCACGTCTCTGACTGGTACGGTCGCCGCCGGGTGATGATCCCGGCGCTGCTCACCGCCGCGCTGAGCGCCGGCCTGTTCCTCGTCTGGCGCGATCTCGCCGGGCTCATCGTCGCCCGTCTCATCGGCGGCGTCGCCGTCGGCGCGACGACCGCCACCGCGACCGCCTGGATCACCGAGTTGCACGCCGCGCGCCGCCCCACCGCGACCCGCCGCCGCGCGGAGATCGTCAGCGCAGCCACCAACCTCGGCGGCATCGGCACCGGACCGCTGATCGCAGGCATCCTCGCGCAGTGGGTCACCAAGCCGCTGACCGTCCCGTACCTCGTGTTCCTCGGCTTGATGGCAGCCGGAGCCGTTGGGCTCGCCCTGGCCCCCGAGACACGCACTCTGAAGCCAGCCGACCGGCCCCGCTACCACCCCCAGCAGATCAAGGCACCAGCCCAGGCACGCGGCCCCTTCTACAGCGCGCTGATCGGCGCCTTCATCGCCTTTGCGGCCCTCGCCTTCTTCATGTCCCTCGCCCCGACGTTCCTCGCCGGGCCGCTGCATCACCCCTCGCTCGCCCTGGCGGGCGCTGTGGCTTTCCTCGTGTTCGCCGCAGCGGTCGCGGCACAGGTCCTGCCCAGCCGTTTCGAGCGACAGGCACTTGCTGGCTTCGGCGCGTTGTGGATCACCGCGGGGTCGGCCGCCATCGTCGTGGCGGTACAGCTCAGCACACCCAGCCTGTGGCTGTTCCTTGCCGGTGGGGCCGTGCTCGGCGCCGGCGGGGGCGCCTACTTCAAGAGCTCGCTGGGCACCGTCATCGCCCTCAGCAACCCCGCCAGCCGCGCCGGCGCGCTGGCCTCGTTCTTCCTTGCCGGCTACATCGGCCTCAGCATCCCAGCTGTCGGCCTCGGCGTACTCGCCCAGCACGTCGCCCCCAAGACCGCGCTGCTGATCTTCGGCGCGCTGCTGGTCGCCGGCGTAGCCACCAGCGCCGGCTTTCTGCTCCGTCGCTCCGACCAGCCGGCCGCACCCTCACAAGTGTCGTCCGGCACATGAACCACGCGCATGCGCGTCGCGCATGGCCAGTATCTCGAACCGAACCAACGAAAACGACAGAACAGACGAAAAGGATTACTCATGAAGATCACGACAATCGGCAAAGGCACGATCGGGGGAACGCTCGCACGGCTGTGGACTTCCGCCGGGCACGAAGTGACCGAACTCGGGCGGGACGGCGGGGACGCCGCCGGCGCCGACGTAGTGCTGCTCGCCGTACCCAGCTCAGTGGTAGCAGACGCTCTTGCGGGCGTCACCAACCTGGGCGCCCAAGTCATCATCGACGCCACAAACCGACTCGGTGACGAAGCACCACCGGCCGGGTACGCATCGGTCGCCGAGTACGTCAAAGCCAACACGAGCGGACCCGTCGCGAAGGCGTTCAACCTGAACTTCGGCAACCTCTTCGAGCAGGCCGGCAGCGTCTCAGCCCGGCCGAACAACATCTGGGTCGGCGATGAGGGCGCTCGCGCGGCGGTCGAGCAGCTCAGCCATGACATCGGGATGAAAGCACTCAACGGCGGGCCGCTCGAGCACGCCGCAATCCAGGAAGCCTTCGCCGAGATGCTCATGTCCATCGTCCGCGACGCCGGGGACGGTCTGCTCTTCTACCGATTCGCCGCACCTCAGAATCTCTGAAGGCTCTCACCCGCAAACGCCGCTGGCGACCGGCATTCATCGATCGATCCTTCACGGTACCAGCCGACGCACCGCAGAACCGACAAGCGATGCCAGCCTCCAAGCCGCACCGACAAACGAAAATGAGATACGAGATGACCAAGATGGCCGCACTCGCAGACCGCAACCGCCACTACGCCGACGGGGGTAGGTGGCGTCAGACGCCGCGTCTGCCATTCCTGCCCCACCAGGGCCTGTACGTGATCGCCTGCGTCGATGCCCGCACCGACCCGGCGCTCTTCCTCGAACTGGAGTTCGCCGACGTGATCGTCGCACGCACGATCGGCGGCCGGGTTACGCCCGCCGTCATCCAGGATCTTGCCTACATCGGCTACCTGGTGGAGGCCAAGGCACCGGAGGGCCCGTACTTCGAAGTCGCGATCATCCACCACAGCGATTGCGGCAGTGGGCTGCTCGCCGACGAGGAGTTGCGCCACGGGTTCGCGCAGCGCGCAGGCTATGACGAGGAAGAGCTGGCCAAGCTCCCCGTGCTCGATCCCGCCGCCACTGTCAAAGCTGACGCTAAGCGGCTGTTGGGCGACCCGCGGATCTCGCAGCGGATCACGATCTCAGGCCATGTGTACGACGTACACACCGGCCTGGTGACAACCGTCGTCGATGCGGCACCGCCCCGAATGGCGACCGGAGAGGGACAGGCGCGGTAGCCGGCGGCCAGTAGCCTAGGAGCACCAAAGCTTTGCTGCTGTGCGCCAAGACCGCGAGAGCGTTACGCAGGCGATGGTTGCACGCCCAGCGAAACGTCGCGCTCTTGCGTTTGCCTGACTCCACCGCGACTTGGGTGATGACCGATTTCGATCAGCCGTACTTCGAGGCTTCGAGGAACGCTGCAGCGAGTTGTGTGGCCTGTACATCGATCCGCCCGGGAACGCGCTGGTGCTCTCGATCGATGAGAAGACGAGCATCCAGGCGAAGGGCCTCGCGCGGCCCGACACGCCGCCTGGGCCCGACACGCCGCCTGAGGCCGGCAAGGCGAAGAGCGCCCGCCGGGATTATGAGCACACGCGTAACGGCA
>JBOGYJ010000241.1:0-6627 GCA_050696795.1 Solirubrobacteraceae bacterium | reverse complement strand
GTCGATTGCCCGCAGCTCGACCGGCGGGCGGGCCAGCGCGCGCACCACCGCGCCGGCGTCGCCGGGGTCGACCAGCAGCCGCAGCCAGGCCAGCAGGTCGCGCACCTCGGCGCGCTGGAAGAAGGCCGCGTCGCCCACGACCCGGTGCGGCACCGCGCGCTCCTCGAGCGCCACCGCCACCGCCTGCCCATCATGCGCGATGTCGCCGACGACCACCGCCAGCTGGCCGGGATCGACCTGCTCGCGCGAGACCAGGCGCTCGATCTCGGCGGCCACCGCCTGCGCCTGCGCGCGCTCGCTCTCGCAGCGCCAGAAACATATTGTCGATTCCAGTACGGGCTCGCCGCTGCTTCGCCCTCCCTCTGGGCCTGCACCGCTGTCCAGCCAGCCCGACGCAGCGCCACCGCTGCCGAGCGCCACGGCGAAGGCGGCGTCGCGCACCGCCGCGGGACAGCGGTAGGACGTCAGCAGGCGGACGACCTTGGTTCCCGGCGTCTCGAACCAGTCGAGTCGCGCGGCACCGGCGCCGCGAAAGCGCCAGACGGCGGCGAGCGGGTCCCCGGCGGCGGTCAGCGCGCCCGCCGCGAGCGTGCGCGCGAGCAGCGCCGGGCCGAGGTCGAGCTCCTGCGCGTCGTCGATCAGCACGTGCTGGAAGGGCTGGCGGGCGGAGGGCTGATCCTCGAGCAGTCGGATCGCGAGCCGCACGAGGTCGCCCCCATCGCAGGCGCCGAGCTCGCGCATCATGCGGTCGTGCGCCTGGAAGATCGCCGCGAACTCGCGCTCCCGCGGGCTGGCCTGTCGCTCGGCCCAGGCCGCGAACTCGGCCGCGTCGATCAACTCTGCCTTGAGCCGATCTATCCGCCGCACGAAGCTGCCCAACAGCGCGCCGGCGTTGCCGCCGATGTCGTGATGCTGGAGCGGCAGCTCGTCGATGCGCTGCGCCAGCATCGCCACGCGGTCACCGGCGCTGAGCGTCGCCTCGAGCAGGTCGCGACGGCTGGCCGAGCGGCGCAGCACGGCGGCCGCCAGCTGCGCCGGAGTGACGACGACGAGCTCGCTGTAGCCGTCGCGCAGCTCCGCCTCGAGCACGGTACGGGCGGCGTCGGCGCGGGCGGCCGAGGGTAGGAGCAGGACGATGCGTTCCGGCAACGTTCCCTGCTCGACAAGCCATAGAAAGCGATCGAGGATCAGCCGCGTCTTGCCGCTGCCGGCCGAGCCGAGCAGGAGCAGCGGGCTCCCGCTGTGGCCGACCAGCGTGGCCGGATCGAGGACAGTCGCGGCAAGCTCAGGCACGTGGTCTGACAGCATAGGCTGGCGATGGGCAACTCTCGGTCGGTGACACACGCGGATTGGCTTGACGCCTGCCGCCGGGGAACCGAGGCGATCGGCGCGATGCTCGCGGGTCGTGCGACCACCGCCGAGCGCGCGGTCGAGACGGGTACCACCGGCAGCGGCGGGGACCACACGCTCGAGATAGACGACGCCGCCGAGACGCTGGTGTTCGGCGAGCTCGACCGGCTGCACGAGCGCGGTCTGCGGTTCAGCGCGATCTCCGAGGAGCGCGGCGCGGTCGACTTCGGCGATGCGCGCGTGCTGGTCGTGATCGATCCGATCGACGGATCGCTCAACGCCAAGCGCGGACTGTCCCATCACGCGCTGTCGGTCGCGGTCGCGACCGGCGCGACGATGGCCGACGTGCAGTTCGGCTTCGTGCATGACTTCGGCCCGGGCGAGGAGTGGTGGGCAGCCAGCGGCGAGGGCGCCTTCCTCAACGACCGTCGCCTCGATCCGGGCCTGGGCGAGCGTCGTGGCCCGGATGGCCGCATCGAGGTTGTCGGCATCGAGTCCGCCGACCCGCGCTGGCTCAAGGGCTCGATCGACATCCTGATCGAGCGCGCCTACCGGCTACGAGCCCTGGGCGCGATGGCGCCGTCGCTCTGCCAGGTCGCAGCCGGACGCTTCGACGGACTCGTGTCGCTCCGGGGCTGCCGCGCGGTCGACGCCGCCGCCGCGCAGCTGATCGTGCGCGAGGCCGGCGGCCTCGTCAGCTTCCCCAAGTTCGAGCAGCGGCTGGCGGCCCCGCTTGACCTCGTCCCCCACTCACCGGTCGTGGCGGCGCGGACACCGGCGACGCTGGCCGAGCTGGAAGCGGTATGCCTGCACGCGTGATCGACTGGATCGTCGCCGAGTGGATCGCCGCGAAGGTGGCGGGCGAGGGTCGCGCGCCATTGCCGCAGATCGACCTGGGCCCGATCGTCGAGGACGCCCAGCGACGGGTCGTCGCCTATACCGGCCTCGTGCCGACGGGCCGGCTGCCGGCGCCGGAGGCAGTCAGCCGCCGTGAGTGGGTCGCCGCCAACATGGCATCCACCAGAGCGCTGATCGAGCCGATGCTCGAACGGCTCACCGAACGCTTGGGACCCGTGAAGCCCGCCGCCGAACTGTGGCTCGGCGTGACCGGCTCGAGCGAGATCGGCCTGCTGGTCGGCTACCTCGCACAGCGCGTGCTCGGTCAGTACGAGCTGGTGCTGCTGAAGGAGCGCGCCGACGGACGGCCCCCGCGCCTGCTGTTCGTAATGCCCAACCTCGGCGATGCGGTCCGGCGCTTCGAGGCCGACGAGCGCGAGTTCGTCACCTGGGTGGCGCTGCACGAGGTCACGCATGCTGTGCAGTTCGGCGGGGTGCCCTGGCTCCAGGATCACCTGGCCGGCCTGATCCGCGAACTGCTGGATAGCGCCGAGGCCCGCATGACCCAGCGCCGGCCGCTGCACCTGCCCGACCGCGCCACCGTCGAGCGCGTGGGGCGGGCGTTGCTCAGAGCGGACCTGCTGGGCATGCTCGCCTCGGAGCCTGAGCGCGCGGTGATGGACCGAGCCCAGGCCGTGATGGCGGTGATCGAGGGACACGCCGAGCATGTGATGGACGCGGTCGCCCCCGAGCTGCTGCCCTCGCTACCGGAGCTGCGCCGCGCGCTCGATGAACGCCGCACCGTGCAGTCGCCGTTCGGCCGCCTCGTCAGCCGGCTGCTCGGGCTGGAGATGAAACTCAAGCAGTACGAACGCGGGAAGATCTTCTGCGACGAGATCGTCCGAGCGCGTGGGCCCGAGGCGCTGCGCTACCTGTTCTCGACGCCGGCGGCGCTGCCGACACTCGAGGAGGTCGAGGATCCCTCCGCCTGGCTGGCGCGGGCACCGAAGTAGGCGTCCAGGCGAGGCTGCGCGCCCAGGCGGGTGAGCTCGGCGTGCGCCGCTTCCAGCAGCGACTGTGCCTCGTCCACGTGCCCGTGCTCGGCCCGGCGCTCAGGGCCGGGCTCAGGGCCGGGCTCAGGCCCCCGCTCAGGGCCGGGCTCAGGGCCGGGCTCAGGCCCGCGCGAGGCGAGCCAGCTCCCGAGCTCCGCCTGGGCGATGGCGAGCCAGTACGGATAGCCGAGCGCAGTGAAGCGGGAGATCGCTCCGCGCAGCGCGGGCTCGACCTGGGACTGATCCTCGCCTGCGGCAATCGCGATCAGGGCCTGGCCACGCGCAAGCTGCGCGTGCAGGTAAGGAGGGACCAGACCGCGGGGCTGGTTCGAGAGCAGCCCGAGCACGGCGCGGGCCTCATCGAGGCGACGGGCTGCCAGCGCGGCTTCGAGCGCCAAGGGCCAGCCGATGCGGATCGTGTCGTGGGCCGCGCTGAGACGCTCGATGGTGGGCGCGAGGATCGGCATCACCAGGTTGAGCGCATCGTCGGGACGCTGCTCGGCCAGCTCCAACCCGGCCAGGATCGCGGTGTGCATCGCGGCGTTCTCGGGATCCTGACTGTCCCGCCAGCGATGGAGCCCCTCGACTTGGGCGCGCGCGGAGTCGGCCTGACCACGTGCGAGCGCCAGCTCAGCCCAGTGCAGCCGTATGAACTCGTTGCCGGGACGCTGCTCGTTGCCGTCCAGCATCTCGTGCGCGACGCGATCGACATCGTCCCAGCGCCCGGCGAGCAGGTCGACGTACATCATGTTCCCCGCGCTGATGCTCTCGCGGATACGCTCCCCGGTCCGCCGCGATCCTGCCAACGCGGCCTCCATGTGCCCACGTGCGCTGGGCAGATCCCAGAGCATGGCTGTGTTGCCGAGATTCACCTGGGCGCGCCCGAGGACCGCCGCGCTGACGTCGTTGCGCTGCGCGATGTCGATCACCGCGGCGAAGGTGAACGCGGCCTCCTGCGGCCTGCCTGAGTACAGCAGCATCACCGCACGCGAGCTCAGCGCATCGCTCAGCAGCCCGTGATCGTCCAGCGCCTGCGCGGCGGTCAGCGCAACCTCGAGTGGTCGCCGGGCGAGCTCGTGATCGCCCTGCATCGCATAGAGACGACCCAGCACGGAGTTCAACTCGGCGCCGTCCCGGTCGACGAGCGGGTCGGTGTCCAGCGCCGCAACCGCCGCGCCGAGACGGCTGATGGCTTCCTCGCCGCGCCCCAGATGCCAGAGCCCGAGCGCGATCGACCTGGCCAGGCGCAACGCCTGGCGCTCGCGGCCGGCAGCCGCATGGTCGGCCGCAACCCGCTCGAGTATCGCCACAGCCTCGGCGCTCTGCCCAGAGGTGAGGGCGATCTCAGCGGCCGCCTCGCTCAGCGTCGCCCGCTCGAGCTCGTCGTCGCTGAGCTCGGCGGCCTGCTTGTAGAGCCGCTGTGCGACATCGAGAGCTCCCACCGCCCGGGCGTGCTGGCCTGCGCGACTCAGCGCCTCGACCGTCTCGATCCGCAACGCGTCGGCGTCGGCGCCCTCTGCGGCCGCCTCGTAAGCGGCCAGTTGGTGCGACGCGATCACCTCCGCGACCTCCTCACCGTCGTTGGCGAACGCCCGTCGCAGATGCGCGGCGGCTGCCAGGTGCCGCGCCGTGCGTTCACGCCGCGACAGCGACTCATAGGCGACCGTGCGCAGCAGTCCTTGCGCGAATGAATACTGACCGCGGTTGGGAGAGAGCGGGTCGGCGCGCACGACGAGGACCTGCTTGCGCACGAGGCCGCCCAGTGCGGCATCCAGCGCGGGGTCGGCGAACTCGGAGAGTGCGGCGACCGCCGGGCGCGGAAAGGATCCGCCGAACACCGACAGCGCCCTGACGACCGCGCGCTCGTCAGCCGCAAGGGCGTCGAGCCGTGCCGCCAACAGCGCGTTGAGCGTGGGCGGCACCTCGAGCTCGCCAAGCTCTCCGGTGAGCGTCAGACGACCGTTGCGCTCGACGAGCGCGTTGCGGTCGACAAGCGAGCGCAGGGTCTCGATCGCGTACAGCGGCACGCCCTGGGCGCGCTCGACGATCTGCTCGACCGCGTCCTCCGGGAGGTCGTCGACCAGCCCGAGCACAAGCGTCCGCATGTCCGCGGAATCGAGCGCGTCGAGCTGCACGGTCGTCGCGCCGCGGCGACCGACGGGCCAGCCCTCGTGGGCCGTGGCCAGCTCGGGCCGCGCCAGCACGATCACGAAGATCGGCAGGTGGGCGGACCAGTCCACCAGCTGCTCGATGAAGTCCAAAAGCCCGCGATCCGCACGCTGCATGTCCTCGAAGACCATCACCACCGGCTCGTGTGCCGCGAGCCGCTCGAAGAACATGCGCCAGCCGGCGAACAGCTCCGCCTGCCCAAGGGCGCTCTCCGTCGCGCCCAGCAGCGCGCCGAGGCGCGGCGTCATGAAGTCACGATCGGCGGCATCCTCGACCCACTCCGCGAGGCCGGCGGCGAGCTTCGCCGTCACCACCTCGTCGGCCGCGTCCTCGGGGATTCCCAGACGCTGGCGCACCATCTCCGACAGCGCCCAGTAGGAGACGCCCTCGCCGTGCGTAAGGCAGCGGCCGGTGTGCCAGAGGAACACGTCGGCCAGGCCGTCGGTGTAGTTGGTGAGCTCCCGGACGAGCCGTGACTTGCCGACCCCGGCCTCACCGGAGATCGCGACCAGGCGCGCGGCGCGGCGATCCAGAGCGCCGTGGAAGAGATCCTTGAGCAGGCGCAGATCCGCGCTGCGGCCGCTGAACGGCGCCTCCAACCCGGCATCGCGGCCACGGCCGCCGGCGCCCGCAACCACGCGCAGCGCGCGCCACAGGCGCAGCGGCTCGGCCTTGCCCTTGACCTGATGCTCACCCGCGTCCTCGAACAGGATCGCTCCGGAGGCAACCTGCCGCGTGATCTCGTCGACCAGCAGCGAGTCGGGAGTGGCAACCGACTGGACGCGCGACGCCGTGTTGACGCGGTCACCGACGACGATCCCCTCGCCCGGGTTCTCGACGGCCGCCGCCTGGCCGGTCACGACCCCGGCGCGCGCGCGCAGTTGCTCCGCGCCCAGCTCCTGGCCGAGCACTGCGACCGCCTCGACGATCTCCAGTCCCGCCCGTACCGCCCGCTCGGCGTCGTCCTCGAGTGCCAGCGGCGCTCCCCAGACCGCCATCACCGCGTCGCCGATGAACTTCTCGACCACCCCGCCGTAGCGCTCGACGATCGTGCGCGCGGTCGTGAAGTAGCGGCCGAGGAGATCGCGGACATCCTCGGCGTCGCGCGACTCCGAGAGCGTCGTGAAGCCGACCAGATCGACGAACAGCACCGATACCAGGCGCAGCTCCGTCTCGGGCGCAACTGCCTGAGGCGCGGCCCTGCCGGGCGGGGCGGCCG
>JBOGYJ010000240.1:0-16327 GCA_050696795.1 Solirubrobacteraceae bacterium | reverse complement strand
GCCCTGCGATGCTCGCGCCCAGGCCCGTGTGCGTCAAGCGGGGGCCGCCCCCTGGCCGGACGGGGGAAAACCGGAACGAGATCGGAGGCGAGCAGGCTTGTATCGGGCCGCGAGCACCAGCAGGCTCGCGGCATGACCCGGATCACCGATCTCGCGCTTGGTCACAAGCGCCTCGTCGTCCTCTGCTGGGCCTGCCTCGCGCTCGCCGGCCTCGCGACGCTGCAGCCCGCAACCGGCGCGCTCTCACAGACCTACACGCTGCCCGGCTACGCGGGCTACGACGCCTCGCAGGCGATCGAGCACACGCTCGGGAGCGGCGGCTCCTCGCAGCCGCTCGTAGCCGTCGTCCACGTGCCCGGCGGCGTCGTCGCACAGCGGCGGCAGCTCGGCGCCGCGCTCGCCCGGGTCCGCCGCGCCCTGCCCGGCTCGCGCGTCGCCTCCTACGCCTCCACCGGCGACCGCGCCTTCCTCTCCGCGGACGGCCGCACCGCCTTCGCCCTCGTCTACCCGCCGCTCTCGCGCCGCACCGGCCAGCCAGCCGCAGGCGCGCTCGACGCAATGCGGCACGCGCTCGCGGGCGCTCGCGTCGCCGGCGCGCCGGTCCTAGTTACCGGAGCCACGGCGCTCAGCAAGGACTCCGGGACGCAAAAGCAGGGTCTCAGCGTCGTCGGCGAGGAGCTATTCGGCATCGTCGGCGCGCTCGGCGTGCTCGTCTTCGTCTTCGGTTCGCTGCTGGCGCTCGTGCCGCTGCTAATGGCGCTGGCCGCGATCCCGACGACCTTCCTGCTCGTCTGGGGAGTGGCCACCGCGACCGACGTGTCGTTCCTCGTCGAGTATTTCGTCGCGCTGATCGGCCTCGGCGTCGCTATCGACTACGCGCTGCTCTTCGTCTCGCGCTGGCGCGAGGAGCGGGAGGCGGGCCGCACGAACGAGGAAGCCGTCCGCGTGGCCGCCGCGACCGCCGGCCGCGCCGTGCTCGTCAGCGGCACCACCGTCTCGATCGGTCTGCTCGCGCTCGTCTCGCTGCCGGTGCCGTTCCTGCGCTCGATCGGCTACGCCGGACTGCTGATCCCGGTTGTCAGCGTCGCCGCCTGCTCGACGCTGCTGCCCGTGCTGCTGACCATCGCCGGGCCGCGGCTCGACCGGCGGCGGATCCATCGCGGCAATCGCGCGAGCGCCCACTGGACGCGCTGGGCGGAGCTCGTCGTCCGGCACCGCGTCGTCGCGCTCGTCGCCGCTTTGGTCGTGCTCGTCGCGCTGCTCGTGCCGACCTTCTCGCTGCGACTCGGCGATGCGCAGCTCCAAGCGCTCTCGAACGCTGGCCCAGCCCACGACGCCCTCGCGACGTTGCGGCGTTCCGGTATCGGCGAGGGCGTCCTCTCGCCGCTCGAGGTGGCGACGACGCCCGCCGCGGCCGATCGCGTCGCCGCCGTGCTAGGCCGCGTCGACGGCGTCCGCGGCGCAGTCGCCCCGCGCGACTGGCAGCGTGCCGGCACCGCCGTGATCGATGTACTGCCGGCCGCGGATCCCGCCTCGGCGGCCGGCGCACACACGCTCTCACGCGTGCGGGATGCCGCTACGGAACTCGCGGCGCCAGCGCAGGTCGGCGGCGAGACCGCCGTGATGAGCGACTTCGCGTCCGCGATCTACGGCTCCTTCCCGCAACTCGTCGCCCTGCTCGCGCTAGTCGCGTTCGTCCTGCTCGCCCGCGCGTTCCGCTCGGTGGTGCTGCCGCTGAAGGCGCTCGCACTGAATGCGCTCTCGACGGGCGCCGCCTGGGGGGTCGTTGTGCTCGTCTGGCAGCAGGGGCACGGGGCGCACGCGCTCTGGGGCCTGCCGGCAACGCACGCGATCGACGTCTGGATCCCGCTGATGATCTTCGCGTTCCTGTTCGGCCTCTCGATGGACTACGAGGTCTTCATCCTCGCCCGAATGCGCGAGGAGTACGACCGCACCGGCTTGACGAGCCCTGCCGTGGTCAACGGCCTCGGCCGCACCGGAGGGCTCGTCACGAGCGCGGCGCTGATCCTCTTCCTCGCGTTCGTCGCGATGGCCGCCGGTCCGCAAACCGACGTGAAGGTGCTCGCGACGGGCTTCGCAGCCGGGATCCTGCTCGACGCGACGATCGTGCGTGCGCTGCTCGTGCCGGCCGCCGTCTCGCTGCTCGACCGCTGGAACTGGTGGTTCCCGGCCCCGCTCGCCCGACTGCTCCGCATGCCCGGCGAGCCCGTCCTGGAACGACCGCTGCCCGAGAACTCATAACCAACCGAAGGAGACCCGATGTCGAAGACAACCCTGGCAGGAGTGGCCGCGCTGCTCGCGGCGCCCGTGGTCGTGATCGCCGCGACGCTCGTCCAACCCACGATCTCGAACGACGCAGCGACACAAGTCGCCGCGATCGCCGACCACCACGGCGCCACGGTGGTCGGGCTCGCGATCAGCACGATCGCCGCGTTCCTCCTGATCGCCGGTACGATCTGGTTCGCATACGCGGTCCGGCGGAACACACCGCAGCTCTCAATCGCGGGCGGCATCCTCGGCGTCTTCGGGATGCTCACCGTCCTATTCGAGGACGGCATCTCTGCCGCGGCGCCGTCACTCGTCAACGCGCTCGGCCCAGCACCAGCGACCACCGCGCTCGACCGGATCGGCTCCAGCGGCGCCGTCGCGACCCTCGAGCCGCTGACGATCGCCGGCGCCGGCGGGTTGACGCTGCTCGCGATCGGCGCTGTCAAGGCGGGCGCACCGACCTGGTCAGCCGTCGCGATCGCCGTGGGCGCGTTCGCCGAGACCGCCGGCTTCGCGACCGGGACGAAGGCGGTCGTAATCGTGGGCTTCGTCGTCCTCCTCGCCGGGCTCACGCCGGTGGTGCGGACCCTCGTCAACGGCCCCAGCAGCCGAATCGCCGCCGAGGCGGTGCTGGCGCACTGACGCCATAGAACTGAAAGCCGCGAGCCGCCGGCGCGGGCGTCCTCCTCGTCAGTCGACGACCGCGCCGCCGGCAGCCGCGGACATCGTCTTCCCCTGGGCGCTCGAGAGTCGCTGAGCCGCGTTCCTAGCGTCTCGCCCCGGAAGGTGACCTGCAGACCGACGCCGCCGTCCGGGCGTGGACGGGCGGTAAGGGTTGCGTCGTGGGCGGTGGCAATCACCTGGACGACGGCGAGCCCGAGCTCATGGCCGCGGGCCGAGGCCCGCGCAACGATCACCTTCTCAGCCCGCGCCGAAGCACGCGAGGTTGCATAAGGGACGTACGGTCACGCATGAGGCCTCATCTTCTGGAGCTTCACAGCGCCGTCGGCCATCCCGGCGTTTGGCACGCCGAAGGCGTGAAACGCGTGGATCACGCCAGCCCGATCAGCGCCTGCCGCGAGCGCGAGCGCGAGTAAGACGCGCGCCTTGGGGCCGTCCAGCGCGCCCGCCCAGATCAGGCCGCGGCGGAGCAGGTCCCCTTCGGAGCCCGTGAACCCATAGGTGTGACGTAGGACCTCCCCGGATCCCGTGCGCGATGTGAGCGCCACCGGGATCCTGCCTGCCAAAGCCTCCAGCTCGTCGACGAGCCGGGCGGGTACATGACCGCCGCCGAGCGCCTCGACCACCAGACCGTGGTAGCCACAGTCAGGCACGGCACGGAGCAGCCGCCCGTCCTCGCCTGGGCCAAGCGTGACCAGCGCAACCGGCGGGATCGCGCCCAGCGTCTCAACCGGCAGCCAACGCCGGTGCACGGGACGCAGCGCGAGCCGCGGCACCGCCTCACCTATCCAGCCGAGCGCTCCGACCGTCGGAGAGCGGAACGTGGCGAGACTCGTCGTATGCGTCTTGCGCACATAGCGCCCGGCGTGGATCTCATCGTTGAACACTACGACGCAGCCAAGACCGCGGCACTCCGCGGACGCAGCAACCCGTATCGCGGCCAGCAGGTTGGCCAGTCCGTCAGCGCCCAAAAGCGTAGGGTTGCGCATCGCCCCGGTCACCACGATCGTCGCGTCCATATCGTTGAGGAGATCGAGCGTGAAAGCCGTCTCCTCGAGGCTGTCAGTTCCCTGGGCGACGACGACACCTGCGCAGCCTGCAGCAATCCGCTCGCGGATCGTGCGCTGCAGCTCGATCAGATCGTCGAGTGTCAGGTCGCTCGACGGCACTTGCCGGAATGAAACGGCCTCGAGCTCTGCCACCTCATCGATTCCATGGATCGCCGCCACCAGATCGGTTGCGGCGAGGCGCGGTGACACGCCCCGAGCCACATCATCGCCGGGCATTGACGCAATGGTGCCGCCCATCGTCAACACCGCTACGCGAGGCCGGCGTTGGTCTGTCATCTCCTATTCCACCTGTTCGGGTTCACGCACTTGGGAGCGGTTACGCCATGCCGTTTCTGGGCTACGCGCTTCCGGCCACGAGCGCCGGCGCCAATCATCCAAGGAGGCGCAGCAGCAGCCTTGATCAGCCATCTCGACAGCCTAGGCAGGCCCCCGGCTGGCGTCAGGTTGAGACGCGCGGCTTCCGCCGCCCAGGAACGAGTCGACAAACTCGCTGCTCGCCGACAGGCTTGCCGGTGTGCCCTGCATCTGCACCTGGCCGCCGCCGAGCACATATGTGCGGTCGGAGATCTCGAGCACCGCGCGGGCCCGCTGCTCGACGACGAGCACCGAGGCGCCGGTCGCAGCCATCTGACGCACATGCTCCTGCAGGACAGTGGCTGCGATCTTCGGCGCCAGATTGGCGGTTGGCTCGTCCAGCACGACCAGGGCAGGGGCCAGCATGAGCGCGCGACCCATGGCCAGCATCTTCCGCTCGCCGCCGCTCAGCCTCCCCGCTCGTCGACTCATCATTCGGTCGAGCCGTGGAAATACCGACAGTACGTGGTCGACTCGGGCAGCGGTCTGGCGGCCTGACAACAGGTAGCCGCCCATCTCCAGGTTCTCGCGCACGGTCAGCGGCGCGAACACATCGTCAACCTGTGGCACATAGCCGACGCCGATGCGGGCGATGCTGTCCGACGTCCAGCCGGAGACGTCGCGCCCACCAATGACGACCCTGCCGGACAGGATCTCCACCACCCCCACGATCGCCTTGAGCAGCGTGCTCTTGCCGGACCCGTTAGGGCCGACGATCGACACCACCTCGCCGGCCGCCACCGAGATCGACACCTCGTGCACGACCGGGCTGCGAGCGTAGCCCGCGCTCACCGCCTCGGCCCGCAGCTCAACGCCGGCGACTCGCTCGGTCGTGGACGTGGACGTGGACGTAAGCGAATCAGCCGACAAGGTAGGCCTCCACGACTTCCTCGCTGGCTCGCAGTGCGGACATCGTCCCTTGGGCGAGCACTCGCCCTTCGGATAGGACGAGTACCGGATCGCAGAACTCATCCATGATCGACAGCTCGTGCTCAACCATGATCACGGTCGTCCCTTCCGCACATAGCCGCACCAGCTGCATTCCGATCTCGTGCGCGAGGCGCGGGTGGACGCCTGCCATCGGCTCGTCGAGCAGCAGCACTTCCGGCTCGGCCATGAGTGCGCGCATGATCTCGACCAAGCGGCGCTGGCCGCCGCTCAGATCGCCGGCATAGCGGTCGGCCAGGGCGAGCAGACCGAATCGCTCGAGCATCGTCTGGGCCCGCTCGATCAACTCGCGTTCCTGAACCCCCCAGTACCGGCGGCCGAGCATAGCGCCGACAAACGACTCACCTCGCTGTCCAGGGATCGCCGCCAGTAGGTTCTCCAACACGGTTAGGCGCTTGAACTCGCTGGCCAGCTGGAACGTCCGTACCAGTCCCAAGCGGGCCCGGCGATAGGCCGGTAGCTTGCTGACATCCGCACCGTTGAGCAGGACCTGTCCGCTGGTCGGGCGCAGCGTGCCTGCCAGCATCGCCAGCACTGTCGATTTGCCGGCGCCGTTGGGGCCGATGACACCGGTCAGCCGTGCCCGCTGGAACGCCATCGAGACGTTGTCCACCGCGCGCACGCCGTCAAAAGCACGTACGAGGTCACGGCACTCCAGGATGATCTCGGTTCCAGACCCATCGGCCGGCGCCACGGGCTTGGCTAGCGCCGTCGGTTCGGCCGCGACCCCGTTCGTCGTGCCCGCGGCCGGCTCGAGCCGAGGCGAATCGCTTACGACCATGTCCTCCTCGACGGCGTGGCGCGTGGCTAGACGGCGCCGGCGCTCAGGCAAGATGCCTTGGGGACGAAACCAGAGGAAGACGAGGATCAGACAACCGATCACCACCCACTGCAGCGCCGGAACGAGATTGGGGTCTCCGGCTACCGGCGGGATGTACCGCGTGGCCTCTTCGAAGGCCACCGGTACCAGCACCGCGCCCAGTATCGCCCCACGATGGTTGCCGAGGCCGCCGATGATCACGGCGGCAAACAGCACGATGGTCTCGGCGTAGCCCCAAGCCTGTGGATCCCACAGGTTGATGAAGCCGACGAGCACGCCACCGGACAGTCCGGCGATAGCGCCACCGATGACCAGCACCGAGGTCCGCAGCGAGCGTAGATCTTTACCCAACGAGTCGGCGACAAGATCGTTGTCGCGCATCGCGCGCAGCGTGCGGCCGAACGGCGCGTTCGTAATCCGCTGCACGAACCAGTAGGTCGCCAACGCAAGCAGGATGGCGACGATCGCGTAGCCCCACTGGTAGCCAGAGCCCTGCGGGTTGAGGTGAGTGCCGACCGGCGACGGGACGAGCGAGAGCCCGGCTGCGCCGTTGAACAGCGGTACGTAGTTGTTGACCAGCAGGTTGAACATGACCGCAGTGACGAGCAGGCCGACCGCGGCGAAGTCGCCGCGCAGCCGCCGCCCGACAATCGAAACGAACGGGATCGCCAGCAGGCCGCCGACGACTGCCGCTCCGATCCACGGAAGTGGGAACGGAAGGTTCCACCCCAGCACATAATGCTGGAAGCCACCATTGGCGCTGGCGCTCGGCAGCGACAGCACGCCCGCGGTATAGGCACCCGCTGCCTGGAAGATGATGAAGCCGAAGTTTGTGACCCCACCGATGCCGAACTGGGCGCTCAGGCCCAGGCAGATGATGGCGTCAACGCCAGCGTAGATGAGAATGTTCGTGATGTAGTAGACCATCTACGTCAGCCCCGTCCTGCCTCGACTTGCGCGCCGAGCAGCCCTGCGGGCCGGACAGCGAGCATCACGAGCAAGATCACAAACGCAATCACGTCCTTGTAATCGGCGACGAGGACGGCTGCGCTCATTTCAGTCGCCAGGCCGATCACCAGCGCCCCTAGCATCGCGCCATACGGCTCGCCCGGGCCGCCGAGGAAGACCGCGGCGAGGATCAGGATGAGGAACATATCCGTGCTCGTGGCGCCAAACGTTCCCGAGTTCATCCCAAATGTGGCGCCCGCCAGGCCGCACAGTGCCCCGCTGATGAGCCAGGTGAGCATGATGATGCGCCCCGTGCGGATGCCGCAGTTACGAGCCAGGTCCGGATTGGCGGCGCTGGCGCGCATTGCCTTTCCAAGCTTCGAGTAGCGCAAGATGGAATGGACGGACACCATCACCGCCACGCTCAGCGCGATGATGACCAGTTGGACGACGGTCAGCTCGATCGAACCGATCTTGACGATCGATCCCTGGCTCATTTTGTACGAGACGTTGGTGCCGCCGACAATCGCCTGAGTGCCGAACTCCAGAATCAGTGTCACGCCAAGCGAGATGATCACCAGCGCGATCGGAGAACTGCCGCGACGCTTGAATGGCGTGTACACCAGGCTGTTGAGGACAACGGATATAACTGCACCGGCAGCAATCCCCGCCAACATCGAGATCCAGACGTTGACGCCGGCGTTGTTGAGCACGTAGGTCGCAAACATGGCCACCGTCATGACTGCCGCATAGGCAAGGTTGAGCACGTTGCTGACCGCAAACTGCAGTGTGAACCCAACCGCCGCGACAGCCAGTACGGCAGCGGCGACAACGCCGAACCCGACCGAAGTGACGAGGATGCTGCCGGTGACGAACACAGTTACCTACAGTCCGAGCTGCCGCAACTCTTGGACTGAGATGTTGCCAGTGACTTTCACTGCGCCAGACGCCGTGTAGGTATCGATCTGGAACAGTCCCGCCGAGTCGTGGTAGGCGTCGAAGTTCGTTGGCCCACCCGGCCCCTCATAGCGGATCCGCTTACCGGCCTTCAGTGCCGCGGCGCCTTGGACGAACGAGTGCACGATGACCGCGCCGCGCGTGCCGTTGGCGATCTTGATCAGCCACGGCTTCCAGGCCGCGGTGGACGTGCTCTTCGCCGCTAGCATCGACAGCGCCGCCAGGTTGATCCCGTCGTACAGGTGCACGGCGCCGGGGGCGGTCAGGTAGGTGGAGAAGTCGCCCGTGTTCCCGACCTTGCCCTTCTCGGCGTTGATGGCCTTCGAGAACGCCCGAAATGCCAGACCGCTCGTTTCCACAACGAGGTTGTCGGCGAGGTAGCTGGAGGCCAACGCGCGGGCGCCAACAGCAGCGGCTACGGACTTGTACCACGCCGGCGAGATCGTTGCGGATGTCCCGATGACGGGAATCGTCTTGCCGTTGTTGAGTTGCTTGACCTCGCTCAGGAACGACGCCTCTGTCGGGCCCAGGGCCTCGGTCAGGATGACATCCGGGTGAGCGTTGACGATCGCCGCCGCCTCGGTCCGGAACGTGGTTGCGCTCAAGTCAAGCGTCTCGTTGGCAACGAGCCGCATCTTCGCCTTCTTGACGGCGGCGATCGCCGGCGACACGAACGTCTGTGAGCCGATGTCGTTGCCGAATGCCAGCGCGATCTTCTTGTAGTGCTTCTTCTGCGCGATGGCGACCATCGCGTAAGACTCCGAGAGGTCGGGCGGCACCAGCCGGTAGAAGTACGGGAACTTGACGTGGTCGAACTCTGACTGGCCGGTCATACAGAACGACACGGTGCGGTTGGCGGCGAAGATCGGCGCCACCGACGCGGCTTCGTCTGATGTGCATCCGATGATCAACGCCGGACTGCCTGACGCGTACATCTGGTGGACGGCCGGCACGGCATCAGCCGGGTCACCGCGGGTGTCGACAGCCTTGCAGTCGAACTGGTGACCAAGTACGCCGCCGGCCTTGTTGATGGCGTTGGTTGAGGCGTCACAGGACACCAGGTACGTCGGGCCAAGCGCACCGTCGGTCCCGGTGAACGGCGCTACGTCGGCGACGGTCAGACTAGAGCCGCTGCTCGCCCAGCTGGTGCCCACGCCAGTCACCCCCAGCGCAGACACTGTCATCACTAGGCCCGCGAGGAACCTTCCGCCTCGCCATCGCCGCTTTGCTATACGTCCAATCATGTCTCTCCTCCTGTTCCCTGCAATGTTTTAGAGGGCCGCCCTGTCTGACGTTGGAGGCATCCAGGGCCAGTTGGCGACGTCTCCTTCTTCTGCGACGACGTGGTTGGCAATCCGGCCCAGCCCGTCAATCGCCACTTCGATCAGGTCGCCCGGTTGCAACCACACCGGCGGCGTGCGGGCAAAGCCAACGCCTCCAGGCGTGCCGGTGGCGATCACGTCCCCCGGTCGCAGCGTCGTGAACGACGACACGTACTCGATCAAGCGAGGAATCTCGAAGATCATCTGCGATGTCCTCGCCGACTGCATGACTTCGCCGTTGAGCGTCGTGGTCAGCTGTAGGTCGGAAGCGTCAAGCTCGTCGGCCGTCACCACCTCTGGGCCGATCGGCATCGTGCCGTCGAAGTTCTTGCCGGGCGTCCACTGGCTGGCGGCCCGCTGCCATTCGCGGGCACTGCCGTCATTGACGATCGTGTAGCCGGCGACCGCCGCTAGGGCATCAGCAGCCCGGATGTAGCGGCCGCCGTTTCCGACCACGACGCCGAGCTCACCCTCGAAGTCAAAGCGCGAGGTGAGCGCCGGCCGGACGAGCTCGCCGTACGGCGCAGCGACCGAATCGGTACCGCGGACGAACAGCTCAGGCCATTTGGTCGGCGGGCGGCCGCCCTCCAGCGCGTGCTCCAAGTAGTTGACGCCGAAGCACAGGATCCGAGCAGGCGAGGGCACAGCCGGGCCGAACTCCGCCTCGGTCAGCTCCCGGCCATCCTGCAGAGATGCGGTCCGGACCAGTTCCAGCACCTCCGGTCCGCCGCTCAACACAGCGCCCAGCTGCGACAAGCGATCGTCGCCGGTGGCATGCGCGACGTCAACGTAGCCGTGGGGCCCGCGGACGTGTAGGCGCAAACCATTGTTTGAAATCACGGTGGCGAGCTTCACGACGAACACGTCTCCTGGTCGAGGGATCACGACGACGAGCGCACGATTGGTTCGATACGTCGCTTTGGTTGCACAATACATAGCCCAGGACGCTCGGTCAATTGCGCATCAACCGATTGGTCCGCCGCCAATATTGGTATGATTGGTTGACGAGTAAGAGACGCGCGCAGGCGGGGACGAGCTGTCGCCCGCGGGTGATGGCACCGGCTCGTCCTGGACCCACACGACATGTCGACAATCCCCAACTCACGCGTACATCCGCAGTCGGCTGCCTACGGCCAAGAGCTCGCGCGCCGGGTTCTAGAGAGGTGCGGCGAGCCCGGGTATGCCCCGGAGGGGCGGCTGCCCACCGAACGCAGCCTGGCCGCTGAGTTCGGCGTGACCCGGACTATGATCCGCCACGCACTCGGCCTGCTCGAGGCGCGCGGCCGGATCTCCCGAGAGGTAGGGCGTGGCACCTTTCTGCGGCTCCCAGGCGGCCGGGACATCGGGAGCCTGCCGGCCGTGCGGCCACTCGAGCCGGACGTGAGTGAAGTCAGTCCGGCCGACGTGATGGCGGCGCGCCTGCTGGTCGAGCCGCAGGTTCTGCCACTCGTCGTGGCCTGGGCGACTCAGCGAGACTTCGACGAGCTCGCCCGCTGCTTAGACGGAGGCGCAGCCGCGCAGAGCTATGAAGAGTTTGAGGGATGGGACTTCGCTCTGCACCATGCGATCGTCAACGCCAGCCGCAACCAGCTGTTGGTTTCCATGTACACGCTGGTGGAGGAGGGGCGCAAGGGGGAGATCTGGGGAAACCTCAAACGGCGCCGCGACAGCCGGGAGCGCCGGGCCGTCTACCAGGCTCAGCACGTCGAGCTGGTGGGTGCTCTGCGCAACCGGGAGACCGAGCACGCGGTTCGGGTCATGAACACCCACCTGGCGCAGGTGCAGGCCAACTTGCTGGAGTCCACGACCTTGCGCGACGCAGGTGATGCGCCGCCCGCCGGTGTCGTGACCGGCCCGGTGTGAGCCATGAGCCTGTTGCACATCCTGGCGATCCTGGCTGCCGGTCTCGCGGCGGGCACCATTAATACCGTGGTCGGAAGCGGCACGCTGATCACGTTTCCACTGCTGCTAGGGCTGGGGTACGCACCGGTGGTGGCCAACGTTTCCAACACGGTCGGGCTGGTGCCAGGCTCGGCCACCGGCTCGTTCGGCTACCGTCGGGAGCTGGCCGGCCAGAGGCGACGGGTGATGTCTTTCGCGTGTGTCTCGCTCGCCGGCGGAATCGTGGGGGCCGTGCTATTGCTCAGCCTCCCGGCGTCAGCGTTTAAGGCGATCGTGCCGGCGTTCATCGGTATCGCGCTGGTGTTGATCCTGATCCAACCTCGGCTGTCCAGCCGGCTGGCGGCGCGGCAGGCCGGGGAGCGGCGTGGAGACGGTGGGCCGCTTTCCGCCACCGGACTGGGCGTGTTCGGCGCCGGCGTGTACGGCGGCTATTTCGGTGCCGCCCAGGGAATCCTATTGATCTCGATCCTCGCGCTCGGTGTCGAGGACGAGCTCCAGCGGCTGAATGCACTCAAGGTTGTGCTCACCGGGCTGGTCAACCTCGTCTCCGGCCTGGTGTTTGTCATGGTTGCACACGTGGCCTGGGCGGCGGCCGGGCTGATCGCTGCCGGCTCGATCGTGGGGGGTGTGGTCGGCGCTCGGTTCGGGCGGCGGTTGCCGCCGGCGGCGCTACGGATAGTGATCGTGATAGTCGGGGTGGCGGCGATCATCCAGCTCGTGTGACGGTCCTTCGGTGATGGTGCGAAGCGCTCGCGGTTCGGCGCGGAACGCAGCCGAGGTGGTGCGATCGCTCGGAATATGAGACAGGAGCCCTGGAGGAACTGGTCGTCGGCTTACCCACTGTGTGCTCTCGTGGCATGAACACGCCCCTTGATTCTCGACGGCCAAGAGCCTCCAACCACGACAGGACGATTCAGTGAAGGCGGAAGTGCGTCAGCGGGCCTCCCGCTGTCATCAATACGTTCGCCTCAGCTCGTTCCGAGAGACGGGGTATACCCCCGTCTCTCCACACATCGGATGACGCAGGTTGGCATCTCGACCGTGACTGGCCCGCCACGCCGCAATAGACAGAGTAGGCGAGCGAGGTGCTGGACCGTTCTGGGCTGCGTCTCAGTCCCGGTGTTCGCCGTGCTGTGGTTTTCGGCTGCGCCGGTGGTAGCGCCGCACCTCGGGTTAACAGATCCACCCTTGCAGCAGTACGCATCTAGAGGAGGAAGCAGCCATGGGTGATCGATCGCCAAGTGACTCGATTCTCCGAGGGCTCAACGGCGCGCTGGATGACCTGGAGGCGCTGTACAAGGACATCCATAGCCATCCGGAGCTCTCGTTGCAGGAGCGACGCACAGCGCGGTTGGCGGCGGAGCGGTTCAACGCGGCAGGCTTTGAGGTGACCGACGGTGTCGGGGGGACCGGAGTGGTGGGGCTGCTGAAGAACGGGGAGGGCCCGACGGTGATGCTGCGCGCCGACATGGACGCGCTGCCGGTGAAGGAGGCCACGGGACTGCCGTACGCAAGCACGGTGACCGCGACCGACCCTGATGGCAACGAGACGCCGGTGGTGCACGCTTGCGGCCATGACATGCATGTCACCTGGCTCGCCGGAGCGGGCCGCTCTGCTGGCAGGCACCAAGGACGGCTGGCATGGCACCGTGATGGCGGTCTTTCAGCCCGCGGAGGAGGTCGCGGCGGGCGCCCAAGCGATGATCGACGACGGGCTTTTCGAGCGCTTCGCAAAGCCTGATGTGATTCTCGGCCAGCACGTCATGCCGATGTCGGCAGGGACCATCGCCGGCAAATCCGGGGTGATGACCTCCGCCGGTGACAGCTTTCAGATCCGGATGTTCGGCCGGGGTGCGCATGGGTCAATGCCACAGGCCAGCATCGACCCGGTGGTGATGGCTGCCTCGACGGTCCTGCGGTTGCAAACGGTCGTCTCGCGCGAGTCGGGCCATCGGACGCGGCCGTTGTCACGGTCGGCGCGCTGCAAGCCGGCACCAAGGAAAACGTGATCCCGGACGAGGCGATCATCAAGCTCAACGTGCGCACCTTCGACGAGAACGTCCGCCAGCACGTGCTAGACGCGATCAAACGGATCGTCAATGCCGAGGCGGAGGCCTCCGGGGTCTAAGCGCTCAACTGGGCTTACTGAAGAGGAACTAGGTAACCGGTGACTGCCGGGCCTGCTCCTGCTTTGACTCGAGCGAGTCGCCTTCAGTGATGTGGTGCTCATCGGCGGGCTCCCATCACCTGGAACGGTGGGGTGCCGGCGAGCTTGCCGCCGTCGATCGTGAGGGTCGTTCCTGTGATGAAGCCGGCCTGGTTCGAGCAGAGCCAGACGGCGGCCGCCGCAACTTCCTGCGGGTCACCGATACGTTTGAGCGGCATTGCGTTTGCCGCCGCCTGTTGAGCGTCTTTGCCGGCGCGCCTGAGGTTGTCGGTGAGAATCGGCCCGGGGGCCAGGGCATTCACGCGTACGCCCTGTTCTGCGTAGTCGAGCGCTGCCACCTTGGTTAGCCCTTCCACACCATGCTTGGCGGCCACGTAGGTGGCAAGGCCGCCCACGGCCTGCAGCCCGGCCGTCGATGAGATGTTGACGATCGCGCCTCCACCGGAGCTAACGATTGCGGGGATCTCTGCCCGCATCGACAGGAACACGCCACGCAGCATCACCGCCAGCCCGGAGTCGAACGCCTCGAGCGGTACCTCCGCGAGCGGCATGGGTCCATGTCCGCCGCCGGCAGCGTTGTTAACAGCGCAGTCAAGGCGACCGAGCACCGCCACCACCTGTCCAATCAAGTCGGACACCGCGTCTGGGTCCCTGATGTCCGCCGCGACAGCGAATGCCCGTTCCGGGCCGCCGAGTTCTGCGGCGAGCGTTCGGAGCGCGTCCGCGTCTCGAGCCGTAATGGCCACGCGTGCTCCTGCGGCGTGGAACTCGCGTGCGATCGCGGCTCCGATTCCGCGGCTCGCGCCGGTGACCAGCGCCACCTTTCCTGTCATGTCGGTCTGCTGCATCTGATCCTTCCTGTCGCGAGCCTGCGTTGCATGGATGACGGTGCGGGCCGGCACCGGATCGTGACCAGAAGGATAGATCTCTAATCGTTTGATGTCAAGCGGTTAGACAGCGAACCGCCGCTTGGGTAGGCTGACTCGGGTTGCGCCCAGAACAGATGCCGATCGGTCTCCACCTCGCACGCGCCGCGCGCATCGTCGGTCGCGCGTTTGACGACTCTCTCGAGGTGGCGCATGGTTCGCTGCCGGTCTGGCTCGTCCTCCTGAATCTCAAGATCCAACGAAACACGAACCAGCGCGAGCTCGCCGAGGCCGTCGGAATAACCGGGGCGACACTCACCCACCACCTCAACGCGATGGAGCAAGACGGCCTGCTCACGCGTCGTCGCGACCCGGTCAACCGGCGCAACCACATCGTCGAGATCACGCCGGCCGGCGAGCGGACATTTATGCGCCTAGCGGTCGCCGCTCGAGCATTCGACGAGCGGCTGCGAAGCAGCCTCACCGTCGCCGACCTCGCCAAGCTCCGGACGTTGCTCGACCAGCTAGAAACGAACGTGACCTCGACCCCGCGCGGAACACCGTAACTCGCTCACCATCCGGCAGGTGAGCAGGGTCGGTCCCCCTTCAGGCCTCAAACATCGCCGCGAGCCGTCGCCGATGCGATGGCGGGCTCGCCGGGTGTCGACGTGTAAGCGACCGTCGCAGATCAGTGTCGGCGCCCGGTTATCGCTAGCCCGGCACCGAGCGCAATCATCGTCACGCCGCCACCCACACTGAGCCACGCAAGCCGTCTACTAGGCGAGCGCCCAAGCCAGGCGCGGGCAGTGCTGGAAGCGATCGCCCAGGTGCGGTCAGACGCCGCGGCCACGAGGCCGCAGACGACGCCGAGAGTGGCGAGCTGCACTCGCGGAGTTGCTCACGCCCTCAGTCACCGGTGCCGGCATGCCTAAGTGTGTGGGGTGGCGAGCTGAATTGCGGCGCCGACCACGGCGGCGCGGCGGTCTGCGCTCGTCGCGCGGTCGTCGACGGTGGCGAGCATGCGCGCGATGTGCGGTGCCGCCGACCAGTAGCTCGACAGCGAGATGAGCAGGAACACGAGGTCGGCCGCAGCGATCCGGTCGTCGATCAGCCCGGAGCGCTGGGCCGCCGCTACCGCGGCGGTCTTCTCGGCGTAGATGCCGCTGCGTGAGGTCTCGTCCGCGATGCGATCGGTCGACGTCAGGCCCTCCCAGAGTGTCAGTCGTGCCAGCTCGGGATGGTCGCGCAGATAGTCGTACGAGGCACCGGCGAACGTCCCGGCATCGGCGGGGCCGGCAATGGTGAGCGGCACGGCCTCCGCGATCTTGCCGACCTCGCCGCTGACGACGGTGGCGAACAGGGTCGCCTTGTCGCCGAAGTAGTTGTAGATGCGCTCGCGGTTGACCTTCGCCCTCCGCGCGATGCGGTCGATGGTGGTCGCATTCGGCCCGTGCTCGGCGAACTCGGTGAGAGCCGCCTCGTAGATTCGGCGCTTGGTTCCTTCGACGTCCCAGGCCATAAGCGCCAGTCTACCCAACTCCAACATTGAAGTTGGTGATTTGGCGCGCTACGATGAGACCAACTCCAACGTTGTGGTTGGAGATCGCCGAAAAGGAGACATGGCATGACGAACAGCAAGACGATTCTGATCACGGGGGCCACCAGCGGCATCGGCGCCGCCACGGCGCGCCTCCTGCTGGAGCGCGGTCACCGAGTGGCCGTGACCGGGCGCAACCAGAGCAAACTCACCACCTTCGTCGACCAGGTCGGCGACCCGTCGCGGCTGTGGGGCATAGTCGCGGATGCCGCCGACTGGGAGCAGACCCGCAGTGCGGTGGAGCAGACGGTGGCGCACTTCGGTGCGCTCAACGTAGCCGTGGCCAACGCGGGCTACGCATTCGCTGACGACGACACCGGCTGTGCTACCATCGGAGCCGGCGGTGACCCGGCCCAGTGGCCGGCGATGGTGCTGACGTTCGTGATCTGCCACGCCTTCCTTGAGG
>JBOGYJ010000239.1:0-2358 GCA_050696795.1 Solirubrobacteraceae bacterium | reverse complement strand
AGGCAGAACCACGACTGGCCCGGGACGCGTGAGGCCAGGACGATCGCCGCAGGATCGTGAGCGCCGGCGAGCCGCTGGGTCACGCTCGCCAGTACCGGGCCACCAGGGCGTGCCTGGCGGCGAGCGCCCGTCAGTCGCGACCGCAAGCGCTCCTGCGCGGCAGCGGACAGCCACGGAGACGGATGCGCGCGCGGCTTCCCCACCTGCGGAGCAGCGCGCCGCACCCTCACCGCAACAGCTCTCAGGTCTCCGTGCGACCGCGCGCGATCGCGATCTCGCCCGTGCGCGCCATCTCGACGAGCCCGAAGGGCCGCACAAGCCGCTCGAAGGCGTCGATCTTCTCCTGCGTGCCCGTGACCTCGGCAACGAGCGTGCGCTTACTGACATCGACGATCTTGGCGCGGAAGATCTCGCAGACCTGCATCACCTCCGCGCGGTTGGCGCCGTCGGCGGAGATCTTGAACAGTGCCAGCTCGCGGGCCATCGTCTCCGACGGCTCCAGGTCGCGGATCTTGAGAACGTTGATCAGCTTGTGCAGCTGCTTGGTGACCTGGTCGATCGACTGCACGGCGCCGTCCAGCGTGAGCGTGATCCGGGAGATCGTCTCATCGTCGGTGGGGCCGACCGCGAGCGTGTCGATGTTGAAGCCACGCCGTGCGAACAGCCCGGTGATCCGTGTCAGGACACCCGGCTTGTTCTCGACGAGGATCGAGACGATGTGCTTGCGGCCCGTCCTGAAGCTGCCTGCCGCCTCGAGCTCCTCGAGCGACAGGATCTCCTTGGTTCCTGGTTCGCCCATGAGTCAGCCCACCATGTCCCGCGCGGCCTGACCGGGCGAGATCATCGGATAGACGTTCTCCTCGGCGGCGACGCGCACGTCGACCACGACCGGGCCATCGGTCGCCAGCGCTTCGCGCATTCCGTCGACTAGCGTGTGCTTGTCGGTGAGGCGCACGCCCGTCGCTCCGTAGGCATCCGCGAGCTTGACGAAGTCCGGATACTGGCCCATATCGACCTGGCTGTAGCGCCGGTCCCAGAAGAGCTCCTGCCACTGGCGCACCATGCCCAGGTAGCCGTTGTTCATGATGAACACCTTGACGGCAATCCCGTTCTGAGCGCAGGTGGCAAGCTCCTGCGCGTTCATCTGGAAGGAGCCGTCGCCCGTGATGCACACCACAACGTCGTCTGGACAGCCCACCTTCGCTCCCATGGCGGCAGGCAGACCGAAGCCCATCGTGCCCAAACCGCCCGAGTTGATCCACCGGCGCGGCCTGTCGAAGTGGTAGCGCTGCGCTGCCCACATCTGGTGCTGACCAACGTCGCTGCAGACGATCGCGTCGCCGCCGGTGGCCTCGTAGAGCGCCTCGATCATGTACTGGGGCTTGATCTCGCTGTTCTCGCTGTCGGCGTAGCTGAGCGGATAGCGCTCCTGCCAGGATCCGATCCGGTGCCACCACTCGTCAAGGCGGCTGGGATCGGACTCGAGCGCTCTGTACTCGGCGGTCAACCGCGGCACGATGTTCTTGGCGTATCCGACGATCGGGATGTGGGCTGGAACGTTCTTCGAGATCTCCGCCGGGTCGATGTCGATGTGCACGAACTTCGCGTGCGGCGCGAACTCCGAGAGCTTGGCCGTCACACGGTCGTCGAAGCGCGCTCCGATCGCCACGATCAGGTCGGCTTCATCGATCGCGTAGTTGGCCGTGCGGGTGCCGTGCATCCCGAGCATCCCCAGCCACTGCGGATGGCTGGCCGGAAACGCGCCGAGCCCCATGATGGTGCAGGTCACTGGCAGCCTGTCCGACGTCGCCAGCTCGGTCAGCTCCGCTGAGGCGCCGACGGTGCCGCCGCCGGCGTAGATCACCGGGCGGCGCGAGTTGGCCAGGGCCTTGGCCGCAAGCCGGATCTGCTTCTGGTTGCCCTCCGTCGTGGGTTGGTAGCCGGGAAGATGGTCGTCGGTGATCGGCTCGTAGGGTATGTCCGCGCGGCTGAGGTCCTGGGGGATGTCGACCACGACCGGGCCGGGACGGCCGCTGCGGGCGATGTGAAACGCCTCATGGATTGCGCGCGGCAGCTCCAGCGGATGCTGGATCATCACATTGTGCTTGACGATCGGCATCGTGATCCCGATCGTGTCCGCCTCCTGGAAGCCGTCGGTCCCGAGCAGGTCCGTCCGGACCTGACCGGTGATGAACACGACAGGGACCGAGTCCATCATGGCGTCGCAGATCGGCGTGACCAGGTTCGTGGCCCCAGGGCCACTCGTGCCCAGCGACACTCCAACCTTGCCCGTGGCCTTGGCGTAGCCCTCGGCCGCGTGACCGCCGCCGGCCTCGTGCCGGACCAGGATGTGCCGGA
>JBOGYJ010000238.1:0-4456 GCA_050696795.1 Solirubrobacteraceae bacterium | reverse complement strand
GCCCTCCAAAGCGGTGCACTTCCGCCGATTACGGGGGCATGGCCCCCGATCTGGCAGCCACTGCGCACTTCAGCCCCTGGTCGTGGGACGTCGAAGCAGACGTTGTCTGGTGCCTGCCGGGGCTGTTTGTGATGCACGGTCAGCGTTGGCCGGCGGAGGCCGTCGACCAGACCACCGCGATCCCGGTGCCCCGCGAGCGCTGGCTCGGGGTGCTGCCGGCAAATCAGCGTGACCGCATCAGCCGTTTCTGCGAGGCGGTGCTCGAGACCGGCATCGGCGGCGAGCTCAGCTACCCCGTCACCGCCGGCGACACGATCCGCTGGATGCTGCTGCAGGCCGCCGTCGGCGAGGGCGACGGCACCCAGTTGCGGCGCGTGCTCGGCTACGTGCGCAACATCACCGCCGACAAGCTGCTCGAGCTCAGGCACGATCGCACGCAGCGCGACCTCGAGCAACAGCAGCAGGTGCTCCAGCGGATCGCCGCCGGCGATCCGCTGGAGGAGACGCTGGCGCTGCTGTGCCGCCACATCGAGCGCGTCTATCCGGGGGTCTTCGCCGCGATCATGCTGCACGATCAGGCGGCCGGAGTGCTGCGCACGGGCGCGGCCCCGTCACTGTCGCGCGACTACAGCGCCGCCACCGACGGGCTTGCCGCCACCGACGGCAACGGCGCCTGCGGGACCGCCGCCGCGACCGGCCAGGTGGTCGTGATCGAGGATGTGCGCAGCGACCGCCGCGCGGCCGCCGCACTGGAGCTGCTCGAGAGCTTCGCCCTGCGCTCGGTGTGGTCCTACCCGATGCGCAGTGTCACCGGTGCGGTGCTGGGGACGATCGCGCTCTACCGCACAGAGCCGTACCTACCGCTCGAGGCAGAGATCGGCGTGATCGGCCGCATCGGTCACCTTGCCGCGCTGGCGATCGAACGCGACGGGATCCACACCGCGATCCAGATGAGCGCCAACGTCTATCCGGCTGCCGGGCTGCTCAACCGTTCGAGCTTCCTGGAGCTGCTCGGCGCGCGCCTGGATGAGCGCCTGCGCCATACCGTACTGCTGTTCGTCGAGGTCGACCGGCTCAAGTACGTGGGCGACGACCTCGGCGCCAGCGCCAGCGCCGCACTGCTCGCCGAGGTCACCCGCAGGCTGCGCGCGGCCGTCGGCGTCGACGGCCTGATCGGACGCTTCAGCGGCGACGAGTTCACGCTCGCCGTCGACTGCAACTCCTCCGCCGCGCTCGATGATCTGGTCTCCCGCGTGCAGGTCACCTTCTCGACTCCGGTCAGCACCCGCGACCTCGAGCTGTTCCTGGTCGCCACCGTTGGCGTGGCCTTGGCCGATCCGACCAGCGACGCCCACGGCCTGATCCACGAGGCCGCCGCCGCGATGGCGGCCGCGCGCTCCGAGGGCCTCGGCGGTCACCGCATCTACAGCCAGGCCCTGCGCCCGGCGAGCGTCGACCTGATCGGACGCGAGTCGGAGCTGCGCCGCGCGATCGACTTCGGTGAGCTCGTTCTGCACTACCAGCCGATCCTCGACATCGCCAATCACCGCTGGGATCGTCTCGAGGCGCTCGTGCGCTGGGAGCACCCGACGCGCGGCCTGCTCGCGCCCGCGGAGTTCATCCCGCTGGCCGAGAAGAGCGGTCTGATCGTGCCGCTCGGGCAGCGTGTGATCGAGCTGGCCGCGCGTGACAGCGCGAGCTGGGTGGCGGCGATGCCCAGCCTGCGGATCGCGATCAACGTCTCCGTGCTCGAGCTCGACGACCCCAGCTTCGTGGAGGACACGCTCGCCCAGCTCGAGCGTGCCGGCCTACCCCTGCCGAGCATCAACCTCGAGATCGCCGAGTCCAGCCTGATCCAGAAGCTGGACACGGTGGCACCGGTGCTCGAGCGCCTGCGGTCGCATTCGGTGCGCGCGGTCGTCGACGACTTCGGCGCCGGTTACTCGTCGCTGGCGCGCCTCGGGGAGCTGCCGATCACCTCGCTGAAGATCGACGGGCGCTTCATCGGCCAGATCACCAGCGACACCGCCGCGCGGACGGTGGTGGCCTCGATCGTCGCGATCGCCCGCGCGCACGGTCTCACGGTCGTCGCCGAGGGGGTCGAGGATGCCGAGACGCTGGCCGCCGTCGAGGAGCTCGGCTGCGACTACGCCCAGGGCTTCCACGTGGCGCTGCCCGCGCCCGCCGACAAGGTCTCGGCGCTGCTGTTCGAGGCCTCCGCCCCGCGCCCGCTGCGTCTGGTCACGCCGAAGCCGACTGACCACGTGAGTTGAGGTCGCTGCCAAGCGGGGCAGCGACCGAACTGAGGCGTTTAGGAAACATTTAGCCACGCTCGGACCGCGGGACGATAATCGTCCTAATGTCCGGCTGACGGAGGTGTTGGATGCCGTCACGATGGGTGGTCTTAGGCGAACGTCGGGAGGATCTGCCCCCCACGCGGGACGGCGCCCCCGGAACGGAGTCCGAAGAGCTCCTCGCCGCTGAGCTGACGCATCAGCAGAGCATGCTGGAGCGGATCGTCGGCGGTGAGCCGCTCGGTCAGACCCTGGATGCGATCTGCCGTCACGTCGAGCAGCGCTTCCCCGGCTCGCGCTGCACGGTGCTGCTGCTCGACCGCTCGCTGGGCGTGCTCCGCCACGTGGCTTCGCCGAGCCTGCCGAAGCGCTTCATCAACCACATCGACGGCCTGCCGGTCGGCGAGGGCGCCGGCGTCTGCGGCACCGCCGCCGCACGCGGTGACATCGTGATCGTGGCGGACATCGAGACCGATCCGCTGACGCAGCCATACCTCGAGCTGGCGCGGCGCTTCAAGTTGGCCTCGGTCTGGTCCTACCCGCTCTCGCGCCCCGGGGGCGAGGTGCTCGGCACCTTCGCCGTCTACCGAGCCGTGCAGCACTCGCCGGCTCAGGTCGAGCTCGACTTCGTCGCGGCGGCGGGCAACCTCGCCGCGCTCGCCGTGGACCGCGACCGCTCCGAGCGCGCGCTGCAGGCGGCCGTCAACTTCGACTCGCTCACGGGCCTGCCCAACCGCGCTCGCTTCCTGGAGCTCGTCAACAACGAGCTGCACGGCGAGCACAGCCGCCTCACGCTGATGATGGTCCAGCTCGATCGCTTCAAGCAGATCAGCCAGAGCGTCGGCGAGATCGCCGGGGACGGGTTGCTGGTCGAGTGCAGCGAGCGCCTGCGCGGCGTCGTCGCCGCGGAGGGGATTGTCGCTCGCTTCGCCGGCGACACCTTCATGCTGATGACCCCGGCACTCGCGCCGAAGGAGATCGACGAGCTCACCGAGCGCGTGACCACGGCGATGAGTGAGGCCTTCCACGCCGACGGTCTCGAGCTGCTGCTGAGCACCAGCATCGGCATCGCCACCAGCGGCGCCGCGCCCGATGCCTTCGCCCTGGTGCGCGAGGCCGATACCGCGATCCACGCCGCGCGTGCCGGCGGGCCCGGACGCCATCAGGTCTATGACCTCGAGCTGCGCACGAAGCAGATCGAGCGCCTGCGCACCGAGGCGCAGCTGCGCCGCGCGATCGAGCGCGACCAGCTCGTCGTGCACTACCAGCCGATCCTGGGCGTCGAGGACCGCAGCTGGCGCGCGGTGGAGGCGCTGGTGCGCTGGCAGCACCCCGAGCGCGGGCTGCTCGCTCCCGACGAATTCATCCCGCTCGCCGAGGAGACCGGTCTGATCGTGCCGCTCGGCATGTGCGTGCTCGAGATGGTCTGCCGCCAGGCGCGCGAGTGGGCCCGCACGCTGCCCGGAATCCGGATCGCCGTCAACGTCTCACCGGTCCAGCTCGCCTACCCGACGACCGCCGCCGAGATCAAGGCAACGATCGAGCGCGCCCGGCTGGATCCTGCGGTGCTCATCGTCGAGGTGACCGAGTCGGCGCTGATGCAGGAGCTCGATACCGCCCGCGAGGTGCTCGAGGAGCTCGAGGCCGCGGGGGTGCACGTGATGATCGATGACTTCGGCATCGGTTACTCGTCGCTGGCGCGACTGGGCGATCTCCCGATCAGTGGCCTCAAGATCGACCGGCGCTTCGCCCGTGGGCTCGGACACGACCCCGGCGTGATGCCGGTCATCAGGGCGATCGCCGACCTGGCCCGCGCCTACGGACTCGAGGTCGTGGTCGAGGGCATCGAGGACGGCGAGGCGCTGGCGAGCGTCGACGCGCTGGGCTGCGAGTACGCGCAGGGCTTCCACCTCGGGCGCCCGGCTCCGGCCGAGGTGGTCGAGGAGCTGCTCTCGATGCCGCTCGCCTGGGGGGCGGGCATCTCGTAGCGTGTTGCTGCGGCCGCTCGTCCCGCTGGACGGCGGCCTTGCTGAAGCGCTGCCCTAGACTCCCTGTCCTGACTGCTCCGTCCGACACCAAGAGCCTGATCGAGACCGGCCTCCGCCGCTTCCTCGAGGAGGTGCCCGGGCTGGCGCCGCTGAAGATCGTCGCCGGGATCGAGC
>JBOGYJ010000237.1:0-2515 GCA_050696795.1 Solirubrobacteraceae bacterium | reverse complement strand
TCAAGAAGGAGAAGCTCAAGGGCAAGGTCGGCGCCTCGGTCTGGGACGTCGGGCTGCCGGTCTGCCAGGCGATCCACGCCGGCAACGTCACAACCACCGTCGACCAGCAGGCCTACCTGCAGGGTTTTGACACGATCATGCAGCTGTTCCTCTACAACGTCTCGGGCGGCCTGATGAAGCCGACCAACACCGACACCGGCCTGGGTATCGTCACCAAGGCCAACGTCAAGCCGTATCTCGCCAGCAACCGCTACGAGGGCACGTCCTCCAAGCAGCAGGCGCTGACGCCGCCGAGCAGCATCGCCTGACCCGCTGACGGAGCACCCACCCCCATTGCCGGTGGCGGCCTGCGGCCGCCACCGGAACGAGCGTTACGCGGGGGCGGCCACCGGGCGCGGATGCGGGCGCCCGGGACCTGCGCGCGCGCGGCGATCTCCTCGAGGCTCTGTCCCTTGGGCTCGGGTAGCAGCGCCATTGTCAGACCGAGGCCCAGCACCGCCACGCCGGCCGCGACGCCCCCGGTGGTCGTGTTGGGGCCGAACTCGGTGAAGAAGTAGCTGATGCCGAACAGCACCACGAAGGGCGCTGTGGTGGTCGCCACCCCGGGGATCGCGGCGATCAGCCCGAACTTCAGCGCCATCATCAGGAAGCCGAGCGTCTGGATCGCCTTGCGGCCGATGCGTTCGATGCAGGCAACCGAGGTGCCGACCAGCCACTTCAGCAGGGTGCGGTTGGTGAGTAGCTTGACCCAGCCCTGGGTCAGTGTCTGGCGGCTGCGTGCGGAGGAGACTCGGGCCGCGCCGCCCGCAGGCCGGCATCGTCGCCGAGCGCCTCGGCGGTCGCACCCCGCACCTCGGCCTCATCGCCACCGGCGTGGGCGAAGCGAGGGGTCTCGGGGATCCGCCGCCGCAGGAGACGCCTTAAGTCAATTAACCCCCTGAGGGGGGGCAAAACGCCTCCCGCTCCGGTGCGCGGTGCGCGGTTCCACCTGGGGGTCGCCGGAACTGGCAAGACCTTTTCTATTCCGTGGAGGAGAACTCCCAGATCGCGATGCCGAGCAGCGCCAGGCCGAGTAGCAGCACGACCGCCGCCTCGAGCAGTGCCGGCATGCGCCAGCCCCACCAGGTGATGCCGGGATCGAGCACGTGGCGCGCGATCGGGGAGATGCTGAGCTTGCCGAACACCAGCCGCCGCATCGGGTCGACCGCGTAGGCCAGCGGGTCGATGCGGTTCAGCACGTTCAGCCAGGTCGGCAGCCCCGAGGCCGGGAACATCGCGCCCGAGATGAAGTACATCGGCATCACGATCATCTGCATGACGCCCATGAACGACTGCATCTGCTTGATACGGATCGCGACGCTGAGGCCGAAGGCGGTGATCGCGAACGCGAGCAGCAGTTGCAGCCCCAGCACGCCGAAGATCAGGCCCGGGTCATAGGGTACGTGCACCAGCCCCGCGATCGCCAGCACGATCACGCCCTGGAAGGCCGCGACCGTCGCGCCGCCCAGGCACTTGCCGATCACGATCGAGCTGCGACGGACCGGCGCCACCATCATCTCGCGCAGGAAGCCGAACTCCCGGTCCCAGACGATCGAGGCGGCCGAGAACATCGCCGTGAACAGGACTGAGATCGCGAGGATCCCCGGGTAGATGAAGGTCATCAGGTCGACGCCGTGGGTGCTGGCGCTCGACAGCTGGTTCAGCCCTGCGCCGAGCACGAACAGGAACAGCAGCGGTTGCACGAGCGTCGTCACCATCCGCATCCGGTCGGTGCGGTAGCGGATCAGCTCGCGGCGCCAGACGATCTTGATCGCGCGCAGCTCGGACCCGAAGCTGCGCTCGGGGACCGTGACGCGCACCACGGGCGAACCCGTCGCGACCGCGACGGCGCCCGCGACGGCGCCGGTCGCCGTCGTGACCTCGCCCGCCCCGTCCGGCCCCGGCCGCCGTCCGGGCTCGTCGACGACCGGACCGCCGGGCGTCGTCGTGCTGCTCATCGCCTGCCCCCGCTCATCATCTGCATCATCACCCGGTTGCGGTGCTTGGACTGGTCCTCCTCGGCGTCGCGGATCGTGGTGCCGGTGTAGGACATGAACACGTCGTCGAGCGTCGGGCGGCTGACGCTGACCGAGCGGATCGGCAGCTCGAACTCGGCGAACAGCCGCGGCACGAACTCCTCTCCGGCCGGGACGCCGAAGGCGACCGCGCCCTCGCTGGTCTTGGCCTCGATCCCGAACTGGCGCGCCAGCGCGGCGATCGCGGCCTCGTCGTCATCGGTCTGAATCGTCACCCGATCGGTGCCCACGCCGCCCTTGAGCGCCTCGGGCGTGTCGAGCGCGACGATCTCGCCGTGGTCCATGATCGCGATCCGATCGCACCACTCGGCCTCGTCCATGTAGTGGGTGGTCATGAAGATCGTGATCTCCTCGCGCTCCTTGAGCTCCCGGATGTAGCTCCAGATCAGCCGCCGCGTCTGCGGGTCCAGCCCGATCGTCGGCTCGTCGAGGAACAGCAC
>JBOGYJ010000236.1:0-13664 GCA_050696795.1 Solirubrobacteraceae bacterium | reverse complement strand
CGCGTCGCCGAGCGCGCCGCCCGGCTCGCCGCCCTTACCGGGACCCATCGACTCCCAGAAGAGCGAGTGGTTGTAGTGACCACCGGCGTTGTTGCGGACGGGACCCTGCTTGTCGGCCGGCAGGGAGCTGAGGTTCTTGAGGACGTCCTCGACGGATTTGCTCGCCGACTCCGTGCCCTCGAGCGCCGCGTTCGCGTTGTTCACATACGCGGTGTGGTGCTTGTCGTGATGGATCTCCATCGTCTGCGCGTCGATATGCGGCTCGAGCGCGTCGAAGGCATAGGGGAGGTCAGGTACTGAAAAGGCCATGCTCACTCCAGTCTGCGTTGTGTCTATGAGCAGAGCAACAGGTTTCTCTTGCTGTAAAACGGTTCTATCAGAGCGCCTGCGGGGGCGCGCCCGGCGCTGGTGCGGGCGTCACGCCGCCTCGCCTGTGCCACGGGTACGCTTGCCCGATGCCCCGCCTGTCCGAGTACCTATTGCCCACCGAGCGCGAGCCGCCGGCCGATGCCGAGGCGCTCAGCCACAAGCTGCTCGTGCGCGCCGGGCTGATCCGCCAGGTCGGCTCCGGCCTGTGGTCATGGATGCCGGCCGGCTGGCGCTCGCACCAGCGGGTTGTGCAGATCATCCGCGAGGAGATGAACGCCATCGGGGGGCTCGAGGTGCTGATGCCGATCCTGCAGCCGGCCGAGCTGTGGAAGCGCAGCGGCCGCTACGAGAGCTTCGGCGATGAGCTGTTCAAGCTCGAGGACCGCAAGCAAGCCGACATGGTGCTGGCGCCCACCAGCGAAGAGGTCGTCACCACGCACGCCTCGACGCTGGTCCGCTCCTACCGGGATCTGCCCAAGATCCTGTACCACTTTCAGGTCAAGGAACGCGACGAGCCGCGCCCGCGCGCGGCGGTGTTGCGCTCACGCGAGTTCGTGATGAAGGACTCCTACAGCTTCGATCGCGATCGCGAGGGTCTCGACGCCACCTACGAGAAGCACGCGCGCGCCTACGATCGGATCTTCGATCGCTGCGGCCTCGAGTGGTACAGCGTCGAGTCCGACGTCGGGGCGATGGGCGGTTTCGGCGCTCACGAGTACATGGCCCCCTGCCCGGCGGGCGAGAACGATGTGGTGCTCGCGCCCGGCTATGCGGCCAACCTGGAGGTCGCAACGGCGCAGGCGCGGCCGGTGCAGCTCCCGGCGGCAGCTGACCCGCCGGAGGAGGTGCGGACCCCCGGAATGGTCACGATCGCCCAGGTTGCCGAGGCGCTTGGCCTGCCGCAGGGCGCGCTGCTCAAGGCCTATCCGGTTGTGCTGCCCGATGGCGAATTCGTGCTGGTGATGCTGCGCGGCGATCACAAGGTCAACGACATCAAGCTGGCGCTGGCGCTGAAGTCACAGTTCCGCCAGGCCAACGCGGAGCAGATCGAGAAGCAGCTCGGACCGCCCGGGTCGATCGGCCCGGTCGGCGTGCGGGCGCGGATCCTGCTCGACGACGCCGTGGACACCGACGCGGGCGGCTACGTGGTCGGTGCCAACCGCCCCGATCTGCACCTGTGCGGCGTCGTCGCGGGTCGAGACTTCAACTTCGAGCGCGGCGACGTGCGCAACGTCGTCGTCGGCGACACCGTCGGCGGGCACCCGGTGCGGATCGAACCGGCGATCGAGGTCGGCAACATCTTCAAGCTGGGTACGCGCTACAGCGACGTGCTCGGTGCCACCTACCTCGACCAGGCCGGTGCCAGCCGGACGCTCTGGATGGGCTGCTACGGCATCGGTCCCGCGCGCATCGCCGCGGCCGCGATCGAGCAGTTCGCAGACGACCGCGGCATCTCCTGGCCGCGGGCTATCGCGCCCTTCGACATTCACCTGGTCACGCTCGGCAAGGCGGGCAGCGAGGAACGTACGCTCTCCGACGGCGTCTACGAGGAGCTGCAGGCGGCGGGCCTCGAGACGCTCTACGACGAACGGGACGCCGGCCCCGGCGAGAAGTTCGCCGATGCTGAGCTGCTCGGCTGCCCGCTGCGCGTGACGATCGGCCGCCGGACGCTGCGCAGCGGTGAGATCGAGGTGCAGGTGCGGCGCGGACAGGAGGCCCGCACGCTCCCCTTGGAAGGCGCAGCATCGGCTATCGCTGAGATGTGGCGCGACCTCGCCTGACCAAGAAGCGCCTCTTCGGCGTCGACCGCTCCGGCCCGAATCCGGAGCGGACCCGCTCGGATCAGCCGCTGCGGCCGCTGACGATCCCGAACGCGATCGGGTATGTGCGGCTGGCGCTGATCCCGGTGTTCCTGATCGTCGCGCTCGCTACCAGCAACGGGCACAGCGCGCTGGCGGCCACGCTGTTCGCGGTGATCGGCTGGGCCGACTATCTCGACGGCTTCGCCGCGCGCCTGACCGGGCAGTTCAGCCGCCTCGGCGCGCTGCTCGATCCGATCATCGATCGTCTGCTGGTCGTCGCGGGGATGGTCGTGGCCTGGGACTTCCGGTTGCTGCCGCGCTGGGCGATCGCGCTCGTGATCGCACGCGAGCTGCTGATGCTGGGGCTGAGCCGCTACAGCATGAGGCGAGGGCTGGAGATCAAGATCAACTGGCTGGGACGGCTCGGAGTCGCCCCGACGATGGCCGCTCCGTTCTTCGCCATTGCCAGTGTGCATTGGCTGGCGCTGGCGATGCTCTACATCGGCCTGCTACTGGCGTGGCTGGCCAGTTTTCTGTACGTTCGGAACGGGTTGAAGGAACTGGGGCCCCTAAACCAAGGCTCAAGCTGAGATTGACCCTGGGTTCAGCGCGGTTATACTCAGCCACCCGGATCCACCCGAATCGCCGGTGCTTCACGCACGGAGGACTTAGTCGCAATGGACACTTTCCCAGACCTCGGCTCGCTCACAAACCAGGAGCTGAAGGATCTCATCAAGGAGATGACGGACGAGGAGATCGAGGTCTCCTACCGGCGGCGCATTCTCCACGGCAAGATCGACATCCTCCGAGCGGAGCTGGTCAGCCGCCTGCGCAGCAAGGATGAGAGCGGCGAGCTACTGATCAGCGGGGCCGATGTGCAGCGGCTCACGGACATCCTCACCGGAAACTTCCCGCCGCCTGGCGCGTTGCCCGACGATCTCTCCGGCGACCGGCCGTCGAATCCGGACTGAACCTCGGTGGCGCAGCACTGTCCTGAGTGCGGCTTCGCCAACGCCGACGGCGCGAACTACTGCCAGCGCTGTGGGGCGTTTATGGCCGGGTCCGACGGCCCGGCCGGCGCCGACTCGACCGCGACCTACCGGATCAGCGACACCGGGGAGTTCGAAGAGGTCCCCATCGAGCAGGTTGTCGCGCGTGGAGCCATGCTCGTGATCCGCGCCGGCGGCGGCAGGGCCGGTGAGGCCTTCCCGCTCGAGCGCCCGCGCCTGACGGTGGGCCGGCGCCCCGACAGTGATGTGTTCCTCGACGACGTGACCGTCTCGCGCGACCACGCCGTGGTCGTCAAGCGCGGCGAGCACTACTACCTCGACGATTGCGGTTCGCTGAACGGCACCTACGTGAACAGGCGACGAATCGATTCTCAGCGGCTCAACGACGGCGACGAGCTGCAGGTCGGCAAATACAAACTCGCGTTTCTGGGGCATTGATGGCGACAGGTGAGCGCAATGAACTGGCTGTGGAACTGCCCGAGTCGGCGGCGGCCGACAACGGCCGGCCACGGCAGAAGGCTGTGACGATCGGCGCCGTCTGCAAGGCGCTGGAGCTCGAGTTCCCGGACATCTCGATCTCCAAGATCCGCTACCTGGAGGACCAGAAGCTGCTGACGCCGCGGCGTACGCAGGGCGGCTACCGGCTCTACACGCCCGATGACGTGCAGCGCCTGCGCACGATCCTGCGGCTGCAGCGCGACGAGTTCCTACCGCTGCGGGTCATCCGCCAGGAGCTGGCGGGCGGGCGCAGCGAGCGCGAGGTGAGCCCCACAGGCGACGCGCACTCACTGCGCAGGGCGTCGGTGAGCCGCGATCCCGGCGCGCTGTACTCGCTCGCGGACGTGGTCGACGAGACCGGCGCCAATCCCAAGCTGGTGGGCGAGCTCGTCGAGTTCGGCGTGATCAAGGGCGAGATCCGCGCGGGCACGCGCTACTTCGACGACACCGAGCGCGAGATCGTGCGCGCGGTCTCGGAGCTCGCGCGCTACGGCGTCGGCGGCCGCAACCTGCGCGTGTTCCGCACCTCCGCCGACCGCGAGGCGCAACTGCTGCAGAGCATCCTCGCGCCGGCGCTGCGCTCGCGCAATCCCGAGCGCCGCAAGGAGGCGGTCGAGGCGCTCGAGAACCTGGCCTCGGTCACCACTCACCTCAAGCACCTGCTGCTCATTCGCGACCTCCGCAAGATCGCGACCTAAGGCCCCGAGGCTCTGGCTGATGGCCCTTCCCGGCGCCGAGGACGGCGTCAACCTCCGCAGCTACGTTCGCGACATCCCCGACTTCCCAACGCCGGGGATCCTGTTTCGCGACATCACGCCGTTGCTGCTCGACCCGCGCGCTCTGGATGCCGCTGTCGCCCGGCTGACGCAGTACGCGCGTGAGCTCGACGTCGACATCGTCGTCGCGGCGGAGGCGCGCGGCTTCATCCTCGGTGGCGCGCTGGCGCGCAGCCTGCACGCCGGCTTCGTACCCGCCCGCAAGCCGGGCAAGCTGCCGGCCGACACGGTCAGCGCCGAGTACACGCTCGAGTACGGGGTCAACGCGCTGGAGATGCACGCCGACGCCTTCGCGGGGGGGACGCGGGTGCTGATCCACGACGACCTGCTGGCAACGGGGGGAACCGCTCGCGCGCTGGCCGAGCTCGTGACCCGGCTCGGGGGGGAGGTCAGGGCCTGCGTATTCCTGGCCGAGCTCGAAGCGCTGCAAGGGCGCAAACAGCTCCAGGGCTACCAGGTCCATTCGCTGATCCACTACGAGTAGGGCCGCGCCGGCGCGCGTGTGGCAGTAGATGGCAAAGACCACGCGCAGCCGGAGAATCGCGGCGGCGCCGCAGGCGGTCTGGCAGATCGTCGAGGACCCGCACCACCTCCCGCGCTGGTGGCCGGGGGTGGCGCGCGTCGAGGATGTCCGCGGCGGGCGCTTCACCGAGGTGATCCGCACCCGCCGGGGCAAGCCCGTGCGCCTGGACTTCGTGGTGCTCGAATCGGAGCCCGCCCGCCGGCGGAGCTGGACGCAGGAACTCGCGGGGACGCCCTTCGAGCGGCTGCTGAGCGCCTGGACCACCACGGTCACACTCGAGCCCGACGGGGAGGACGCGTGCACCGTCACGCTCGAGGAGCACCAGCAGCTGCGCGGCTCCTTCCGCGCCGGCCTGCTGCTTCAGCGCCGGCCGGCGACTCGACGCGTGGAATCGGCGCTGAACGCCCTCGCGGATCTGTTCTGACGCAGAGCCGGTCCGATGCTCACGAATGCTCGCGGAACGGCCCGGAGAGCACGACCTCGCCGGGCGCTTTCGGTTTCGTCTGGGTCTCGAGCGTGATCAGCAGCTTGTGATAGGCGGCCGCGCCGGGCTTGAGCCGGCCCTCGGTGTCGATCTTGCCGTTCTTGCCGACCAGATACTGCACGAAGCCGACGATTCTGTAGCTGGTGGGCGAGTTGTAGAGCCACACCGCGTAGGCGTTGTGGGCGGTGTTGGCGGGCAGGCCCTGAGCAGCGATGATGATGCCGACGGCGCCGCCCTCGCGGACGACCTGGACGACGCCGACGGTCGAGGTGGCGCCCGTCGGCGAGGTCAGGTTGAGCTGGGCCAGAATCTGTGCCGGGACGGTCGTGGTCGCGGCGGTCGAGGACGTGGTGGCGGCGGAGGTGGCGGATGTCTGCGTCGTGGTGTGGGTGACCGGCGTGACCGGCGCGGTCACACGGGCGTGCTTCTTGCCCCCACCGCCCGTCAGGACCACGACCAGGACCACGGCGACGATCAGCGCGCCGACGCTGCCGAGCAGGATCGCACCACCGCGGCGCGAGCTCGGCCGGGCCTCGCGGGGTGCAGCAGCAAACGTGCCTGTGGGCGCCCTGTCGGTCTGGGCCGGCGCCTGGTAGGTCTGGGCCGGCTCCTCGTAGGTCTGGGCCGGCTCCTCGCTCGCTCGCGCCGGCGGGTCGCTGCCGGGCTCCGGGCCACCAGCCGACCGGTCGTCGGCGCCAAGCGGGGCGCCGACGGGGATCTCAGGCAGCGATCCGGACGCGAGCGGGCCAATCGCCGCTGCGATCGCCTCCGCCCACGCGCGATCGGCCTCCGAGGCCTGCAGGTACGCGTACACCTGCTCGGCGACCTTTTCCGGGAGCTGTCCCAGCAGGTAGTCGGTGACCAGGGGACGCTCGGGTCCGGGTAGCACGGTCGCCGGTGCGAGCGCGTCGCAGGCGTCCAGTGCTCGCCGACGCACCGCCGCGCGGTCGATCGAGAGCAGCCCCGCGATCTCGTCATACGTGCGGCCCCGTTGCAGCACCATCTGCAGTACCGCACGCTGATCGGGCGCCAGTTCGTCGAGGGCGGACATCGGGTGCAGAGCGTAGAGGAGCGTCCGGGCGTGATTGCTGCCGCAGACAACCTGCAGCGCCGTTATCGTGGGCGCGATGCCTGACGCGAACGCGTTCAAACGCAGCCTCGGCTTCGATGCCTTCTACGGGCTCGAGCTGCTCGAGCTGGGGCCGGACGTCGCGCGCGCCCAGCTGCTGGTCGAGGACCACCACAAGCAGCCGTTCGGGTTGGTGCACGGCGGCATCTTCGCCTCTATCGCGGAGGCGCTCGCCTCCTACGCGACCGCCTCGGTGGTGGTGCCCAAGGGTCAGGCAGCGAGCGGGATGTCGAATCTGACGAGCTTTCTGCGGCCGGTCACCGAAGGGACGGTGCACGCGCTCGCGACCTGCAAGCACGCGGGGCGCACCACGTGGGTGTGGGAGGTCGAGCTGACCGACGACGCGCGCCGGCTGTGTGCCACATCGCGCGTGACGATTGCCGTGCGTGAGCTGCCCGAGGAGACGCGCGCTCAGGTGATGGCCGCGGTGGCCGAGTTCACCGACTGAACGATCTCGCAACAACGTAGCCGTTCAGGTCCCCTGGTTCAGCGGTCGTTGAAACAACGTCGATTTGCAGGAATAAACCGTTTCCTAACACGGTTTCTGTGACCAGGCTCACACACGCGGTGTCTCCGGCTCTGGCACGCTGCGCCACGTCATAAATCGACCTGCCGAATCGCTCATGCCCGGTGCACGGGCGAGCGAGGGAACCAATTGCCTGCTGGGCTCACCCGTCCAGCTGGCTGGGGCGAATCGATCGCCGGTACACGCCGGCCGCACCCGTAGCCGGAAGGAATCCCTCCAAAGGGGACAGCTCTTCTCGCGAGCCCGTCAGCTAACTCCGTAGGCGCCGGTCGAGAGAATTGAAAAGGAGGCCCTCAGTCGATGAGAGCCAAGCAACTGCGTGCGGTCCGCGCCAAGAAGACCGGCACGCTGTCACTCACCATGGTCACAGCGGCCGTAGTACTCGGCACGGCCTCCGCGGGCGCGATCGCTGCGCAGTCCGGGTCCCGGCCGGCCACCGCGACCCCATCGACCGGGAGCGCATCGACCGGGGGCGCGTCGACCGGGAGCGCGTCGCCGCTCACGGCCCGCGCACACGTCGCTGTCGCACGCGAGCACCTGCTCATCCACCGCGCCCAGTTCGTCCGCCCGTCCGGCAGCACGGTCGTCGTGCACGGCCGGCTCGAGCCTCGTCGCCGCAACGCCGAGGTCCAGCTGGAGACGCGCACCGGGCGCCGCTGGCACACGCTCGCCGTCGGCCGCACCCACCCCAACGGCCATTTCGGGATCCACTACCGGGTACACGGTCTCGGCTCCAGCCGGATCCGGGTGCGCTTCGGCGGCAGCCGTCGCGCGCGTGCCGTGAGCGCCGCCGCCGGCCGGATCGTCGCGCTCACGTCGACCGTCGCATCCTGGTACTACGACGCCGGTAACACCGCCTGCGGCTTCCATGCGACCTATGGCGTTGCCAACAAGACGCTGCCGTGTGGTACGAAGGTGACGCTTTCCTACGGTGGCCACACGGTCATCGCCACCGTCGATGACCGCGGACCGTATGTCTATGGCCGCAGCTTCGACCTCAACCAGACCACCGCCCGGTACCTGGGCATGTGGGGCGTCGGAACCGTGTTCGCGTCGGTCTGAGCCGTCGTCGTGTCGGTCTGAGCCGTCGTCGCGTCGGTCTGAGCCGTCGTCGCGTCGCGGTCCGTCGTCTGCCGGTTGACGTCCGCGTCACTCGATTCAATGTCGTGCGGGGCCAGACCGATAACAAACGTGTGCCTATGTTCAGAAGAATCATCATCACCCTCACGGGTCTCGTAACGCTGCTCGTGGCGGCGCCCCAGGCGCTCGCCGCGAAGTCCGGCCACGATCACCCGCTCAGCTCCAGTGCGGGGACCATCTCGCTCTCCAGCGCCGTCTACAACGTCAACGAGAACGCCGGTCAGTATCCGATCACGCTCACGCGAACCGGCGACACCTCGACGCCCGCCACGGTCTGCTACGGCGTGAAAAACATAAGTTCGGGGGCCGGCAACGACTTCGACACGATCGGCAACAGCGAGGCGACCTTCGCCGCCGGTGCCGCCACCACGACGTTCAACCTGACCGTCCACGATCAGGGGATCAACGGACCGGCCCGCACGGCCCAGGCTTATATCTTCCAATGCGGGAAAGCCACCAGCGAGCCGGTCGGGTCGCCCAGCAAGGCGACCATCAACCTGCTGCAGAACGATCCGCTGGCCGCCAAGGACCCGACCAACCCGCTCGGCTACCCGCAGGCGCCGACCGACGGCGATCCGCTGCAGTTCGTCAACTGGTATGTCTACGGGGCGCAATCGCCCGCCGGCAAGGCTGCGGGTCGGTATCAGTCGAGCAATCCGTCCTGGGCGGCGGCATTGCACAAGCTCGCCGACTCGCCGGGCTCCGGGACCTACCGCTTCTGGATGTGGAACGAGCCGGCTTCGTCGCTGGCCTCGACCGTCGAGAAGTACCTGGCCGACGCCGAGGCCGCGCAGCCGAACACGACCGTGCCGCTCAGCACCTACTCGCTGGTGCACGGTTCATGCGAGGATCCGAACGCGATCAAGACGCGGTACGAGAACTGGATCACGCAACTCGCGAAGGGGATCGGCAACTTCCGGGTCGTGCTCTACCTCGAGGAGGACGCGCTGATCGAGACCCACTGCCTCACGAGCCAGCAGATCGCGGTTCGCAAGAGCGAGCTGGCGTATGCGGTCAAGGCGCTGTCCGTCGACCCGCACCTGCTGATCTACATGGACGCGGGTGCGCCCGACAGCTGGGCCGGCCCGCAGACGATGGCGCGGCTGCTGCGCCAATCCGACATCAAGGACGCGACCGGTTTCTTCGTCAACGCGACCCACAACGACTGGGTCACCAGCGACGTCCACTGGGGCCAGGAGATCGCCGCGCTGACTGGTGGCAAGCACTTCATCGTGCAGACCGACGCCAACGGGCGCGGGCCGCTGATGAACAAGGACCGCAAGGACAACGGCAACGAGAACCTCTGCAACCCTCCCGGGCGCGGCACCGGTCCGCTCAGCTGGGACACGGGCTACGAGTACGTCGACGGCTTCCTGTGGTTCAACAACCCGGGGAACTCCGACGGCCCTTGCGGTGCCGGCGATCCACCCGTGGCCGCATTCTGGCCGGCGTACGCAGTCGGACTGGTCCAGCACGGCACCAGCGATGTCACCGGGCCGCACTTCAACCTGCTGACGTCGACCACCAACCAGTAGCGGTTCCGGTAGGAACCCACCGCTGAGCTCGGGGGTGCCGTCGCGCTTCGACGGCACCCCCGCCGCACGTTCGGCGCCAGACGCCGTCCGCGAACGTGTGTTCTGTCCGTGTGGTGCGCTTGCATGTGGGTAATGAGCGAGCGCTGCGTCGCCCATCTCGCCATGGACGCAATTGCAATAACGTCTACGTAGAACCCTGGTATCCGTCATGCTCAAGCTCGACGGATACGTGCGCGTCTCCCGGGTGGGCGGGCGCGATCAGACAGACGGCTTCATCAGCCCCGACGTGCAGGAGCGCGCGATCCGCGAGTGGGCTGAGCGCAACGGCGCCAGCGTCACGATCCAGCCGCACGAGCTGACGCTTCCGGGGGCACGATGGACCGCCCGATCTTCAAGTTGATCTTGGAGCGGGTGTGCGCGGGGGGGACGGACGGGATCGCGGTCACAAGCTGGACCGCTTTGCGCGTACGGTCCTGGGCGCCGTTGGCACGCTTGAAGAGCTTGGGCGCCACCAGGCGACCTTCGCCAGCGCCACCGAGCCGCAACTCGACTACACGACGCCGGCCGGGCGCGCGTTCGTCCAGCAGCTGTTCGTGTTTGCCGAGTTCACACGCTCGACATTGAAGGAGTCCTGGGCGACCTCGCAGCGGTACGCGATCGAGCGCGGGATCCACATCAGCCCCAACGGCTTCTTCGGCTACGACCTTGGCTCGGACCGGCGGCTGATCCCGAATGGCCATGCACCACTGGTCAGAGAGGCCTACGCGCGGCGCGGAGCGGGGGAGAGCTGGGGCAGTCTCGCCGAGTGGCTCAATGAGGTCGCCCCGAAGGACGACGGCACGCAATGGACCGGTCTGGTGGTCGCGCGGATGGTGGAGAAGCGGGTATATCGCGGTGAGGCGTCGCGGTACGTTACGCAGGACAAGGACGCGCGCGGCCCGGTCGTGAACCCGGACGCGCACCCGGCCCTCGTCACTGAAGCCGAGTGGCAGGCGCAGGCGAACCCCCGCATCGCCAGGGGTACCCACCGGGACGGCACGGCCTACCCGCTGCTGTCCGGGCTCGTCAGGTGCGCCGGCTGCCGCTATGTGATGTCTCAGGGCTGGGCGCACCGGCAGCGCGTCTACACCTGCCGCCGCAAGCACGCCTCCGGGACGTGTCCGCGCCCGGCGATGATCAGCGCTGACCGCTTCGACGCATACATCGACGCCGTGGTCGCCGGGCAGCTGGACGGGCGCGCCCACCAGGTCGCCGACTCGGCCGAGCGGACCAGATCGTCGCGGAACTGGCGCAGGCGCGCCACTACCGACACCCCTCGCGTCACCAGAGCACAACAGATTTATAGACGCCAAGCGTTCCCCGCCTCACCTCCGACGAGAGCGAAAGCAGCAGCCGGTGGCGAACTGCCCCGCGGGCGACAATGCAGAAGCCATGCCCGAGCGCCACAGCGTTCCGCTTCGGCTTGGCCACTACACGGATCGGCCTAGCACCTGGACGGACGGAAGGCCGTTTCCGCGCGTTCCGTGACTCTGGGCGGAGTCAGTTGCGATGCTCGTGGCGTGATCCAGGCGCCTCTCGGTGCTCGACAACGCTTGCGATTTGCTCAAGCGCTGAGATGATTTCGGAGATGGGTGCTGTGGTGACGATCTCGCGGTCTGCGCTTGCGCGCAGCAACGGCTCGACCACCGCCAGGTCGTTAGCGATCTTCGTCCGGTCTTCTGCTGTGGACCCGAACGGATTAGCGCGGTCGGCGACCCGATCGAGGATGACATCGACCGGCGCGCTCAGCAGCACCACAGCGTCGAGGCGGTTATAGACCGCGCCTTGGTTGGCCACGCAGCCGGAGATAAATAGCCAGCCCGTGCGGTGGCTGTCGATGAGCGCCCTGATCCGGTCGAGGTCCCAAGCGGGCTCAAAGCCGCCGGCGGTGTTGGTCTCGACGATCCAGCCGGGGTCGTCGGTGTCAACGACGCGGTGCCCGCGACGCTTCAGTTCCGCCAGGACCGTCGACTCCCGGTGCCTGACATGCCGGTCACCAGCACCACCGACCGCAGCGCCGCGCCCTCGCTTTGCGTTGGGGCTGGATTGCCACTCATGCCGGTGACAGCTTGAACGATCCGCCCAAGCTGAGCACACCAGTCATCAGCCAGCTTGAGCGAAAATCCGCGCACGAGTGGAAAATCGGGCACAGAACCGGCATGCTCGTCGCAACCAAAAAGTGGAACTGGCGCCCGCCATACAAGCGATTGCGTTCGTGGCAATCCACTACTGAGCGCCCGTCGCTGCCGGACGAGTCCCTGTAGCCCGTTGCATGCGCGCGGTGGGAGCAGTGGGGGTTCGGCATTGGTCACGAAGCAGCAGGCGCAGTCTCCGTTCCTCGCCAGGTTTGGGCCGAGGCCTGAGCGCGCTGGTCGCTGCTTCAGCCCGGATAGTCGCCGAGGTGTGAGTTGAAGGCGACGCTGATATGCACTACTGCTGCCGGGTTGGAGGTTTTGGTTACGGTCCATCTCCATGTCCCGCTTGGGGTGCCGCCTGCGGCGAAGTGCACCACGCAGGACACCTCTGCGGCGACGATCCGGCAATCACGCCGATCGGTCAGCGTGTGAAACGTCGGGCCAAGCCCCGATCCGGGACCGATGTTCGTCGTGACGGCGAGCGCAGCAGCCGCAGGCGCGTCGAAGCGTGCATCAAACGCGTGACCAGCGATTCCTTTGACGAGGAAGGTGGAGGTCGCGCGCCCGCGAGCCAGTCGAAGGGTGCTCGTCTGAATGAATGACGCTCCGTCATGTGAGACCGGCGGCCGCTCTCCGCCGGAGCGCCCGCCTCCACCGGCATTCCCGTAGACGAGGCCCGTCAGTGCGAGAGCGAGGAACAGGGGTGCGCCGGTGCGGCGGTGGCGTTTTTGTCTGGAGCGGGCGTCGTCGATCACTCCCGCTTCGCGCGAGTCGCTCGGGAGAGGTTCTGGGGGGACGGTAGGGCGGTCCCGAACGAGCATAATTGAGCTATTATGACTGGCGCAATGCTTGAGGTCAAGCTCGATCGTCACGATTCGGCACTGCTGCACGAGCAGGTCGCCGCACAAATCCGCCGTGCGATCGCGGATGGCGAGGCCAAGCCCGGGGACCGACTCCCGCCCGCCCGCCATCTCGCTGCGGTCATGCACGTCAACACCAACACCGTGCTCCGGGCCCTGCGGCTACTGCGCGACGAGGGACTACTCGAACTGCGTCAGGGGCACGGGACACGGGTTATCGGCACCCCCGAACGCAGCACCGTCCTTGCCAAGGTCGCCGAGCTCGTCCAGCTCGGCAGCAGGAACGGCTACACCCGCACGGACCTTGCCCGCATGGTCGAGACTTCCGCGGTCCCGCAATGACTGCGAAAGCTTCGACCATGGCAGCGACGGGATACGGCTACCACGATTCAGTCGGCACCGCATCGCACATGCATTCTCACGAAACCCACCCCCGGGCCCAGCAGCGCGACAGCTACGCATTGATCGATTAGCAATCGCCTGGACTGACCCATCTCGGACTATCGCTCGGCCACGGAACCAGGCGCGGCACCCTGGCCCACGCGTTCCGGGACGGTTCATGATCGCGTTCGTGGCAAGGCAGTCGTGAGCGCTCACTCACCGCTGGCGACTGCTTTCGATCATTGCGATAGCGCCCGTTCTGTCGGCGAACTGTCGATGTGTGGAAACGCGATCGCACGGCTTACGAGCGCAACGTGCTCAGTAACTACAGCTAGGAGCGTGGGTCAGTAACCCTGGGTCTGTCCGGGCCGTTTAAGACGATTCCTTCTGCACGCGAGCGGGAGGTTGGTATGGCGATGGCGGTGGCGGATGGACAGGAGCGGCTGGTGGAGGTTGA
>JBOGYJ010000235.1:0-9216 GCA_050696795.1 Solirubrobacteraceae bacterium | reverse complement strand
TCCTGGATGTCTACGTAGGTCGTGGTCGTGATTTCGCCGGAGACCACGACGAGGCCGGTGTTCACCAGCGTCTCGCAGGCGACACGCGCGTAGGGGTCGTCACGCAGGACCGCATCGAGGACGCCGTCGGAGATCTGGTCGGCGACCTTGTCGGGGTGACCTTCGGTCACCGACTCGGAGGTAAACAGGAATTCGTTGTCAAGCATCGCGAGAAGCGTATCGGCCGCGGCGCTCGCTTCGTTCCACGAAGTCGATCATCAGCGGGATTCCCTCCATGCGGTAGCGCTCGCGCATGCGGTTCTCGAGGTAGTAGGCGTAGTCGCGCGTGACCAGCGCGTGCGAGTTGACCTGGATCGAGAAGCGCGGCGGCCGCTCCGCCGTCTGCGTCATGTAGATCAGCTTCAGGCGCTGGTTGCCGTGGCGGCGGTTATTGCTCGACGGCGGCTGGCGCTGCGCGACGATATCGGAGATGAAGCGGTTGAGCTGCGGGGTCGGGATCCGGCCGCGGCTGCGGTCGGCGAGACCAACCGCCTCGATCAGGATGCGCTCGATGTTGCGCCCCGTCCTGGCGCTGGCGGTCAGCACGCGCGGGCGCAGCCGCAGCTTGCGGTTGACGCGGATGCGCTCATGGTCGAGCTCGTCCGGACCCACGACCCCACCGATCTCCGCTTGCAGGTCCCATTTGTTCAGCACCAGCGCAGTGGCGCAGCCGGCCTTCATCGCCATCTCGGCGACGCGGAAATCCTGCGAGGTGACGCCGTCGGTCGCATCGCAGACTACCAGCGCGACATCGGCACGCTCGGCCGCGCGCTGCGAGCGCAGCGCCGTGTAGTACTCGAGCGACTCTGCCACCTTCGCCTGGCGTCGCAGGCCAGCGGTGTCGACCAGCACGAACTCGCGCCCTTCGAAGGTCATCGGCAGGTCGATCGCGTCGCGGGTGGTCCCGGCCACGTCGGAGACGATCACGCGGTCGGAGCCGAGGAAGCGGTTCACCAGCGAGGACTTGCCGACGTTGGGCCGGCCGATCAGGGCCAGCCGGATCGGGTCCTCCGGGGAAGGCTCGCGGTCGTGTTCGGGTCCGACCACGACGATCTGGTCGAGCAGGTCGCCGGTGCCGAGCCCCTGGGCGGCGGAGACGGCGACCGGCTCGCCGAGGCCGAGCTGGTGGAACTCGTAGGCCAGCGACAGATCCTTCACCGAATCGATCTTGTTGGCGGCGACGATCACCGGGATCGTGACCTTGCGCAGCAGGTCTGCCATGTCCAGGTCGCCCGGTCGCACGCCTGCCTTGGCGTCCACGACCAGCACCGCGACGTCCGCCTCGGCGAGCGCCTCACGCGACTGCTGCTGGATCTGCCGGGCCAGATCGTCGCGCTCGTCGAGGTCGACGCCACCGGTGTCGACCAGCGTCAGGGCGCGTCCATTCCACTCGGTGTCGAGCTCCTTGCGGTCGCGGGTCACGCCGGAGCGCTCATGCACCACCGCCTCACGCGACTCGGTCAACCGGTTGACGAGCGAGGACTTGCCGACGTTGGGATATCCGACGATTGCGACCTTCATTTGCGCTCCGAGCGTAGTCGGTGCTACACCCCTATGTTGGGGGAGCGGGTGTGTCACGGGTGTGTCACGCCGTGTGACGACTCTGTGCCAGCGCGACGACGCGCTCCACGACCTGCTCGAGCGTCAGCCCGGTGGTGTCGAGTTCGACGGCGCCGTCGGCGGGGCGCAGCGGAGACTCGGCGCGGCTGCGGTCGCGCGCGTCGCGGATCGCCAGCTCGGCCAGCACCGTGTGAATGTCGACCCCCGATTCGGCGGCTCGCCGGCGCGCTCGCTCGGCCGGATCGGCGGTCAGGAACACCTTGAGCTCGGCGTCCGGCGCGACGACCGTGCCGATGTCGCGCCCGTCTGCGACCCAGTCGCCGTGAGCCATCAGCCGTTGCTGCTCGGCGACCATCGACCGGCGAACCGCCGGTTCGGCCGCCACCTGCGAGGCGCGCTCGGACACCTCGGGCGCGCGAATGGCGTCGGTGACGTCCTCGCCGTCGAGCAGCACACGCTCACCCAACGAGATCGCCAGCTCAGGCGCCAGCCGCGCCGCCGCCGCGCCGCGGCGCAGGCTCGCGAGCGCAACGCTGCGGTACATCGCGCCGGTGTCCAGGTAGGTGAAGCCGAGCGCCGTCGCCACCGCCCTGGCGACGCTCGACTTGCCCGCTCCGGCGGGTCCGTCGATCGCGATCAGCATCAGCTGTTCCCGATGACCACGGTGGCTCCGGTCACGGTCCAGGCCTCGAAGAACTCCGGAAAGGTCTTACCGACGACCGTTGGCTCCTCGAGCACGACGGGCACGCGGGTGCCAATCACGGAGAACGCCATCGCGATGCGGTGATCCTCATAGGTCGGCAGCCGCACCTCGGCCTGCGGAGTCCCCGGATGCACGCGCAGAAAGTCCGGGCCTTCGTCGACCTCTATCCCGAGCCGCCGCAGGTTCTCCGCGCAGGCGGCGATGCGGTCGGACTCCTTCACGCGCGCGTGCCCGATCCCCGTGATCGTCGTCGGCTCGTCGGCGAAGACCGCCACGCAGGCGAGCGTCATGAAGACGTCAGAGCTGTTGCGCATGTCAACGGTGACGCCGCGCAGCCGGCCAGGCCCGGTGAGCTCGAGCGCGTCGCCGTCACGCACCACGCAGCCCATCTGCTCGAGGAAGCCGGCGAGCTCGATGTCGCCCTGCGCGGTTGCGCGGCGGTCGAGCCCGGGAAGGCGTGCGCTGGACCCCGTGACCGCAGCCGCGCCCAGGAAGTAGGAGGCGGTCGAGGCATCGGGCTCGACCGCGAACTCGGCGGCGATATAGCCACCGCGCGCGACCGCCATCGCGTCGGCCGCGACGTCGACCTCGATTCCAAACGCGCGCATCGCGTCGAGCGTCAGATCCAGGTACGGCTTGCTGACGAGCGCGTCGAAGCGCAGGCGCGTGTCGGCGCGCGCAAACGGCGCCGCCATCAGCAGCCCGGAGAGGAACTGGCTGGAGACCGAGCCGTCGACCTCGACCACGCCACCAGCGAGACCCGAGGCGTTCATCGTCAGCGGGAAGGCGCCGCCCTCGATCACCGTTCCCTGGGCGCGTAGCGCCTCGAGCACCGGGCCGAGTGGCCGGCGGCGCAGTTGCGTGTGGGCATCGATCGCGAACCGCCCGTCGCCGGCGGCGAGCATCGGCACGAGGAAGCGCCCCACCGTGGCGCCCATGCCGCAGTAGACCTCGGCGGGCCCGTGCGGGGGTCGCCCGAGCCCATCCACCACCCAGCGCGCGGCGCCCGCGTGGTCTGATTGCTCCTCAACCCGCGCCCCGAGCCCACGCAGCGCGGCGGCCATCGCGCGCGTGTCGTCGGCGGCCAGCGGCTCGATCAGCGTCGAGCGGCCGTTGGCGACCCCGGCCAGCAGCAGCGCGCGGTTGGTGATGCTCTTGGAGCCGGGCACGCGGACCTGCCACCGCGCGCGCGATCCTCCGGGCGCAACGCGGGCCAGCGCGGTCATCGTCCGAGTCTCGCACGGTCGGTCTCGGCCTGCTCGCACCAGCGCAGCAGCGCCTCGGCGTCGGCGCTGGCGAGGTCGCCGCGCACCGCCTGCAGGAGCTCGACGGCGTGGTCGATCGCGCGCACGACCTCGTCCCGGTTGTCCAGGTAGATCGAGCTCCAGACGGCAGGGTTCGAGCCGGCCACACGGGTCGCGTCGCGGAAGCTCGGGCCGGACGCGGGCGGCGCTCCGGTCGCCAGCAGGTGTGCGGCCAGGACGTTGGCGAAGACGTGCGGCAGGTGCGAGACGGCGGCCATCAGCCGGTCGTGGGTGGCTGCATCGAGCTCAACGACCGCGGGACCAAGCGGGGTGACGATCGAACGGACGCGAGCCAGCGCGTCGGGCGAGGTCGTGCCGGAAGGCGTCAGGTACCAGGTGCTGGCGTCGAACAGCTCGGCAGCCGCGTTCTGGACGCCGCTGGTCTCGGCCCCGGCCAGCGGGTGCCCGCCGACGAAGCGTGGATCGGAGATCGCCTCGACGATCGTGCGCTTGGTGGAACCCACGTCGGTCACGACCGCGCCGGCGGGAGCGTGTGCCAGCACCCGACCGACCAGCTGCGGCAAGGCGTCGACGGGCGCGGCGGTGAACACCACGTCCGCTGCGGCGACGGCGCTGGCAAGCGAGCCAGCGCCGGAGGAGATCGCGCCGCGTCCCACGGCTGCTTGCATCGCCGCGGGTTCGGAGTCCCAGCCGGATACCTCAGCCGCCAGCCGCTCGCGCGCCGCCAGCGCGATCGAGCCACCGATCAGACCAAGGCCGACGACCGCGACGCGCAAGGCTCACTGGCTGTTCTTGGTGCGGCGGGAACGCACCGCTGCCGCGAGCGTGTCGAGCACCTCGACCGTCGTCCCCCAGCCGATGCAGCCGTCGGTGATCGATTGCCCGTAGGTGAGCGTGTCGATCGGCCCCGGCGACTGGCTGCCCTCGACCAGGAACGACTCGATCATCACGCCGGTGATCGTCGTCTCGCCGGCGGCGAGTTGCTCGCCGACCGTGCGGGCGACCTCGGGCTGGCGCTCGGGGCGCTTGCCGCTGTTGTCGTGCGAGAGGTCGATGATCAGACGCTCGGGCAGGTGCGACTCGCGCAGCAGCGCACTGGCCCGGGCGACCGACTCGGCGTCGTAGTTGGTGCCGGACTTGCCGCCGCGCAGGATGATGTGGCAGTCGCGGTTGCCGCGCGTGTGCAGGATCGCGGAGCGGCCGTCCGCGTCGACCCCGGCGAAGGCGTGCCGCGCGGCCGCCGCGCGCACCGCGTCGACAGCGACCTGGACGTTGCCGTCGGTGCGGTTCTTGAAGCCGACGGGCATCGACAGGCCCGAGCCGAGCTGGCGGTGGATCTGGCTCTCGGTCGTCCGTGCGCCGATCGCGCCCCAGCTGACGAGGTCAGAGATGTACTGGGGGGTAATCGGGTCGAGGAACTCGCAGCCGACCGGGACGCCGACGCCGAGCACCTCCAGTAGGAAGCGGCGCGCCATGCGCAGGCCCGTGTTGACATCACCGGAGCCGTCGAGGTGCGGATCGTTGATCAGGCCCTTCCAGCCGACGGTCGTGCGCGGCTTCTCGAAGTAGACGCGCATCACGATCAGCAGATCGTCTGAGAGCCGCCTGGCCTCGGCGGCGAGCTGCTCGGCGTACGCGCGCGCGGCCTCGACGTCGTGGACGCTGCAAGGCCCGACGACGACCATCAAGCGGTCGTCTTCACCATCGAGCACGGCGTGGGCGCCGGCGCGCCCGTTCAGCAGCGTGGCGACCCGCTCATCGTCCAGCGGCAGCTCGTCGAAGAGCTCCTGGGGGGTGATCAGCGGTACCAGGCGCTCGATCCGCTGATCGCGGACCGCATCGCCCTGATTGGCGCGGATCACGGTCATCACGCTTGACACTTCCTCTGGCGGTTCATCCTGTGGAATCCTCTTTGGTGCTCCATTGACTGTACGGAAACAGCGGCCGCGAGTTACTCCGCGCGTCGGCGCGGGTCATCCCGCGCGGCATGGCGCAGTGACTGCCGGCGCTCGGCTCCGCTTGGTTCGTCCGCGCGCCTGTGACCGGACGAAAGGGGTGTGCCGCCGAGCGCCTAGCTAAATCGCCAGGCGTAATAGCGCGCGTAGAAGGACCAGCCGAAGGTGTTGGGGCGAAGGTCGTTCATACGCGTCAGCCATGAGGCTAGTACATCGGCCCGGAAATACAAGCCTGGGATCGGCTCGTCACCAGGCGTGTCTAGATCTCGGCGAGGGCGCCCAGGAAGCGCTCGTTCTCCGCAGCGGTGCCGAGCGTCACGCGCGCGAAGCCAGGGCCGCCGAGCGCCGTGCCCGCGCGCACGACCACGCCCCGCGCGGCCAGGGCCTCGACCACCGGGCCGTCCTGACCATCCTCGGCGAGCCGTACCCAGACGAAGTTGGCGTCGCTCTCGGCGACCCAGTGGCCGCGCGCGCGCAGCGCCTCGGTGACGGTGGTGCGGGCGGCGACGGTCGCGACCACGCGACGCTCGACCTCGTCCTGGTACTTGAGCGCCTCGACCGCGGCGGCCTGGGCGGCGCCGGACAGATAGAACGGTTGCCGCACCTGGTCGACGGCGATGCGGAAGGACGCGCTGCCGCACAGCGCGTAGCCGACGCGCAGGCCCGCGAGCCCATAGACCTTCGAGAAGGTCCGCAGGATCACCAGGTTCGGGTGGCGATCGAGCAGCGGCAGCGAGGCGAGCGGGTCGCCGATCGTCAGCGAGAACTCGACGTAGGCCTCGTCGAGGATCACGCACACGCGATCCGGGATCTCCTCCAGAAACGCCTCGATCGCCTCGAGGCCCAGCGCGGTGCCGGTCGGGTTGTTCGGGTTGCAGATCAGCACCAGGCGCGTCGCGACCGTGACCTCAGAGGCGATCGCGTCGAGGTCGTGCACGGCCTCACCGGTCAGCGGAACCTCGATCGCACGGGCGCCAGAGGCCGCCGCGAGGTGTGGGTACATGCTGAACACGGGCCAGGCGTAGACGAGCTCGGCGCCGGGCTCGAGCAGCGCCTCGCCGGCGGCCAGCAGCAGATCGCAGGAGCCCTCGCCCAGCGCCACCCGCTCCCACGGGATGTCGTAGCGATCGGACAACGCACCGCGCAGCGCCGTGTAGGAGGGGTCGGGATAGCGGTTCGCGCCGAGCACGGCGCGGCGCGCCGCTTCGACCACGGGCTCGAGCGGGCCGAAGCTGGCCTCGTTGGAGGCGAGCATCGCCACGTCCGGACCGAGGCTGTACCCGGCGGCGACCGGGTAGGCCGGTATGCGCCGCGTCTTCTCCGCGAACTCGAGTGCCATCGGGTCCGAGACTACTGAGCCGAATCGAGGTCGGAGCGGAGCACACGCGCCGCGTTGAGGTACACGTGCTTGGGCTCGTGGTCCTCCGCGGCGTAGTAGTGCAGCAGCGTACGCACCACCCGCTGAAGCGATCCCGGCACCGGAACCTCGCGCGTGCACAGCAGCGGCACGTGGCTGAGCCCGAGCTGACGAGCCGCGACTGCAGGAAACTCGGCGTCGAGGTCCTCGGTCAGCGTGAAGATGCAGCTGACCATCGTCTCGGGCGTGAGCGCGTTGCGCGTGATCATCTCGCGCATCAACTGGTCGGTGGCCGCGAGGATCGCCGAGGCGTCGTTGCGCTCCACGCTATTGGCGCCCCTGAGCGCGAACAACCGCTGCATAGGCGACGGAGTCTGACAGAGCGAGAAGTCTTTAGCTCGGCCTGGCAAGCTGCCGCGCGTGCGCAACATCGTGCCGCGCGTGCCAATCGGCGCGCCCATCGTCGTGCTCACCGCGCTGGCAGCGCTGCTGCGCTTCTACGCGATCGGCCGTCAGGGTTTCTGGTACGACGAGTCCTACACCAGCTTCCTGGTGAGCCGCGGACCAGGCCGCATGCTCGATCTGATCCCCCATCTGGAGTCGACGCCGCCGCTCTACTACTGCGTGGCCTGGATCTGGGGCCGGATCTTCGGATTCGGCCCGGCCGCCCTGAAGTCGCTGTCAGCGCTGTGCGGCACGCTCACGATCCCGATCGCCTACGCGGCCGCGCGCAAGCTGCTGCCCAGCCGGCGCGCCGCGATCATCGTGGCGGCGCTGACCGCCTGCAACCCGCTGCTGGTCTGGTATTCGCAGGAGGCGCGCGCCTACGCGATGCTGGTGCTGTGCTCGGCCGCCTCACTACTCGCCTTCGCCCATGCGCGCGAGCGCCCACGCACGATCGCCGTCGTCTACTGGGTGATCGCCTGCGCGTTGGCGTTGGTGACGCACTACTACGCGGTGATCCTGATCGTGCCCGAGGCCGCATGGCTGCTCTACGAGCACCGCCGCTCGCGTGCCATTCAGCTCGGCGTCGGGGCGATCGTGCTCGTCGGGCTTGCGCTGCTACCGCTCGTGCTCGAACAGGAGGGCGCGCACAACAACGACTGGATCGCGAAGTCGTCCTATCTGCTGCGGCTCCGGCAGGTCCCGGCGCTCTTCCTGATCGGCCCGGAGACGCACGCCCGCACCCTGCTCAAGTTCCTCGCCTTCGCGCTGATCGCGATCAGCGTCGGGCTGCTGATCTGGCGCTCACGTCGCACCGAGCGACAGCGAGCGCTGCTCCCCGGGGCACTCGCGCTCGGCGGATTCCTGCTGGCCGCGGTCCCGGGACACAGCACCCTGCTCGGCCGCAACCTGCTGCCGATCTGGATACCCGCGGCGGTGTTCGTGGCGGCGGGTCTCGGTGCCGCCCGTGCGCGCCTGGCGGGGACCGGCTCCACCGTGGCACTCTGCGCGATCGGGATCACCGCCGTGATCAGCGTCGACACGACCTACGCGTTCCAGCGCCCGAACTGGAAGCTTGCCGCCAACGCCCTCGGACGCTGGCCGGCGCCGGGACAGACGACGCAGGACGGCCGCATCGTCGTCGTACAGGACAACCCCGGCGCATTCCCACTCGGGCTCTACCTCGCGGATGCGCGCTACATCACCACACCCAGGCTGCGACGCATCACCGAAATCGACGTGATCGCGGCGCTACCGCACAAGGGTCTGGGCGGGTTCTGCTGGTGGGGCTCGGAGTGCAACCTGGTGCCGTCGCGCTTCAACCGCCGCTACGCGATCCCGGGCTTCCATATTGTCGCCCGCCGGCGCGTGCGGGACTTCGGCATCCTCGAGCTGCGCGCCGCCCGGCCGACGAGCGTCAAGCGCGCCTTGCTGCCAATCCCGCGCCGCCATGAGCACCGTCACTTCGTACCCTCCGGCCATGGCGTACACGACGCCCAGCTGGTCGAGCAGACCTAGGTCGCTCGGTGCCGTCACCGCGCTGACCGTCGCGGCAGCGGCGCTGCGGCTCTACGAGATCGGCCACCAGAGCCTCTGGTTCGACGAGGCCTACACGGTGATGCTCGTGAAGCTGCCATTCGCACGGATGCTGAGCACGATCCCGAAGACCGAGTCGACGCCCTACCTCTACTACCTGCTGGCCTGGGTCTGGACCCACATCTTCGGGCGTGGCGCCGCCGACCTGCGGGCGCTCTCGGCGTTGCTCGGGACCGCCGCCATACCGGTGGCCTACCTCGCGACCGCGCGGCTGTTGCGCAACCGCCGCGCGGCGCTCTGTGTGGCGGCGCTGGCGGCCTGCAACCCGCTGCTGATCTGGTACTCGCAGGAGGCGCG
>JBOGYJ010000234.1:0-3996 GCA_050696795.1 Solirubrobacteraceae bacterium | reverse complement strand
GCGCGACCGCGGTCGCGCGCCCACCACATCGTCACTCTTCTGGGATCAGAAGTGGAACTGCTTGATGTTGGCCTTGTCGAACACCTGTGGTGCTCCGAGCAGCACCTGGTGACCGGCGCCGATCGTGTACTTGCCCAGCTTGCCCGCGCTGAACTTCTTGCCCTTGGCGCTGGTGATCGCGTGCGAGGCGAGGTTGACCGCGGCGTACGCGGCCAGGTACCCCAGCTTGGCCGGGTTCCACAGCTCGAACGTCTTGACCGTCCCGTCCTCGACGTACTTCTTCATGGACAGCGGCGTGCCGAGCCCGGTGAGCGCCACCTTGCCGCGGTACTGCTTGGTGTCGAGCACACCGGCAGCCGCGACGATGCCGACGGTCGTCGGCGAGATGATGCCCTTGAGGTTCGGGTAACGCTGCAGCAGCCCACTGGTCACCTGCGCGGCCGTGGTCGGGTCGTCGTTGCCGTAGACAATCTGCACGAGCTTCATCTTCGGGTACTTCTTGAGCTCCTGCTTCATGTACTTGATCCACGCGTTCTGATTGGTCGCCGACGCCTCGGCGGAGACGATCCCGATCTCACCGCTGTGATGGATGTCCTTGGCGAGCAGGTCGACCTCGCTGCGGCCGATCGCGGCGGTCGCCGCCTGGTTGACGAACAGACTGCGACACGTGGGTGCGTCGGAGTCATACGTGACCACCGCGATGCCGCGTGCCATCGCCTGCTTCAGCGTCGGGCAGAGCGCCGTGGGGTCGGTCGCCGAGATGATCAGCGCGTTCGCGCCCTTGGCGATCGCCGCCTGGATGGCGGGAAGCTGCGAGGCCGACGTAGCGGCGCTGCCGCTGGTCTCCTGACCGGTCTCGCCGAGTGTCTTGAGCGCGGCCATGGCCCCGCCCGACTTCACGCTGTCGGCCACGGTGAAATAGTTGTTCCCCAGGTTCTTGGGGATCACGAAGACCTTCAGCCCCTTCTTCAGCCCACCCGCGGCGGTGGCGTGGGTGTGAGCCGACGCCGCCGGGCCCGATGCCGCGACCGCCGCCAGCACGCCTGCGGTGGCCAGCGATGCCGCCGCCACCGATCCAACTCGACGCGTCCCGTTCGGACGAGCCCTGAACAAATGCATCCCTTCCTCTCCCTCCTCTGGACTTGACATCCGCTCGTCGCGAGCTGTTGACGCACGGATGACCCATCAGGCCACGCGTGGCATCTATGGGAGAAGAGACGCGCACCAAGCGCTGAAACCTCCTGCTCCCCACAGAACGAAACGAACAGGGTCGATCAAATCAGATCAGCCTAAGCGCTGTCAAGGCCCCGAGTTCGTGACGTCGGTTACCCGATCTGCCTGTAGATGATCGTGCGAGTGTGCGTTTAAGGTCGAGTTAGGAGACCAGACGCTTGATCTCGGCGCGCGCCCGCGGCTCAGGAGCGTGGGTCGGAGATGCGCGCGGCGCTGGTCCGAGTGCAGCGATATGTATGGCACCCGCCGCTGGTACCATACGTACGTATGGTAAAGACGACCGTATACCTGCCCGAGGATCTGAAGTTCGCGCTCAGGCGCGTGGCCACAGCGCGCGGGCAGTCGGAGGCGGAGGTGATCCGGGTCGCGCTGCAGTCGCTGGTCGACGCCGAGCCGCGCCCGCGGCCCCGAGGCGGGCTATTTCATAGCGGCGTTTCAGACCTGGCCAGCAACGACGAGGAGTACCTCAGGGGCTCGCCAACGCGAAAAGGCTTCGGAGAGTGGTGACCGCTGCTCATCTGTGACACAAGCGGGCTTCTGGCGCTCTTCGATAGGTCGGTGCCGGAACACGACCGCGTGCGGGTGGCAGTCGCGTCTGAGCACGGCGCGATGGTCGTTTCCCCGTACGTCCTCGCCGAACTCGACTACCTCATCACCGAGCGGGCGGGCGTCGCCGCCGAACTCAGCGCCCTGAGCGAACTCAGGTCAGGCGTGTGGGAGCACGCTCAACTCGCTGCGGATGACATCCGCGCCGCGCGCAACGTGATCTCGCAGTACCACGACCAAGAGATCGGCCTGACCGACGCCTCGCTGGTCGTGCTTGCGGCGCGATACCGGACCAACCGGATCCTGACCCTGGATCACCGGCATTTTCAGGTTCTGAGAACACTCGACGGCGACCCCTTCCTGTTGCTGCCGGAGTAGCCGCTGCCCGAGCGGTCGGGGTAAGCCGCAGCTCAGTCGCGGCCCAGTCGCTCGTAGACACCGACGCCCGTTTCGGCGTCGATCAGCCGCGAGAGCGGCGGGCTACCGTCGATCGAGAGCTGCTCGCCGGTCAGCAGCTCGCGCCAGTCACCGGCCGGCAGGCCGCTCACGACGGGGTCTCCATGCTCACCGGCGCGCGGCAGCGCCACGGCGACAAGCAGCTCGCCGCCGCGCATGAACACACATGCCGCAGCGCCGGCCGCGAGTGGCGCGTAGGCGCCGGCGAAGATGTCGGGGCGCCGCGCGCGCAGGCCGAGCAGGCGCGCTGTCATCCACAGCTTGTGGTCACCGAGGCCGTCGCCGGGGCGCCCGCCGCCGAGCAGGAAGTCGAGCCGCTCACGGCGCAGCTGCCAATCGACGGGACGGCGGTTGTCGGGATCGACCAGGGTGCGGAACTCGAGCTCGTCGCCCTGGTAGGTGTCGGGCACACCGGGCGCCGTCAGCTTCAGCGCCAGCTGCCCCAGTACGCTCCGCCACGATCGCGGGGCGATCTCCTCGAGGAAGGCCTCGAGTTCGGTGCGGAAGCCGACATCTGCGGCGAGGGCGCGGGCGAAGCGCTTGACGGCCTGCTCGTAGGGCTCGTTCTGCGCCACCCAGTTGCTGTTGCGCTTGGCCTCGCGCAGCGTCTTGTCGAGATAGCCGTCGAGCCGCTCGGGCTCGATCGGCCACACGCCCACGAGCGTCTGCAAGATGAAGTAACGCTCCACCGGATCCGGCGCCACGCGCCCGTCGAGGACCGTGCAGTGCTGCTCGGAACGCTCGAGCCAGCGCCGCACGACGCTAGTCCAGCGCTCGGGGATCTGCGACAGCGCGGCGATCCGGGCGCGTGTGTCGAGCGAGCGCTTGGCGTCGTGGGTCATCGTCGTCAGCAGCGACTCGGGGTAGCGCAGAGCGCGCTGCGCGTTGCGTGCGTGGAAGTCCTCGACGCCGATCCCGAAGCGGCCGGGGTCGCCGCCCACGTCGTTCAGCGCCAGCAGCCTGCCGTAGCGGTAGAAGGCGGTGTCCTCGACGCCCTTGGCCATGATCGCCGGCGTCGTCTGCTGGAAGCGGGTGATGAACGCGCCCGCGCTGAGCGGGTCGTAGGTGCGGTACAGCGGCAGCACCGCGAGCGCGAGCACGAGCGCCTCAGCCGCAGCGCCTGCGGGCTCAGGCATATAAGGATATGTGCATACGTCGGCCGCGTCGGCCGCGACCCGCTGCAGCCGCTCGACCTCGGGCATGAACGTCGTCCGCGCCTGCTCGAGCTTGGCCTGCAGCGCGTAGGCGCCGAACGGCCGCTGATCGCCGCTGAGCTCGTTCCAGAGCGCGGTCAGCGGCGCCTCGCCGGCGGGATCTACGAACAGGCCCAGAGCCTCGTTGAGGAACTCGTAGCCGACCGTGCCCGAGACCGGCCAGTCGCCGGGCAGCCGCTCGCTCGACGCCAGGATCTTCTCGACCCACACGTGCCGCGCGCCGCCGTCGCGCAGGCGCCGCAGGTAGCCGGCCGGGTCCGCCAGCCCGTCGGGATGGTCGATCCGCAGCCCGTCGATCACGCCCTCCGCCAGCAGCGCCAGGATCAACCCGTGCGTGGCCTCGAACACCTCCTCGCGCTCGATCCGGATCCCGGCGAGGTCGTCGATGTCGAAGAAGCGGCGGTGGCGGCCACCGACGGGGTCGATGTCGAAGAAGCGCTCGCGCAGCTGCGGATCGGCCCAGAACGGGTTGGTCTCATCCGCCGCCATGTGGTTGGGCACGATGTCGAGCACGATGCCCATGCCGGCGCCGTGGGCCGCGTCGGGG
>JBOGYJ010000233.1:0-7490 GCA_050696795.1 Solirubrobacteraceae bacterium | reverse complement strand
GTCGTCACGGTTCGGAGTCGAGATAGGTAAGTACGGCGCGCACCCGGCGATTGGTGTCGTTGTCGGCGTCGATGTCGAGTTTGGCGAAGATGGCGGTGGTGTACTTGCTTATCGAGCCTTCACTGATGAACAGTCGGCCGGCAATCGCCGCGTTGGAGAGGCCCTCGGCCATCAGGGCTAGGACGGACCTCTCGCGTTCGGTGAGGGTGGCGATCGGGTCGGCCCGCGCTGGACGGCCGAGAAGTTTGGCGACCACGGTCGGGTCAAGCGCCGTGCCGCCTGCGGCCACCCGGCCGAGGGCGTCGAGGAATTGCTCGCCGTCTATTACTCGGTCCTTGAGTTGATAGCCGATCCCGCCGTGTCCGTCGGCCAGCAGTTCCCGTGCATACAGCTGCTCGACATGTTGTGAGAGGATGAGCACGGGTAGACCGGGAATCTCTCGGCGGGCGGCGAGCGCGGCCTGTAGACCCTCGTCGGTGAAGGTCGGAGGGAGGCGCACGTCGAGGACCGCGACGTCCGGTCGCCGCTCGATGATGGCCTCCAGCGCGGCGGGTCCTGTGTCCAGGGCCGCTATGACCAAGTGGCCGTGGGCTTCGAGCAGCCGAACCAGACCGTCGCGCAGGAGAAAGAGATCCTCGGCTAGGACAACTCGCATGGCACCGCCACGGTAACGCGCGTCGGGCCGCCAGCCGGGCTGTCGATGTCAAGGCGTCCGTCAAACGCTGCTAGCCGACGAGCGATGCCGTCCAGTCCCGACCCGGGAGTGGCTGCCGCGCCACCGGCTCCGTCGTCGGACACCACGACCCGGACAACATCATCGGCGTGGGACAGCTCGATGACGGCGTGGGTTGCGTGGGAGTGCTTCGCGACGTTGGCTATGAGCTCGGCGACCGCGTAGTAGAGCGCCGCCTCTACGGGCTGCTCACCGCGGCCGGGGACGCTGCCGCGAACGTCCAGCTGGACAGGCGCGTCGAGCGCCAAGGCTCGGATCGCGTCCACCAGGCCCCGCTCGACAAGGACCGGAGGGTTGATGCCCCGGACCAGCGTCCGTAACTCGTTGAGCGCGACCACTGAGGACGCCTGTGCCTCACGCAGGATCTGTTTGACCTGTTCGGGATCGCTGTCCACGAGCCGCTCCGCCGCGCTCATGCGCATCCCTAACGCCACCATGCGAGCCTGCGCGCCGTCGTGGAGGCTGCGTTCGATGCGTTCCAGTTCGGCCGCCTGGGTGCGGGTCAGATCAGCCCGGATGGAACTCAGGCGGGCTACTTCCTCTTCGGCCGTGATGCTTGGTTCCTCAGGGGCGAGGTAGCGGGAGGCGATTGGCGAGAGGATCCTCCAGGCGACTGGGGCGCACACCACGCTGGCCACGGCCAGCAGGACCACCCACAGCATCGACTGGGTGGTCGCGGCGGCAGTGATGGCTCCCGCGCCGAAGAGGAGGGGAACGGCGGCGACCGGCACCACCGTGACAGCCGCCACGGCCTGCCACACCGCGTCTCGCTGCAGCTGACTGTCGCGATCGCCGCGGCGGATGGAGTGAAACACGCTGTGGTCCAAGAGCCAGGCGTGGATCTTCGCCTCCCGCTCGGTCTCGTGGTAGCTGTGGCCGTTCCACCAGTAGCCGGTGGACATGAGGGTGATCGGCCGGGACGGCCCGTAGGGCGACGGCATCTCGGTCCCGAGCCACTGACCCGCGTAGCGGCGCAGGAACTGGGCGGTCGGCCGGCCCAGACCACTCATCGACACGTTGAACCCTGCGGCCGTCCACAGCGCCGCGATCGCCCACTCCCCGATCGCGGCCAGGAGTCGGACCAGCAAAGGGGCGTGCAGATGAGCCGACCAGGACCGAGAGAAGGACAGCCCGAAAACCGCAACCGCGATTGTCAGAGCTGGGACGAGTCCAGCCACAGCGACCAGCACCACCGACCGCCGGTAGCCAGCAGCGGTGTCCTGTAACCAGCGCAACAACCGCGACGACACGATCCTCATTTTCGCATTCTGCCCAGTGCTCATTAGCGATGGGCAGGTGACGCGCTACGTGCCTGACCAGGAGTCTTTTGCTGGGCCCCCGCGACCGACTGGCGCTTCTTGTGCCCCACGTAGGCGGCCGCGCAAAAGGCGATGCCGAGCGCGATGGTGATGATGCCGTGGATGACCAACCAGGATGCGACACTCGCCGCCAGTCCGAGCACGACGAGCCCGGCGAGCGTCAAGACAGCCCCGAGCCTGACCAGGGCACGCGGACTCAAACGGCGGATGATGAACAACAACAGCATTTCAACCCTCCTGAAATTCCGTGGGCTACGAGTGGCCCAACCGCATTTCAAGGTAAGGAAGCCTGTGTCGTCCCGGTAGCCGTCCAGCCTCCGTCTTTGGGTGGGTCCTGACCCACCCCTCGGGGGACTCTGCCCCGCCGCGTGGTCACGAAATAGCTATAGCTGGCGCTGCAAAACGACTGGTTTTGTACACCGCCCAGCTGACATCACTTTTCTTGGCAGCGGACGAACCGCAGCAGAGGCCCACCCGTTGGCCGCGCCGATAGCGATCTCACGGCACGACGGCACGTTCGGGCTCTGGCGATCGAGTGCGCCACGGCTGCGATCGCCTGCGCGCCCAGCCCACGCACCCGCAGAATGGCGGAAGCAGGACGCAGCCCTCGCGCGGGCTCTGCCACGCTCCTCGCCTCAGTGAGACCGCGTTCCGGTGCTTGCTCGCTCCCTGCTAGCGGTCGGGTCGATGCAGAAGTCTCAGGCAAGGTCCGCGACGCTGCCCCTCACACGAAGCTCGAGGCGTCTCCACCGTCGCGGGAGGCCATGCCCGAGCTTCCGCTTCGACCAGGCCGGCGAGCAGAGCAGAAGCCTCCGCCAGACTTCCCAGCGGGCGACGAAGCAGGAGCGGCCGAAGGGCCGAGCCCGCTGCTCCCTTTCGTCCATTGCGGCAGTCCACGGAGCTCTCGGGTGCGTCGGTGCTTGACGCCTGAACGAGTCACGGCGTCGGCGTCACTGCATTTGTGGCGCCTCAGTAGCGTCGGCCGGGTCGCTGAACCTGCGTTTGTCGGGTGAGCCGGGGTACATTGCTGTGCCGGGTTCTCTGGCGTCGCGTGGGCGTGGTGTCCCGTCTGCCTTACAGGCTGGTGATGATGAGGTCGATGTTGAGGACGATGATGATCGTGGTGACGAGCCACATCGTTGCGGTCGTGGTTCGCCGGTTGACCATCTTGCCCATGATGTCTTTGCGGCGGGTGAGCAGGATCAGCGGTACGAGTGCGAACGGGATTCCGAATGACAGGATGATTTGGGAGTAGACGAGCGCGTTGGTGGTGTTGACCGCGAGTGCGAGGACGAGTAGCGAGGGGATCATCGTGATCGCGCGGCGTAGGAAGAGGGGGATCTTCCAGTTCATGAAGCCGGCCATCACGATCTGCCCGGAGTACGTGCCGACACTAGAGGCTGATAGGCCGGAGGCGATCAGCGCGATCCCGAACGCGAGCGCGGCACCCCCGCCGACCAATGTCGTGAGGTGGGCGTGGACGGGGCCGAGGTCGTTGATGCCGGTGAGGCCGGGGTGGTGAAACAGCGCGGCGGCGATACATAGCATCGCGAGGTTGACGCAGCCGGCGAGCCCGAGCCCGATGTAGCAGTCCCAGCGGTTGAAGCGCAGCAGCGTGCGGCTCTCACGCTCGTTGGCGGGGCGGATGCGGTTCGCCTGTAGCGCGGAGTGGAGGTAGACGACGTGCGGCATCACGGTCGCGCCGATGATCCCGACCGTGAGGGCGACGATGTCGCCGCCGCCGAGCCGCGGGATTAGGCCGTTCGCGATGCCGCTGGCGGATTCGCGGCCGACGTCGAAGAAGTCGACGATGAACCCGAGCGCGACGAACGCGAGGAGCGCGATTGTCGCTAGCTCGAACTTGCGGTAGCCGCGTTGCTCCAGAGCGAGGATCGCGAACGCGATCATGGCGGTGATCAACCCTGCGAGGAACAGTGGTACGCCGAACACGAGGTTCAGTCCTACGGCGGCGCCGGTGAACTCTGCGAGGTCGGTCGCCATTGCGATCACCTCGGCCTGGGCCCAGAGCATTATGTTCGCGCGTTTCGGGAACGCGTCGCGGCAGATTTCGGGCAGGCTCTGGGCGGTGTGCAACCCGAGCTTTGAGGTGAGGTACTGGATCAAGATGGCCATCACGTTGGCCATCACGATCACCCACACCAGCAGGTAGCCGTGCTCTGAGCCTGACTGGAAGTTGGTCGCGAAGTTCCCTGGGTCGATGTACGCGACGGACGCCACGAACGCCGGCCCCAGCAATGCCAGAGCAGCTCGCACCCGGCCCTTCGAGAGGATTCGGCTGAGCGCGCTCTGCTCACCGAGCGCCGGCGAATCGGGGATCACGGTCCCGGACGGTGTCGCGCCTGCTGGTCGTAGCGACAGCTCGCGACGGCTTCCGGGTGGGTTCATACGGGGCGTTCTCCTGATCGACGGGGATTTGGAATCCTCGGGAACCCTAACACAAGAGTCCCCGCGGACAAAATTGAGAGCCAACATTCGACTAACTGCGGCCTCTCATTCGCCACAGCCGGTGCCTTCGTTGGCAAATCACCGTGTGTCAATCGTTATGCTGCTAGGTATGTCTGCCGTCGAGGATCGGGTTAGCTCCGTGCCCGTCGAGGACTACGCGAAGGCGATCTACTCGCTCACACACGGCGAGAGCGAAGCGGCATCAACGAGTGACCTCGCGCGGCGGCTGCAACTCACACCCGGCTCGGTGTCGACGATGCTCAAGCGTCTGGACACCGCCGGCCTGGTCGAGCACGTCCCCTACCACGGCGTCAAGCTCACCACCGCAGGCGAACGGATCGCGCTCGGCGTGATCCGCCGCCACCGGCTGCTGGAGCTGTTCCTGCACGAGACCCTAGGGATCCCATGGGAGGACGTTGACCGCTACGCCGAGCGCCTCGAGCACGCCGTCGACGCCGACCTGATCGAGATCATCGCGACCAAGCTCGGCGACCCAACGACCGACCCGCACGGTGACCCGATCCCCAACCGTGACCTCCAGGTCGAGGACCAGGCCACCCGCGGCCTGGACGAGCTCCAGCCAGGCGAGCGGGCGAGGATCGTGAGGGTCTCTGACTCCGACCCCAACATGCTCCGCTACCTCACTGACCAGGGCATCGCGATCGGCGATCAGATCGAGATGACCGCACGCCAGCCCTTCGGCGGACCATGCGAGATCCGCATCGCCGGCCGCGACCACGCGCTTGGCCTCACCCTCGCGCACGCCATCCGCGTCCGCTAACACCCCAGCGAAGAAGCCGGCACCATTCCTTCATCCCAACGTGCATTAGGATGAACGTGTGGCTTCCGATCGCTGCGACCTGCTCTGTCTCGACCTCCCGCGCGCCGAGCACGTTCGCGAGCGACTGGATTACGCGCTGATCGCCCAGGCAGCAGCCCAAGCGCGAGCGCTCGGTGACGCGACCCGGCTCACAGTCGCCACCGCGCTCCGCGAAGGCGGCGAGTTGTGTGTCTGTGACCTCGCCTGGATCACCGGCCGCGCCGAGAACCTCGTCGGCCACCACCTGCGCACGCTGCGTGACGCCGGACTCGCCGGCTCACGACGCGACGGCAAGATCGTGTTCTACTCGCTAACGGAACCCGGGCAAGCGGTACTAGACACCCAACTGCAACAGGCACTGACGACTACGAGCGGGACGGTCGAGCAGTGAGCCCACCTCCGGTTGAGCTGCCGCTAGTCGTCGTCGACTCGACGCCAACCCCGGCAGTCGATCTCAAGCCTGCCAGCTCCGCTAATCGTGAGCGGTCGATGCGACGCGCCCGGCAACTCTCAATCCTCAGCATCGGGTGGATGACCGTCGAGGCCGGTGTCGCGATCACATCAGCGCTGATCGCAGGATCGGTCGCGCTGCTCGGGTTCGGGCTCGACTCCCTGATCGAGCTCGCGTCCGCCACCACGATCCTCTGGCTCTACTCAGGCGCACGCCGTAACTCACCAGACGCCGAGCGCCGCGCACAGCAAGCGATCGCGGTCTGCTTCGCTGCGCTCGCGCTCTACCTCACGTTCGACGCAATCGACGCGCTCGCCCACGGCACGCGGCCGCAGACGAGCTGGCCAGGCGTGACCGTCACAGTCGGAGCGCTCATCTTCATGCCGCTACTCGCCCGCGCCAAGAACCACGTCGCTACCCAGCTCGCGTCCAATGCAACAGCCGCTGACGCGGCACAGTCATGGCTATGCGCGATCGGCGCCGCCGTGGTGCTGGTAAGCCTTCTCGCCAACCAACTGTTCGGGTGGTGGTGGCTCGACCCCACGGCCGCGCTTGGAATCGTCGGGCTGGCGATCATCGAGAGCCGCAACACCTGGAACGGCGACACCTGCGCCGACTGCACTCCGATTGGGTTCGGCGACCAGGGAAGCTGCGACTGCTGTTAGGCCGTCCCAGCGCGCTCGCGCGGAGACGGCCTGTGTTTCGCTGGCCGCCATCAGCACTCCGTTTTCGTCCGGCTAGCCGCGACCCACGCCGGTCGGGCCGCGGTGTACTCCCGCCAGTCGTCTCGCAGCTCGTCGATGCCAACGAGCACGAAGTACTCCCACTGCGACACCCGGCGCGACGAGGCCGTCGTCGATCACGATGCGAGCTTGACGTCACAGCCCACAGGCGTCCGACCGCGCCCCACTCATCAGGGCGGCACCACCTCCCTTTCCCTTCGCGCACGCATCTCCTGCCGGTCCAGGTCGAACCGGTTTACGCGGAATCCGCACACGCCACGCAGCCTGCGTCACCACCACGGAGCGAGCCAAGCGGTCACGGTTCCGCCGCCGCCGCCGTCTCGCGGTGACCGCTATCGGACAGCAGGGCCACGCGCTGAGACGACAACCGCGCTGCTGGTCTCCATGGGAGGGGGCAGTCTCGAGCTCCGTCGCCTCCGCCGCAGACCAGAGCAGCAGCGGGCGGCGGACTGCCCCGCGGGCGACAAAGGGGCACTGATCGGCTCACGGCCTGCGAGAATGCTGAGATGGTGGTTTCAGCAAAGCGCGTCACGATCTCGGCCCCCGGTTTCGTGGGCTCGTACGAGGTGATCGAACAGCACGCGGACGGCTCGCTGCTGCTTCGACCTGAGCGAGAGCGCCTCTCTGATGTGCTCAGCCAGACCGAAGGCGCGGTGTTTCAAGATGACGAGTTCATCGCGCATCTCGAGCGTGTCGCCGCAACCCAGGACGATCTTCCGGCTGACGGCGCGGCGTAGAGGGTGCCGACGTTCGAGCGGCTCGCTCGTTTTGACCGCGAGTTCCGTCGTCTGCCGCGCGAGCTTCAGCGCGCGTTCTTGGAGATGCTCCCGGCGTTCATCGCGGGACTGCGCGCCGAGCCGCCGGCGTTCCCACCCGGCCTGCGGATCAAGCGGGTGCAGGGCACAGCTGGAGTATGGGAGATCACCTTCGCGCCGGACGGGCGGGCGACGTTCGCCTA
>JBOGYJ010000232.1:0-19555 GCA_050696795.1 Solirubrobacteraceae bacterium | reverse complement strand
GACGCCGATCCCGGCGACGTCACCGAGGCGTTCATCATCCAGTACTACGCGTCGGCGATGATGATCCCGTCGCTGGTGGTGGTCGAGCCGGGCACACCCAACCTCGGACCGCTGGCCCAGGCACTCTCGGACCGGCGTGGCTCGCGGGTCGAGCTGCGTGAGGCCGAGCGCGGTGACAAGCGCCGGATCCTCGAGCTCGCGCAGCGCAACTCACGCCTGGCGCTCGACCAGGAGAGGCTGCGCTCCGAGCGCCGCCGGCAGCAGCGGACCGAGGCGCTCGACCGTCTGCAGCAGGCGCTCGGGCTGGACACGCTGCCGCTGCGGATCGAGTGCTACGACATCTCGACGCTGATGGGCACCAACACGGTCGCGTCGATGGTGGTGTTCGAGGGCGCGGCGCCGAAGAAGTCCGACTACCGGCGCTTCCGGGTGAGAACCGTGGGCGACGCTGCCAGCGCCGTTCGTGGCCCGCTGGCCTCGAACGGCGGCGCCGGTGGGCGGCAGGCGCAGGACGGCGCCGGCGCGGTGGACTACGGCCCCGACGACTTCGCCTCGATGGAGGAGATCCTCGGGCGGCGGATGGCCCAGTTCGAGGCACAGGAGGATCGCTCGCCGCACGACAAGGAGTACGACCCGAGCTTCGCGGCGCTGCCCAATCTCGTCGTGATCGACGGTGGCAAGGGCCAGCTGGCGGCGGGCCTGCGGGCGCTGCAGGGCTTCCGTGACCGGGGGGTGGCGGTGGTGTCGCTGGCCAAGCGGATCGAGGAGGTGTTCATCCCCGGGCGGGCCGAGTCGCTGGTGCTGCCGCACGACACGCCAGAGCTGCAACTGCTGCAACGGCTGCGCGACGAGGCGCACCGCTTTGCGATCACGCATCACCGCCAGCGGCGCGACCGTGCGATGACTGCGTCGATCCTCGACGGGCTACCGGGAGTGGGACCGGCGCGCAAGCGGGCGCTGCTGACGCACTTCGGCTCGCCGGACGCGGTGTTGGAGGCCTCGCGCGAGGCGCTCGAGGCGGTTCCGGGCATTCCCGGCAAGCTCGCGCGCGAGCTGCACCGCGAGCTTCACAAGACCGGCGTCTGATCGAGCGCCTTGATCCGCACGTCTGGATGCGCCGCTACCGCAGTAGGCCCTATCCGCTCAGCCTGGTAAACCCCATGCTGGGGGATCAAGTGACGTCACACATCCGACACACACCGTTACGGAGCTGACACACATGTCGACGTCCGCTGAACAGAGGGCACTCGCGCTCCGGGACCTTGTCGTGATCACCGGCTACTCCGGTGCCGGCAAGTCCACGGCCATGGCCGCGTTCGAGGACGAGGGCTACTTCTGCGTGGACAACCTGCCCTCCGAGATGATCGGCTCGCTGGTCGAGCTGTTCGCGCACGAGGGCTCGAAGGTCGCCTACGCTGCGATCGTCTCCGACCTGCGCGCCGGCAGCTACTTCGAAGGGCTCGCCGAGGTGCTCGATCGCCTGCAGCAGCTCGGCTTCAGCCACCGCGTGCTGTTCCTCGAGGCCAGCGAGGAATCGCTTCAGACCCGCTACAAGGAGACGCGCAGGCGCCACCCGCTCTCGCCCGACGGCAGCGTCGCCGATGGCATCGCCCGCGAGCGTGAGGCGCTCGCGCCGCTGCGCGCCCGCGCCGACTACGTGATGGACACCACCGGGCTGACGGCAGCTCAGCTACGACGCAAGCTCTCCGATGCGATGCTGCCGACGCACACGCCCGGGCGCCTGGCCGTGACCTTCGAGAGCTTCGGCTTCAAGTACGGCCCCGCGCGTGACCCCGATCTGATGTTCGACGTGCGCTTCCTGCCCAATCCGCACTACGAACCGCTGCTGCGGCCGCTGACCGGGCTCGACCACCGGGTGGTCGACTTCATCGACCGCGACGGCTCGCTCACGCGCTTCTACGACCACCTGCATCCGCTGTTGGACTACCTGCTGCCGCAGTACCTGGCGGAGGGGAAGTCGCACCTCGTGCTGGCGGTCGGCTGCACCGGCGGCCGGCACCGCTCGGTGGCGATCGCCCAGCACCTGGCCGAGCGCTACCAGCCGGAGTCCGAGTACATCGTCGAGGTCATCCACCGTGACGCCGAGCGGCCGACGTGATCGACCACATCGGCTTCGAGGTCTCCGACCTCGACCGCTCGGCCAAGTTCTACGACCCGGTGTTCTTCGCGCTGGGCGCCCGGCGCATGTTCGAATCCGAGCACGCGCTCGCCTACGGCGTCAACGGCCCCGAGTTCTGGCTCGTCACCCGAGGCCGCCCGCCGGCGCCAGGCTACGGCCACGTGGCGCTACGGGCCACCGGCAAGGCCGCGGTCGACGCCGCCTACCGTGTCGGTCTCGCCAACGGCGGCCGGGACGATGGCCCGCCCGGCCCACGGCCGCAGTACGGAAAGCGCTACTACGCCGCATACATGCACGACCCGGACGGCCTCAGGGTCGAGGTCGTGTCACACCGCTGAGCCGGGAGGCCGCAGGCGGACCGCGCCCCCCGGAACCGGCCCGTGAAGCGACTGCTCTGAACGGCTAACCGTTAGCCTTCGATCCGCCTGCCCCTCGAAGTGGCGCGGGCCTTCAGCGCGAACTTCAATAAGTCGGAGGGTCTATGGCAGTTCGAGTCGGCATCAATGGTTTCGGGCGAATCGGTCGCAACGTCTTCCGCGCGGCGGTCGACCTGGATGCGGACATCGAGTGGGTGGCGCTCAACGACCTTGTCGATCGCAGGACGATTGCGCACCTGCTCAAGTACGACTCGAGTTACGGCCCCTTCAAGGGCACCGTCGAGGTCACCGACAGCGGCATCGCCGTCAACGGCAAGGAGCTGCGCGTGATGGCCGAGCGCGACCCCGCCGCGCTGCCCTGGAGCGACCTCGGCATCGATGTGGTGATCGAGTCGACCGGCTTCTTCACCGACCGTGAGAACGCCTCCAAGCACCTCGACGCGGGAGCCAAGAAGGTCGTGATCTCCGCTCCCGCGACCAGACCCGATGTCACCGTCGTGCTCGGCGTCAACTTCGACGAGGCCTACGACGCGGCCTCGCACACGATCATCTCCAACGCCTCCTGCACGACCAACTGCCTGGCGCCCGTCGCCAAGGTGCTGCACGAGACGATCGGCATCAAGCACGGGCTGATGACGACGATCCATGCCTACACCGCCGACCAGCGCCTGCAGGACATGCCGCACAAGGATCTGCGCCGCGCGCGCGCCGCCGCCGTCAGTCTGATCCCGACCACGACCGGCGCCGCGAAGGCAATCGGCCTGGTGATCCCCGAGCTCAACGGCAAGCTCAACGGCTTTTCCATGCGTGCCCCCGTCCCGACCGGCAGCGTCGTCGACCTCACGATCGAGGCCGAGCGCGAGACCAGCAGGGAAGAGGTCAACGCGGCACTCAAAGCCGCCGCGAGTGAGGGCCCGCTGAAGGGCTACCTCGAGTACACCGAGGACCCGATCGTCTCCTCCGACATCGTCGGCAACCCGGCTTCGTCGATCGTCGACTCGGAGCTGACCTCGGTGCTCGACGGCACGTTGGTCAAGGTTGTGGCCTGGTATGACAACGAGTGGGGCTACTCAAATCGCGTCGTCGACCTGGTCGGAAAGCTCTGAGCGCACGGGCGCCGCGAGAGAAAGACGCAGATGAGGACACTCGAGGACCTGGAGGACCTGAAGGACAAGTGGGTGCTCGTCCGGGTTGACTTCAACGTGCCGCTTGACGGAAACGGCGGAGTCGCCGACGACACACGCGTGCGCGCGACGGTGCCGACGTTGCAGGAGCTGCGCCGCATGGGAGCCCGCCTGGTCCTGGTCTCGCACCTCGGCCGGCCCAAGGGCCGCGAGCCCGAGCTGTCGCTGGAGCCCGTCGGCAGGCGGCTGAGCGAGCTGCTCGGCATGCCGGTGCAGATGGCTCCGGGGGTCGTCGGCGAGGACGTGAGCGAGTTGGCCGACGGCCTCAAGAGCGGTGAGGTCCTGCTGCTCGAGAACGTTCGTTACGAGGCCGGCGAGACCGAGAACGACCCCAAGCTGGCCCGGGCGCTGGCCGCGCTCGCCGACATCTACGTCGACGACGCGTTCGGCGCTGCGCACCGCGCGCACGCCTCGACGGTCGGGGCGGCGCGGCTGATGCGCGACCGTGTGGCCGGACGGCTGCTCGAGCGCGAGGTCAACACCCTGCGCGAGTTGATCGAGGCACCGGCGCGGCCGCTGGTCGCGATCCTCGGCGGCGCCAAGGTCAGCGACAAGATCAAGGTGATCGAGCGCTTCCTCGACGTGGCCGACACGATCCTGATCGGCGGCGCGATGGCGTTTCCGTTCCTCAAGGCCCAGGGCCATCAGGTCGGCGACTCACTGTGTGCCGACGAGGACGTCGAGTTGGCAGGCAAGCTGCTCGAGCTCGAGCAGCGCAGCCATGGTCGCCTGGTGCTGCCCTCGGACCTGGTGGTGGCTGAGCGCTTCAGCGCCGACGCGGCGCCGCAGCAGGTCGACGGCGTCGATGTCCCCGCGGGTCTGATGGGCCTGGATGTCGGCCCGCAGACCGTTGCCGAGTACACCTCCCTGGTCGCCGCGGCCGGCACCGTGTTCTGGAACGGCCCGATGGGTGCGTTCGAGCTCGAGCCGTTCGCCGCGGGCACCCGCGCGCTGGCCGAGGCGCTCGCCACGGCCCCGGGCGTGACCGTGGTCGGCGGTGGCGACTCCGCCGCGGCGGTCCAGAAGTTCGGGGTGGCCGAGCAGATGACGCATGTCTCCACCGGGGGCGGCGCCGCGCTTGAACTGATCGAGGGCAGGAGACTGCCCGGTGTCGACGTCCTCTCCTAGTGTCGGGGACATGCTTTAGGTATGGAGGCTCGAGGTGACCGGTAGGACGCCGCTGATCGCGGGCAACTGGAAGATGCACAAGACCGTCGCCGAGGCGGAGGATTTCATCCAGGCGCTGTTACCGCGCGTATCGACCGCCGACCACGCGGACGTGGCGATCTGCCCGCCGTTCACGGCGCTGACGCCGATGATCGACTCGACCCGTGGCTCGCGCGTGCAGGTGTTCGCGCAGACGATGCACCAGGCCGAGTCGGGGGCGTTCACCGGGGAGATCTCAGCGGGCATGCTGGCCGAACTCGACGCGCACGGCGTGGTCCTGGGGCACTCGGAGCGCCGGCAGCTGTTCGGCGAGACCGACAAGGCGCTGGCGCTCAAGGTCCCGGTCGCGCTCGCGGCCGGACTCCTTCCGGTCCTCTGCGTCGGCGAGACCGAGCTCGAGCGCGAGGACGGCGACACCGAGCGCAAGCTGCGCCACCAGGTCCAGGAGGGTCTGGCCAAGGTCCCGACCGAGCTGCTCTCGCAGGTGGCGATCGCCTACGAACCGATTTGGGCAATCGGTACCGGCAAGGTCGCGGAGGCCGAGCAGGCGCAGGAGGCGGCGGCCTTCATCCGCGCCCTGATCGCCGGCCGCTCACCGGAGCAGGCCCAGCAGGCGCGGATCCTCTACGGCGGCAGCGTCAAGCCCGACAACGCGCGCGAGCTGCTGACGCTGCCCGACGTCGACGGCGCGCTCGTCGGTGGCGCCAGCCTCGATGCCGAGGCGTTCGCAGCAATCGTCGCCTCCGCCGCATGACCGAGAGACACGAAGCTGACTCGCTGCTGGCTGGCCCCGCTGGGCCACCAGCAGACTCGGCGGTGCTGGTCGTCCTCGACGGGTGGGGACTCGCGCCGGATGGGCCCGGCAACGCGGTTTCACTCGCACGGACGCCGATCTTCGACGAGCTCCGGGAGCACTACCCACACACGACGCTCACCGCCTGCGGGCTCGCCGTCGGGCTGCCCGAGGGGCAGATGGGCAACTCCGAGGTCGGCCACATGAACCTCGGTGCGGGCGCGGTCATCATGCAGGACCTGACGCGCATCGATCGGGCGGCGAGCGACGGCGCGCTCGCCCACAACGAGGTGCTGCGCGCGGCCTTCGGCGAGATCCCCGCCGGCGGGCGCGTGCACCTGATCGGCCTGGTGTCCGACGGTGGCGTGCACTCGAGCATCGAGCATCTGCACGCGCTCATCGAGCTCGCCCGCGAACTGGGTGTTGAGGACCTGGTGATCCACGCCTTCACCGACGGCCGTGACACGCTGCCGCAATCGGGCGAGAGCTTTCTCGAGCAGGTCGAGCGCTGGACGGGCGATGCCGGCGTCGGGCGCGTCGGCTCCGTGATCGGTCGCTACTACGCGATGGATCGCGACTGCCGTTGGGAGCGCGTGCAGCTCGCCTACGACCTGCTTGTCCGCGGCAAGGCCGAGCACCACGCCGACAGCGCTGCAGGCGCGCTGCGCGAGGCCTACGCGCGCGAGGAGACCGATGAGTTCGTGCGCCCGGTGGCGATCGGCGCGGAGGCTCGTATCCGTCCGGGCGACAGTGTCTTCGCCTTCAACTTCCGCCCCGACCGCATGCGCGAGCTCACGCGGGCTCTGTGCGAGGACGCCTTCAGCGAGCTCGATCGCGTCGGTGCCCCGGTCCTGAGCCGCTACACGACGATGACCGAGTACGAGCAGAGCTGGACCTATCCGGTCGCCTTCCGCCCGGCGCGCCCCGCGGTCACGCTGCCGCAGGTGATCGCTGCTCACGGCGGCCACCAGCTGCACGTGGCCGAGACCGAGAAGTATCCGCACGTGACGTATTTCTTCGCGGGCGGTGAGGAGACCCCGCAGCAGGGCGAGCGGCGCGAAGTGGTGCCGTCCCCGCGTGAGGTCGCGACCTACGACCACAAGCCGGAGATGAGCGCCCCCGAGGCTGCGGCCGCGTTCGTGGCCGGCTGGCGCGAGGACAAACCGACCTTCGGGATCATCAACTTCGCCAACGCCGACATGGTCGGCCACACGGGCGTAATTCCTGCCGCGGTGAAGGCCGTCGAGACCGTGGACCGGTGCCTCGCAGACGTGGTGCGCACGGTGCACGAGAGCGCCGGCGTGCTGCTGATCACCGCCGACCACGGCAACTCCGACAACATGCTCGAGCCCGACGGCAGTCCCAATACCGCACACTCGCTCAATCCGGTGCCGGTGATCGTGACGATGGAGGGGCTGGAGTTGCGCAGCGGCGGCGTGCTGGCCGACGTTGCGCCCACGATCCTGCAGCTGCTGGGCTACGAGCAGCCTGCCGAGATGACCGGCGTCTCGCTGATCAGTCACGTTCGCTGACCGGTCACGCTCGGGGGTGAGTCAGCTTCGCTGACCGGTCACGCTCGCGGATGAGGCACGCTCGCGGATGAGGCACGCTCGTTGATGAGCTCGCTGATCAGTCACGCTCGCTGATCAGCCGCCGACGTCCGGGGGGACTTTCGCCGCCTCTGGCGGCAAAAGTCCCCCCGGATGCCGCGCGCGGTCTGAGTCGCGCCGCGAAGCTGAGCGGTCTCCACCCTGGGGTTGAGCCACCGGTTCAACCCGGGTTCAACCCCTGCGCCGATGTGCAAAGGCCCTGTGGAATCCATCATCTCATCCATGAGCACAAGCACTTACATAATCGATTCAGCCCTGGTACTTCTTGTCCTGCTGCAGGTCAGGGAGCGCACCCTTACCAACCGTCAGCTGATCCGCCCGCTGGTCATCCTCGGCGTTGCGGTCGCCTCCTACCTGAACGGCCTCCCGACCCAGGGCAACGACCTGGTGCTGCTCGGCGTGCTGGCCGCGATCGGCGGCGTGATCGGCATCGCCAGCGGCCTCACCGTGATCATGCGCCGCCGCGCCGATGGCACCGTGAGCTTCCGCAGCGGCTGGCTGTCGGGGGTCTTCTGGGTGCTCGGGATGGGCTCACGCTTCGCCTTCGCGTGGTGGGCCGCGCACGGTGGTGTGAGCTCGATCGCGAGCTTCAGCGCGGCGCACCACATCACCAGCGGCGAGGCATGGACCGCGGCTCTTCTGGCGATGGCCGTCTTCGAGGTCACAGGCCGCACGCTGGTCATGGCGCTGCGCTGGAAGGGCACCGACCTCCTGGCGGCCGTCGCGGCGACCGCCTAACTTCCAGTCCATGCTGATCACGTCGGTCAGGGGGCGCGTCGCGACGCTTCTGCGCCTGGGCGGCTTTGCCGCAGTTACCTGGAGCATCTTCAGCGCCCCCACCGCGCCAGCCACGAGCGGGCGCGGCCTCGTTGTGCTGAGCGCCTTCATCCCGGCCTGCATCGGCTGGCTGACCTGGACGTTCTGGTCCAGCCGTCAGACGTTCATGACCCCAGATCTCTATGTGATGGCGATCTGCGGCGGCATCATGCAGAGCGCCTCGCCGAGCAGCGCGGCGAGCGTGCTCACGTTCGTTGTGGCGATGGGCGCGGCTGCGCGCTGTGGGCTGCTCAATGGGCTGTTGATGGCGGCCCTGGGTGCGGGTGCCATCGGGGTCGGAGCCATCGTCTACGAGCGCGACGCACTGACCGTGCTCGCCTACGCGCTCGGCTTCGCAGCCACGACGCTCGGCGGCGCCAACATCCGTCAGTCGCGCATGCGGCTCGAGCAGACCGAGCTGCTGCTGGCGCAGACGCAGCGCTCGCATGAGGAGCAGCTGCGCTCCGCGCGGCTCGAGGAGTCCGCGCGCATCGCCCGCACTATCCACGACGTGCTGGCACACACGCTCGCGGGGCTCGTGATCCAGCTCGAGGCGACCGACGCGTTGCTGGCGCAGGGGACGGAGGCCGAGACGATCCGCGAGCGTGTCCAGCGTGCCCACGGCCTGGCGCGCGAGGGGCTGCAGGAGGCCCGTCGCGCTGTCGGGGCGCTGCGCGGTGACGCAGCGGCATCGGCGCCTGCGCCGGCAGCGATCAGCGCGCTGATCGGGCAGTACGAGCATCCGATCGAGTTCACGGTCAGTGGCGACGCGGAGCGGCTGCAGGGCCCGGCGGGGGAGGCGGTGCTACGCGTGATCCAGGAGGCGCTCACGAACATCCGCAAACACGCGCCCGGCGCCGCCGTGACGGTCGAGGTGGCGGTCGCGGTCGCGGCATTGGAGGTGACCGTCGAGAACCGCGCGCTCGTGTCGGTTGCGCGCCCGAGCCTGGCAGCGTCGGGCGGCGGCTATGGCCTGCGCGGCATGCGTGAGCGAGCCGCCGAGCTCGGCGGCTCGCTCACCGCCGGGCCGACCCGCGAGGGCTGGCGGGTCGCGCTGCATCTGCCGCTCGAGCCGCGACCATAGGGGCGAGATGATCCGTGTAATCATTGCCGACGATCAGGGGCTAATCCGCGAGGGGCTCACGACTCTGCTCGATGCGGCGCCCGAGCTCGAGCCGGTCGCGGCCGCGCGTGACGGTGAGGAGGCGGTGGCTCTGACCGCCGAGCACCGACCCGACGTCGTGTTGATGGATCTGAATATGCCCAAGATGGACGGTGTCCAGGCCACCCGGCGGATCCGCGAGCGGTACCCGGAGATCGAGGTGGTGGTGCTCACGACCCATGCCGACGAGGCGTCGATCCTCGACGCGCTCAGCGCCGGGGCGCGCGGCTACCTGACCAAGGACGCCGGGATCGTCGAGATCTCACGTGCGATCCAGGCCGCCGCGGCCCACCAGGCGCTGCTCGATCCAGTCGTGCACCGGCAGCTGATGGCGGTGGCGACCGGACGGCGGGCGGCGGCGTCCCAGGGTGAGGAAGCTGCCGGATTGATCCCACCCATCCACCCCCAATCCACCCCGCCGGCAACGTTGCCGGACGACTTGACGCCCCGTGAAGCGGAGGTGCTGTCGCTGATCGCGCGGGGGCTGTCGAACCGGGAGATCGCGAGCGACCTGTTCGTCAGCGAGGCGACCGTGAAGACCCACATCAACCACCTTTTCTCGAAGGTAGGTGCGCGCGACCGCGCGCAGGCTGTGCATTACGCCTACACGCACGGTCTTGCGGGGTAAGCCTGCGCCGGTCAGCCGCCATCGACGGAGAAGACCCAGAGCGGGACGTCGTCGTCGATCGGCGCGGGGCGCCCGATGTGGAAACCCTGGGCGAGGTCGACACCGCGGCGGCGCAGGAAGAGCTCGGTCTCGTGATCCTCGACGCCCTCGGCGATCGTCTGCTTGTTGAGGCCGTGGGCCAGTGATACCAGCGCCTCGATCACGAGTTGGTCGGTGCGGTTGTGAAGGCAGTCGGTGACGAACTCGCGGTCGATCTTGAGGTAGTCGAAGGGGATGTGCTTGAGGTAGTAGAAGCCGCCGAAGCCGGCGCCGAAGTCGTCGAGCGCGAAGCGGCAGCCGAGCCGCTTGAGGCGCTCGGCGAAGCTGCGCGCCATGGCCATGTGCGAGATCGCCGCGGTCTCGGTGACCTCCAAGATCAGCCGGCCGGGGTCGACCTGGTGGCGGGCCAGCTCGGACTCGATCACGTCGAGCAGGCGGTCGTTGGCCAGCGACTTGGCCGAGACGTTGATCTCGACCGAGCCCTGGCGCCCGGCGGCCTGCTCGCGAGCGACGAGCGCGATCGCCTGCTTGGCGACCCACTCGTCGAGCTCCTGGATCAGGTCGTAGCGCTCGGCGATGTACAGAAAGGCGCCGGGCGGGATCGTGTCTCCGGAGTCATCGACCATGCGCAGCAGCAGCTCGCACTGGCTGACGCGCTCGCTGTGCAACTCCACGATCGGCTGGGCGTGCAACGTGAACTGGCCCTGGTCGAGCGCCGAGCGGATGCGGTTGATCCATTCGAGCCGTGCCTTCATGCGCGGTTGCTCGTCGCGGTCGCCGGCGTGCATCGCGACCTGGTCGCGGCCTGCTTCCTTGGCGTCGTACATCGCCAGGTCGGCGTCGACCAGTACGCCCTCGGAGTTGAGCTGGCCTTGAGTGAACATCGTCACGCCGATGCTGGCGGTCACGTGGCGGCTGGTCTGCCCGTGCTCGACGATCGCGTTGCTGTGGATGTCGGCGACGATCTGCTCGGCGACGTGCTGGGCCACCTCGGCATTGGCGTCGGGCAGCAGGATCGCGAACTCGTCGCCGCCGAGGCGCGCGACGGCGTCGGAGCTGCGCAGGCGGCTGCGCAGCAGCGTGGCGACGTTGACGATCAGGCGGTCGCCGGCCTCGTGCCCGAGCGTGTCGTTGACGGCCTTGAAGTGGTCGAGATCGAGCACCAGCAGTGCGCCGCGGTCTCCGTAGCGGTTGACGTGCGCGACGTGACGCTCGAGCTCGGTCTCGAGGCCGCGGCGGTTGAGCAGGGCCGTGAGCGGGTCGTGGTCGGCCATGTGGCGCAGCTCGCGCTCCATCGTGCGGCGCTCGGTGATGTCGACGAAGTGCGTCAGCGTCTGCAGCGGGTTGCCGTCCTCATCGCGCAGCATGCGCACGTGGCGCGAGACCCAGACCGCATCGCCGTTGGCGCACAGCAGGCGGCCGTCGCGGATGTAGCTGTCGATCTCACCGCTCAGCAGCTGCTCGCCGAGCTGCGCGCGTTCGACGAGCTCCTCAGGGTGTGTGATCGTCGCGAGGTTCATGGTCAGCAGCTCCTCGCGCGTGTACCCGGTGATCTCACACATCGACCCGTTGACCTGCTGCACGCGGCCATCCGCGGTCGCGATCGTCATGCCGACCGGAGCGTTCTCGAACGCAATACGGAAGCGCTCGCGGGCGGCCTGCGCATTGCGTTCGATCGCACGCAGTTCGGTGACATCCTGGGCGGTGCCGATGAAGACGCCCGGTCGGTCGGGGTCGGCGCGGCCGCGCCCGTGCAGGATGCGGCGGCTTGCGTCGCCGGCAATGATCCGGTACTCGATCTCGAACATCGCGCCGCCGGTGACGACCTGCCGGTAGGCGCTGGCCACCGCGCCACGGTCGTCAGCATCGACGCACTGGAAGAACTCGTCCGGCGTGGGCGTGTCGGCCTCGGGGGGGAGGCCGAAGATACCCTTCATCTGATCCGACCACGAGAGCTCGTTGGTGGCGGCGTTCCAAACCCAGGAGCCGACCTTCGCTATCTCCTGGGCCTCGGCGAACGCCTGCAGGGCCCGGTCGCGGGCGGCGTCGGCCTCCTTGCGGTCGCTGACGTCGATCCCGAAGGAGCCGACAGCGTCGAGCTCTCCCTGCTCGTCCAGCACCGGGTAGCGGACGACGTGATAGGTGCGCTGCCCGCGCTCGGGGTGGTGGATCGTGACCTCGTGGGCGACGGGCCGCTTGGTCTCCCAGACGACGCGGTCGTCATCGGCGATCTCCGTCGTCCGCGGCGTCTGGGCGAAGTCGGTCGGATAGGCGCCGACCAAGTCGTGCTCGTCGACGCCGTAGACCTGCGCAAGCTCGTTGTTGACGCTGAGGTAACGCCCGTCGAGCCCACGCAACGCCAGCCAGACTGGGGCGTGGTCGAAGATCGCGCGCAGCCGCGAGTTGGCCGAGCGCAGGGCATGCTCGGCTTCGTGCTGGGCGGTGATGTCGATGAACTGCGCGATGAAATAGAGCGGGCTGCCATCGTCGGCACGGGCCAACGAGACCGACTGCTCGAGCCACAGGATCCCGCCGCTGCGGTTGAAGTAGCGCTTCCTGACCTGGTAGGAGGTGCGCGAGCCACCGAGCAGGTCGATGATCTGCTGCTGGTCGTTGAGCGCGTCGTCTGGGTGCACGAGCGTCTGGAAGTTCGATCCCACGAGCTCGCTCTCGCTGCGCCCGCAGATCTCGCAGAGCTTGGGGTTCACGCGGATCAGGGTCCCCGTCAGCGAGGCGAGCGACATTCCGATCGGCGCCTCCGTGAAGACGCTGTCCATGTGCTTGTCGGCGGTGCGGACGGCGGCGGCAACGGCGGCCTCGACGAAGCGCCGGCGCGTGTGTCGATCCTCACCGAGCACGTGCGAGACGGCGGCGGCGACGTCATCGAGGCGGTCGATCAGCGCGAAGTCGGCCGCACCGAGCCGCAGCGCCGCCGCGACCTCGGCGCCACCCAGGTTTTCTCCGACGATCACGACGGGCCGCTGGCCGGCCTCACGGATGACCAGGCGCAGGCGCTCATGCGCGTCCGGGCGACGGGGCTCGTGTTCGAGGATCACCGCGTCCCAGGTGCCGGCGCTCAACAATTCGCGCAGGCCCTCCGAGTTCGCGACCTGCTCACAGGCCCAACTAGACATCGAGGCGAGATGGCGCGTGACAGCACGCGCCCGCTCGCTGAGCGGCGCGACCACCAGCACCTTCAGACCTTTGAGTTGCGGCCCCCCTTTGGCCATTGGCGCAGTAGGTTAGAGCCTGGAGCGAGCCGCGAGTCGGCTCCTGGACAGATTGCCATCGACCTTGCAGAAAGCCCTGTCCCGCGCTCCGACGGACGTTCTCAGGCGCCGAACATCGCGTAGGTGGCCTCAAGCACGGGCTCGGCGAGGTCGTACAAGGCGTCGCTCGATCCGGTGCGCAGCCGGTCGCGAATCAGCTCGTCCAGGCCGCCGGTGAAGAGCGCGAACACGGCGGGCGGCAGCTCACGCACGGCGCTGTCGTCGTGGTGGGCGAGCTCGCCGAGATTGGCGATCCGGGAAGCGAGCACGCCAAGCAGCTCGGCGCGATGCTCGAGCGCCGCAGGCCCGGCCGCGAGCACCTCGACGTGCAGCGTGGTCGCGAGTGCGGGCTCGTTGGCGAGCACCTCGAGATAGGTCGTCAGGTCGTTGCGTACACGCTCGCGCCAGCCCTGCGGTGGCTGCGCCTGCGCGGTTGCGCTCATGCGTGCCAGCGCGCGCCGCATCGCAACGTCATAGGCAGCGATGAAGCACGCCTGCTTGTCGGCGAACTGCGCGTAGAAGGTGCTGCGCGACACGGCTGCGCGAGCCACGATGTCCGCGACTGTCGTGGCCGGATAACCGTGCTCAGCGACGCAGTGCACCGTCGCCACCAGCATCCGTTCGCGTTGCGAGCGTGCGACGTCCTCGCGGGCCAGACGGTGGCGGCCCGGTTTCAGACGCTCGGCGTTCGGCTGGCTTGTCATTGGGGGTTCGGCACGCTCGTCATGGCTCCGGTACGGAACGGTACACGGAAGTCCGGCGGCCGGACCACCCGGGCCGCGCGCGGGAACCGGCTCAAGTCATACCGCGGCCCGCCGATCGTTTGGCTATGCCGAACATCCCTCCGCGCGTATTGGTGGCCGAGGATTCCGCGACACAGCGGGCTGCGTGTGTGAATGTGCTGCGTGACGCGGGACTCGAGGTGCATGAGGCGCCCGATGGCCGCTACGCGCTGGACATCTGCCGGATCATTCGACCGGATCTGCTGGTCCTGGATCTGGGCCTGCCGCGCCTGAACGGGATCGACCTGCTGAGGAAGCTGCGGGATGATCGCAAGATTGGCGAGACGCCGGTGATCGTGGTCACCGCCGATGAACGCGAGGAGACCGCGCGGGAGGCGTACTACGAGGGCGCGACCGACCTGGTCACCAAGCCGGTCGACGCGGGCGACCTGATCGCACGAGTGCACGAGGCCCTCGGGACACCGGCTGCCTGACCGCCCTTGTAGCGGCGGCCGTCAGGCGTCGCGGCGCAGCAGCAGCAGCGCGGCGATGGCAATCACCACGACGGTGTAGCCGCAGAAGAGCGCGAAGCCGCCCCAGGGTGAGAACATGTTGGGATCCGCGAGTGCCTGAGCGACTGCACCTCCGGCATTGGAGGGCAGGTACGGGTGGATCGCGTTGGCGGTCGTGCTCGGCAGGATCTCGATCAGCCCCGGCAACACGAAGAACACGCCGACGAACAGCGCGATGCCGCCGGCCGTGCGGCGCACAATCGTGCCGAGCGCGATGCACATGGCGCCAGTGGCCGTTGTGAACAGCGCGGCGCCGAAGACCGTGCGCAGCGCGTGCGGCGCGCTCAGCGCGACGTTCACGTGATGCTGAGTGAATAGCGCCTGGCCGCCGAGGAAGCCGATGAACGCCGCAATCAGCATCAGCACGAGCGTCACGGCCGAAAACACGAGCAGCTTGGCCCAAAGCACCGGCAGGCGCTTCGGCGCCGCCATCAGGCTCGAGCGGATCATGCCGGTGTGGTACTCGCCGGTGATCGTCATCACCCCGAGGATGGCGACCGCCAGCTGCGCGAGATGCCAGCCGCCGAGGCTGTGGTCGATTGGGTTGATCGTCAGGCGGTCCTGGAGCGTCAGATGCGACCAGCGTGACATCTCGATGAGCGCGATCAGCGGGCCGAGCCCCGCCTGTGCGAGGAAGGCGAGCGCCAGTGACCAGCGCGTCGAGCGCAACGACCAGAGCTTGGTCCACTCGGAGCGGATCACGCGCGGGAGCGTGACGCGCTCGTGCGAGCGGGCGGCCCGCGCGTCAAAGGTCGGGGTGGCCGTGCTCATCGCTCGGCTCCGGTTGCCGCAGCGCTGACCGGGGTTGCGATGTCGGTCAGCGATGTTTCGGAGTGCTGGTACTCGACGGACTCCTTGGTGATGCTCATGAACGCGTCCTCGAGTGAGACCTGGACGGGGGTGAGTTCGTGCAGGACCAGCTGCTGGGCGGCGGCGAGCTCCCCGATCTGCTCCGAGGTCAGCCCGTAGACCTGCAGCGCGTCGTCCTCGAGCGTCTCGGAGCTACCGCCGGCCGCCTTGACGGCATCGGCGAGGGCGGAGAGCTGCGGCGAGCGGACACGCACAGGCGCACCGGATGACGCGCGCGCCACGAAGCTGGCGACGTCGGTGTCGGCGATCAGGCGCCCGCGGCCGATCACGATCAGGTGATCCGCGGTCTGCTCCATCTCGCTCATCAGGTGCGAGGAGAGGAACACGGTACGGCCCTCGGCGGCGAGGCCCTTGAGCAGGTTGCGGATCCAGCGGATGCCCTCGGGATCGAGCCCGTTGGCCGGCTCGTCGAGCACGACCGTCGCGGGATCGCCGAGCAAGGCGGCGGCGACGCCCAGACGCTGTCCCATGCCGAGCGAGAAGCCTCCCACGCGCTTGCGCGCGACCGATTCGAGCCCCACCAACTCGATCACCTCGGCGACGCGACCGCGCGGGATGCCGTGCGTCTGCGCGAGCGCGAGCAGATGGTTGTATCCGGACCGACCCGTGTGCACGGCGCGCGCCTCGAGCAGCGCGCCGACCTCGTGCAGGGGCGCCGCCAGGTCGCGGTACTGCTTGCCGTTGACGGTCGCGGTGCCGCCAGAAGGCCGGTCGAGGCCGAGGATCAGGCGCATAGTGGTCGACTTGCCGGCGCCGTTCGGACCGAGGAAGCCGGTGACGGTACCGGGCTTGATCGTGAATGTCAGGTCGTCGACGGCGACGCGGTCACCGTACTGCTTGCTCAGGCCCTGGACCTCGATCATGCTCGTGACTGTAGCCCGTGGCTGCGGCTGGCGGCCGCCGGTTTAGTCGGCGTTTACGCAACTCAGACCAGCGGCTGAGGCCCTGGGGCTGAATTTGTCGACGCTGCTTGGTCGCTCCGTCCGCGGCCTGCGAAGATCAGGGCGTGAGCGGCACAGAGATCAGGGCGTGAGCGGCACAGAGATCAGGGCGTGAGCGGCACAGAGCTCGGACTGATCGTCTCGGTTTTCGTCGCTTGCTCGGTCGAGGCCGTCGAGGCGCTGACGATCGTGCTGGCGGTCGGCGCGACACGCAGCTGGCGCTCCGCGATGATCGGCGTCGGCACGGCCCTGCTGGCGCTGGCGGCGGTTACGGCGGCGCTCGGCCCCGCGCTGACGGCGCTGCCGATCAACGTGCTGCGCGGCGTCGTCGGCGGACTGCTGCTCGTCTTCGGCCTGCAGTGGCTGCGTAAGGCGATCCTGCGCGCCAGCGGATTGAAGGCCCTGCACGACGAGGACACGGCCTATGCGCAGGAGACGGAGGCGGCTCGCGGAGCGGGTGCCGTGGACGCGGGCCTCGACGGCTACTCGTTCCTGGTGTCGTTCAAGGGGACCTTCCTCGAGGGACTCGAGGTCATCTTCATCGCGCTCACGTTCGGCTCCAACCAGCGCAACGTGCCGCTGGCGGCGGTCGCCGCGGCGGCTGCCGTGCTGGTGGTCACTGCGGTCGGTGCGTCGCTGCGCGCGCCGCTCGCGCGCGTGCCGGAGAACTCGCTCAAGTTCGTGGTGGGGGTGATGCTCACGTCCTTCGGTACGTTCTGGGGCGGCGAGGGCGTGCACGCCCAGTGGCCGGGGGGGGACACTGCGCTGCTGGTGATAATCCCCGTGGTGCTGCTGTTCGCCATCGGCACGGTCGCCGCGCTGCGGCGCTTCCTCGGCGAGGGTGCGCCGGTCAGTCGAAACCCGGTGAACGCATGAGCCGGACCCACCAACTGCTCAGGTTCCTCTGGGACTTCGTGGTCGGCGATGACTGGCGCATCGCGCTCGGCGTGACCGTGGCGCTGCTGGTCACGCTCGTGCTCTCGAATAGCGGCGTCACGTCGTGGTGGCTGCTCCCCGTGGTGGTTGTGTTGATGCTCAGCCTTTCCGTTTGGGGCGTTGCGCGTGCAGCCCGTCGGCAGTGATGTGGAAGAGCTCGTCCTCCGCCAGATGGCGGTAGAGGGGCGTGGCCATGCTGTGCGAGCGCCGGTATGCGCAATGATGCGTGACCTGTCCCGTAGGATCTGCTGAGGAGGAGCGATGGCTACCAAGGGTCAGTTGCTGCGTGGTTGGATATGCGGCCTGACCGGCGTGCTGGCGTGTCTCGCCAGTCGGCTGCCGGTGGCGGTCGCGTCCGCTGATGCGGTACCCACCGCGACGGGCAACGGGCTGTCCGCCGCCTTTGACAACGTCGGGGTCAGGCGAGCGTCGCCCCTCCCAAGACTGCCGGATCTTCGCCCCTCCCAAGACCGCCGGATCTTCGTGAGAGCAGGAGCGCGAACGCCTCTGCTCTCGGCCCCGGTCTCAGAGCCCGAGTAGAACTTCGGTCGCGATCACCGTCGCGAACTCGTCGTGGAGGTTCGTCGCCGTCGCCAGAGCGAGCGTGTCGGCATCAAGAGTCCGTCCGTCGGGAGACGTGCGGGCGAACGTGTGCGTCGCGTCAAGCGCGAACACGGTGTCATAGCCGAGGTTGCCTGCCATCCGGGCCGTCGTCTCGCAGCAATGGTTCGTTGTGATGCCGGCGATCACCAGGGCGGTGATCGAGGAGTGCTGCAACCATTCGTGAAGGTCCGGTTCGCCGTAGAACGCGGAGTTGACAGTCTTGGTCACCAGCAGATCGGGCTGCCCGCTGATCACGTCTTTGAACTGATTGCCGGGCGTCCCGCCGGCCAGCGGCGAGCCGGGTTCTTTTGAGTTGTGACGCACGAAGACGACCGGTCGCTGGCGCTTCTGCCAGTGCGCCAGCAACGCTGCGATGTTCGCCTCGCAGGCGGGATTGTTGCGCGGACCCCAACTCGAGTCATCAAAACCCCGCTGCACGTCAACGAGGACCAAGGCAGCCCTTTCGATGCGAGACCCGTCCACGTCCCGAGCTTATACGCCGCTGCTGCAGCGTCGCCCCGGCAGTTGAGCGAGCCGCTCGCGCTGGTCGTCGAGATCGTCGGACTAGCTCCAGGCTACGGCCGCAGCGAAGTTCCGTCCCGACCATCACGCCCGGAAGACTCCGAGCGACAGAGCGACTCATCCGATGCAGCTGTCCCGTCGAAGTGCCACCCCAGGGCAAGGGAGCCTGTTGGCTGCGACGCCCAGCGTTTGCGGGTGCTTGAACTCAGATCGCCGGACTGATTCCTGGGTGGGTTCCGGGCCACTTTGTCGGTGCCGTGGGACCCGGTCCCGGCGTTTCGGCGGGTTCGGAGCTTTGCAACCGGAGCCCGGTCATCCGCCCTTGTTCACGGACTCGTTCGATGCGATATCCGTTTAGCTCCAGTTCGGCGGTGACGACCGCCGGGAAGTCGATCCCGCTTGCGCGCAGTTCGGCGAATGGGAGCGGTCGCCCGCCAGCTTGGCGTAGCTGGTCGAGGAGTCGTCGTTGCTGGCTGTCAGCGAGCCTCATTGACTGGTGTCGCCCCCGCTCCGCGTTGTGCTTCGGCATGCGTTGTATGGGCCTCAGCCGGTGTTGCCACTCGGCTGTGGATGTCTGTCATGGCACCGTCTCCGCGGAGGTCCGCGACCGGGAGCGAGATCTCGACCGCGGTTCGCTGCGGAGCGTTGAGTCGTTCCGAGGTGTACAGACGGAAACCGACGAGATGGTCGAGGTCGGCGAACTGTCCAATCGGCTGAGCGCATACCGGCAATTGCCGAGGTAGGCGGCCTCCGCACGATTGAACCGCAGCCGGCAGCTGGCGCAGCCTGCGTTGGACATGGGGGCCGCGAGAGCGGTGGTCTATGTTCACGTGTTCTTTCCCGGCAGGACGCGGCCACACTCGTGGCAGATGCGGTTCATCACAGGGTCGTCCAGCGCGGTGTCGTTGGGCGGGGAGTAGACGCGGTGGCGGCCGACTCCGAATACTCGGAGCCGGTATCCGCATTCACAACGGTCGGTCCCGCGTCCTGTGGGTTCCGCCGAGTTCTCGAGGGGCGGCGAGAGCGTGCCGACGTTCATCGCGCCGGCCCGTGCTGCTGCTTATCTGTGCAGTCGGATCTTGTCAAGCCCTCCGGAGTGGGAAGTTGTTGACGTTGTTGGTTCGGCTTGAGTTGTGCGCGCGGGTGCCCATGCTTATCTCGGTCCGCGACTCGGGTTGGCTACCGGTGGTCGGCGACATGATGG
>JBOGYJ010000231.1:0-2747 GCA_050696795.1 Solirubrobacteraceae bacterium | reverse complement strand
TCGCCTACGGCTTCTCCCGGCTGCGCTGGCCGGGCCGGGACGCGCTCTTCTTCGTGATGCTGCTGACGCTGATCTTGCCGTTCGCCTGCACGCTGATCCCGCTTTTCGTCATGTACAAGCGGTTCGTCTGGATCGGCGGCTACCTTCCGCTCGAGGTGCCCACCTTCTTCGGCAGCTCGGCATTCAGCACGTTCCTGCTGCGCCAGTTCTTCATGACGATCCCGCAGTCCGTATCCGACGCCGCGCGCATCGACGGCGCCAACGAGCTCACGATCTACAGCCGCGTGATCCTGCCGATGGCGAAGCCCGCGATCGCGACCGTGATCCTCTTCCAGTTCGTCTACTGCTGGAATGACTACCTCGGGCCGCTGGTCTATATCGACAACCAGAAGTGGTATCCGCTGACGCTCGGGCTCGGCCAGATCCTCGGCACCTACACGACCAACTGGCCGTGGGTGATGGCCGCTGCCACCGCCGCGACGGCGCCGATCGTCGTCCTCTTCTTCTTCACCCAGAAGACCTTCATCCACGGGATCGCGATCCAGGGCACGGGGGACAAGGGCTGATGAGCTCCTTCTCCGAGTCCATCATCAGCCGGCCCGAAGCGGTGGCGCCCCAGCCGCAGGCGGGCGCGGCAGGCCCGCGCCCGCTGCGCGTGACCGCGGTGTTGACAGTGGTCTTCAACGTGATGGCGCTGAATGGCGCGCTGGTGATCGCCTGCCTGCCGATCATCACCGCGCCGGCGGCGCTGCAGTCGGCGATGGTCGCGATCGACGCCTGGCGCAGCGGGGGCGATGACCGCGTGGTCCGCCGGTTCCTCTTTGCCTTGCGCACCCGGCGTTTCTGGCGTACGACGCTGACCGTTGGCGTGCCGCTGGTCGCGGCCGCGCTGGCGGTCGAGGAGGTCATCTACTTTTCCCGCGCGGCCACTGCGGGGAATGCGGTCGGGATCGGACTCGGAGTCGCCGGCCTGCTGCTCGCGCTCGCAAGCGCCGGTTACGTGCTGGTGCTGGGGGCGCGGCAGCCCGGCCTGCCGCCCACGGACGTGTGGTTCGTGGCCGTGTCCCTTGTGGCTCGCAACTTGCTTGTTGCGAGCCCGCTGCTCGCGAGCGAACTGGTCGCCGGTCTGCTGGTGCTGACCCGCGACCCGTCGCTGGCGGTGATCGGCATCCCCGTCGGCCTGCTGGCGCTGGTCCACCGCACGGCACTCCGCGGGATCGAGCGCGCGCCGGACCTGATCGAAATCGGCGTTCAAACCCCTGATGACCGGGAGGTCGAGCAATGAGTACTGGTGGGATCTCCCTGCGCGGGGTCGCGAAGGAGTACGCCGGCGGGGTGCTTGCCGTCAAGCACATCGACCTCGAGATCGAGGAGGGCGAGTTCATAGTGCTGGTCGGGCCGTCGGGCTGCGGCAAGACCACGACGCTGCGTCTGATCGCCGGCCTCGAGGAGCTGACCGACGGCTCGATCGTGATCGGCGGCCGGGACGTCACCCACGCGCGGCCGCAGGATCGCGACATCGCGATGGTCTTCCAGAACTACGCGCTCTACCCGCACATGACGGTCGAGGAGAATCTCAGCTTCGGCCTCAAGCTGCGCAAGATCCCCAAGGACGAGCGCCAGCGCCGCGTGCTCGAAGCCGCCACGACACTCGGGCTGGAGGGCTACCTCGGGCGCCGCACGGCGGCACTCTCCGGCGGCCAGCGTCAGCGCGTCGCGATCGGCCGCGCGATGGTGCGCGAGCCCGCCGCCTTCCTGATGGACGAGCCGCTCTCGAACCTCGACGCGAAGCTGCGCGTCGCGATGCGGGCCTCGCTTTCGCGCCTGCACAGCCGGTTGCGGGTGACGACCGTCTACGTCACCCACGACCAGATCGAGGCGATGACGCTCGGTCAGCGGGTGGTGGTCTTCCGCGATGGCACGATCCAGCAGATCGACACGCCCCAGAACCTCTTCAAGTCGCCCGCCAACCTGTTCGTCGCCTCGTTCATCGGCTCCCCTGCGATGAACCTCGTGCACGGGCGTCTCGACGACGGCCAGGTCCGCTTTGCCGGCTTCGCCTTCGCGGCGCCGCGCGGGCGCGAGCTGCCGCGCGGCGAGTTGATCGTCGGCGTGCGGCCCACCGACTTCGAGCATGCGGCGACGGCCGACCCGTCGCTGCCACGGATTCGTGTCAGGCCAGACATCGTCCAGGAGGTCGGCGCCGAGACGCATGTGATCTTCCGCCTCGACGCGCTGCCGGTGACCGCCGACGCCGTCAACGCGGCCGCCGACGCCGACCGCGACGAGCAGGTGTTTCTCGCCGATCAGAACCGCGCCGAGTTCACCGCCCAGATCGACAGTCGCCTGCCGGCTGCGGTGGGCCAGGAGCTCGAGCTCGCGATCCACACCTCCGGCCTGCACTTCTTCGATCACGACACCGGGAACGCAGTCGGCTCGGGCAGCGCGAGCCCAAGCCGCATGCCGTTGGGCGTGGCCTGAGAGCCCGCTCAGCCCAGGCCGGTGCCACCGGCACGTAAGGGACCAGCGCGGTCAAGGGCGACCGCGCGGATGGGGTGCATCGGGTTTCTTGCGCGACCGTGTAGAACCACTTCCCATGGACACCAAGATCAATCTCGCCGAGAAGTTCGCGCGGCTCGAAGGCCCGTACAAGCCGGGAATCGTCGGCTATCTGAACGACTACAAGCTGCAGATCGTCAAGGTCGCGGGGCCGTTCGTCTGGCATCGACACGCCGACACCGATGACT
>JBOGYJ010000230.1:0-4171 GCA_050696795.1 Solirubrobacteraceae bacterium | reverse complement strand
GTCTGGAAGGCGATCGAAGCGCTCTGGGCGGGGGCGGTCATGAACCTGCCGCCGAGCGCGTCCTCGGGAGCGAAGGCGATCGCGTGCAGCACGCCGTCGAGGTGACCCCAGCGCGACGCGAGCTCAGCAGAGACCGCTTCGAGATCCTCGGGCCGGTTGACGTCGAGCTCCAGCACGTCGACCGGCGTGTCCAGCCGCTGGGCGGCCCGCTCGGTCATTCGCCGCACGCGCCCGAAGCTCGAGAGCAGCACCTCGGCCCCTTCCGCCTGCGCACGACGGGCGACGTGGAAGGCCATCGAGTCCTTGGTGATGACGCCCGTGATCAGCAGGTGCTTGCCCGCCAGCAGGCCTGCCATCAACCCTCGTCCCGGCGCCGCATCACCGCACGCCCTGCGCCACGCTCATCCCTGGCCCTTGATCACCAGCGAGACGTTGTGCCCGCCGAACGCGAACGAGTTCGAGAGCGCCGCAGGGGCATCCCCGTTGGCCAGCACCAGCTCGCGCGCGGAACCCGGCACGTAATCGAGGTCGAGTCCCTCTTCCGGGACCTCGTAGTTGAGCGTCGGCGGGATCAGCCGGTCGTTCAGCGCCTGCACGGTGGCGACCGCCTCGATCGCGCCGGCGGCGCCGAGCAGATGACCGGTGGCCGACTTGGTCGAGGAGACCGGGATCCTGTAGGCATGCTCGCCCAGCGCGAGCTTGAGCGCGGCGGTCTCAGCGGCGTCGTTGAGCTCGGTCGAGGTGCCGTGCGCGTTCACGTAGGCGACCTGCGACGGCGTCAGCCCAGCGTCCTGCAGCGCCAGCGTGATCGCCTGCGCAGCGGGCCGGCCGGTCGGCTCCGGGGCGGTCAGATGGTGCGCGTCCGAGGTCGAGCCGTAGCCGGCGACCTCACCGAGGATGCGCGCGCCGCGCGCCCTCGCGGCCTCGTGCTCCTCGAGCACCAGCACACCCGCGCCCTCGCCCATGACGAAGCCGTCACGGCGCGCGTCGAACGGGCAGGAGATACCGATCTTCGAGAGCGCCTGCATAGTGTTGAACGAGCCGAAGCCGAAGTCCGTGAGCGTCGCCTCGGCGCCGCCGGTGACGACCGCGTCGGCGTCGCCGTACTGGATCATGCGCGCCGCCAGCCCGATCGCGTGCGCACTCGAGGCGCACGCCGATGCGACCGCAAATGCCTGGCCCTGGATGCCGTGACGCATCGAGACCGCAGCGGCGGCGGCGTTGGGCATGTACATCGGGATGCCGAGTGGAGAGATGCGCGCCGGCCCCTTCTCGCGCATCAGGTCGAGGTTCGACTCGACCGTCGTGAAACCGCCGATCCCGGTGGCCATGATCAGGCCGATCCGCATCGGGTCAACCGGCAGCCCGCCGGACCAGCCGGCGTCGGCGATTGCCTCATCAGCGGCGATCACCGCGAATTGAGCGAAGCGATCGAGCCGCCGGGCCTCCTTCACGGAAAGATGCTCGGTGGGATCGAACTCATCGCAGTAGCCGCCAGCCTGACCGTCACGTACGCTGACGCCGCTGATCCCACGGGACCAGCGCTCGTGCAGCGGGCGCGCGCCCACCCCGAGCGGGGTGATCGCACCGATCCCGGTGATTACAGCTCGACGCTTGTCAGGCATGGCGCCTCCAGTCTGCCCGTGAGCGCGCTCAGCCGGCGCGCTCGGTGATCAGGTCGACGGCGTCGCCGACGGTCTTAAGCTCCTTCATGTCCTCGCCCTTGAGCACCACTCCGTACTCGTCCTCGACGATCTGGGCGAGCTCGACGAGATCCAGAGAGTCGATGTCCAGGCCCTCGAACGTCGCCTCCGGCGTGATCTCGCTGGCATCGGGGCCGAAGCTGGCAAGCGCCTCCGTGACGCGCTCCTGCACCTGCTCCTTGGTCACTGCACTCATCTGTTGATCCTCTTTCTTGGTGTTTCAGCGTGCGGGTGCGCGGTCAGGCCGCCAGCCCACCGTCGACTGTAAGCACGGCACCGGTCACGTAGCCCGCCTGCTGCGATACCAGGAAGCGTACGCAAGCTGCCACGTCCTCGGGCGTGCCGGCCCGTTTGGCCGGCACTGCATTCAGCAGCTCGGGGCCGATCAGCTCGGCGGTCATGTCTGTGGCGATGAAGCCCGGGGCGACGGCGTTGATCGTGACGCCACGACGGGCGACCTCGACCGCCGCCGTACGCGTGAACTGCACGAGGCCGGCCTTGGCGGCGCCGTAGTTGCTCTGGCCCGGGTTGGCCCGCAGGCCGCTGACCGAGGCGATGTTGACGATCCGGCCCGTGCGCGCGCGCATCATGCCCTTCAGCGCGCGGCGGGTGAAGCGGAACGCGGCGGTGAGGTTGGTGTCGATCACCGAGTCCCACTCCTCGTCCGTGAGCGACGGCGAGAGGTTGTCACGCGTGATGCCGGCGTTGTTGACCAGCGCCAGCACCGGTCCCCCGAGCTCGGCCTCGGCGGCTTCGAACACCCGGGCGGGCGCGCCGGGATCGGAGACGTCGCCCTGCACCGCAACGGCGCGCCCACCGGCCGCCTCGATCTCGGCGACGACGGCCGCCGCCGCATCGGCGCCGGACTTGAAGTTGACTGCGACGGGCCAGCCGTCGGCGGCGAGACCCCGGGCGATCGCCGCGCCGATCCCACGCGAGCCGCCGGTGACGAGCGCGCAGCCGACCGGCCATTCGGCACCGCCCACCCCCACCGGCGCCGCGGAACCCGCGTCAGGCACTTATGAGCTCCACGTCCTCGAGCGTACGCTTGGCCAGCCCGGTGAGCACCTTGCCGGGGCCGACCTCGACGAAGCGGGTGACGCCGCGCTCGTACAGCCCGAGCAGCAGCTCGCGCCAGCGCACCGGGCCGGTGAGCGCGTCGGCGAGGCCGGCACGGACGTCATCGAACGGCTCGGCGGTGACGGCGGAGATCACGGTGCTGTGCCCCGGGTGCAGCTTGACGGCAGCGAGCGCGCGCTCGAACTCGGGCACCGCCGAGGCCATCATCGGCGAGTGGAAGGCGCCGGTCACCGGCAGGATCATCGCGCGCAGCCCGAGAGCGCGCGCGGTCTGCTCCGCGGCCGGCAGCGCCGCGCGCGGACCCGACAGGACGACCTGCTGGGGCGAGTTGTCATTGGCGATCGACAGGCCATGCGGGGCGGCGACCTCTTCGGCGCGCGCGGCCGCGTCGCCACCGAGCAGCGCGATCATGCCGCCGTCGCCGGCGGTCTCCCCCGCCTGCTGCATCAGCCGGCCGCGCAGCGCGACCAGCTCCAGGCCCGCGCGCTCGGAGAGCACGCCGGCGGCGACCAGCGCGCCGAACTCGCCGAGCGAATGGCCGGCGGTGAACTCATGAATGGGGCGATCCAGCTGGCACCAGCCGGCGATGCTCGCGCAGAAGATCGCGGGCTGGGCGTAGGCGGTGCCATCGCCGACCCGTGCGAACGGGTCCTCACCGACGACCTCGGTGGCAAGCTTGAGCAGGTCGGGGCGTACGCGCGCGACCTGGTCGCGCATGTCAGCCGTCTGGCTGCCCTGTCCCGGGAACAGAAGAGCTGTGGCCATGTCCCCGTAACTTACGCATCTGGGCGGCTCCGGGTACACCGGGCGTCCGCCCAACCCGTCAGTCGGGGGGCGATCAGGCCGCGTCTCGCAGCGGCGCCGTCGGCGAGGCGACCGCAGTCTCCCGCCGGTGCGGACTATGCGACCGCCGGCTGGCTCAGCGGATGGTGGCGTCGGATCTTGTACAGCGTGGTGCGCTCGGCGGCCGGGCGGCCGGCGGAGTGGGCGGCGGCGATCAGGTCGTCGGGGTCGAGCTTGACGCCGTGGTATGAGCCCGCCAGGCGGCTGATCGACTCCTCCATCAGCGTCCCGCCAAGGTCGTTGACGCCCCAGCGCAGCGCCTCGGTGGCGGCCTCGAGGCCCATCTTGACCCAGCTGGCCTGGACGTTCGGGATCGTGTGACCGAGCGCGAGCCGGAAGGCCGCGGTGTGCTTGAGGTTCTCCTGCGCGGTGATCTCCTCGATCCCGTGGGTGCGGCCGAGCAGCGTCTGGAAGGGGATGAACGAGAGCGGCACGAACTCGGTGATGCCGCCGGTGCGCTCCTGCAGCGCGCGCACGACGCGCATGTGCTCGGCCAGCTCCCACGGCTCCTCGATGTGGCCGAACATCACGGTCGCGGTCGAGCG
>JBOGYJ010000229.1:0-3693 GCA_050696795.1 Solirubrobacteraceae bacterium | reverse complement strand
ACTCGATCCTCGAGCGCTCGTCGACGGCGATCGAGACGACCGGCAGGTCCTCTGAGGAGGTGAGCAGCCGGTCGGTGTGCAGGTGGTGCAGACGGCCGAACCCTTCGGCACCGCGCAGGATGATGCTGGCGGCCACCCGGTTGCCGCCGTAGATGTTCATGAGCTCGTCCGCCAGCAGCCCGTGCTCGGTGCGGTCGCGTTCCCCGAAGTAGGTGGTGAGTTTGAGGCAGTCCTCGTTCACAGGGGCGAGTCCGATCGTACGCGTCGCGCGATCAGCGCATCGCGCGTGATCATCGCGGCGCGTCGTTGATCACGAGGATCGGGGCACCGTTCTCGATCAGGTCCGGGGCGACGCCCTTGAGCAGTAACCGGCCGACGCGGCCGCTGTGATGATGTCCACAGATGATCAGATCGACGCCGTGCGTGTGGGCGTAGGCGAGCAACACCTTGGCCGGGGTCTGGCCGTCGATGATTTCGTGGGTGACCTCGACCCCTGCCCGGTGGGCGCGATCGATGACCTCGTCGAAGGTCTGGGTGAGATACTGGTGGGCGGCGTCTACGGTCTCGCCGCGATCGGCAGTCGTTTCGGCGTGAGCGGGTGAGTACGCGATCGAGACGGCGACGAGCTCCGCGTCGTAGCGGCGAGTGACGTCGATGGCGGCGTCGAAGGCACGCAAGGCGACCTCCGAGCCGTCCCAGGCGAGCAGGATTCGTTGGAACATCAGTGCAGGATGGGGACGAGGGACATGGCGATCAGCAACATGAGCAGTATGAACAGCAGGTAGGTGGAGAGGCGACCGGACTGGGTGGCGCGCACCCGCTCCGAGATCCGCAGGGCCAGGCCGGCGGACGGCTGGTAGACGAACCGGTCGATGACGAGCACGACACGGGTCTCCAGCAGGAATTGGGCGAGGGACGCGCCTGACGCGACCGGGACGAGCCGGGTGCGGAAGCCTAGGGGGCCACGGAGGATCACCCGCATCGGGTTGGAGTACGCCGACGGGCGGTACTGGACGGCAGCGAGATCGGCGCCGCTGCCTGTGATCCACACCGGTGCGCGCCTGACGCTGCGGCGGCGGCCGGCGGCAAACGCGATCAGGAATGCGATCGACGCGTAGCAGGGCAACACGATGCACAGCCAGGTGGGGTCCAGCACGGCGAAGTTCCGGAATACGGGCCCGAGCACCAGCGACGGACCGACCGAGCTGGTCGCCAGATCGAAGCCCAGCAGCGCCCGCAATCCAGAGCCGATCGCGTGGATCTCCCAGGGCGCCGCCGCGCCGAGGAACAGGATCACGACCCCCAGTCCGCCCGCGCCGACGGGCCAACGTGACGGCTCGTGGAGCGCGCCGAACGGCCTGCGCGCCCGGCCGAGGAAGGCGAAGCTGAAGTACTTCGCGAAGGCGAGCAGGCCAAGCCCCGCGGTCAGCGCGAGCGTCGCGCCCGCCAGCGCACACAGGAGCTTCGAAAGCAGTGTGGGCATCCGGAAGCCCTGGAGCAGCGCCTCGAACGTGAACCACTCGCTGACGAAGCCGCCGAGCGGCGGGATCGCGGCCAGCGTGAGCGAGGCGAGCCCAACGCTCGTCGTGGTGAACGGCAGTCGTCTGGAGAGGCCGCCGAGCGGATCCAGGGTGCGCTGACCCGTGGCGGTGCTGACGCGATCGATGCCGATCAGTGCCAGGGTCTTCGAGAGGTTGTGGGCACAGACGTGCAGCGTGCAGGCCAGCAGCCCGGCTGCCGCGAGCCTGGGTTGGTGTGCGGCGTGCCCGAGCAGCGCGACGGCGAACCCGACCAAGGCGACACCGGCGTGCTCCACGCTCGAGTAGCCGAGGAAGCGTCTGAGGTCGTCCTGGGTGAGGGCGTAGGTGATGCCGGTCACGGCCGTGACGGCGGCGATGATCAGCAGCGCGTCCCCGCACGCCGTCGGGAGCGGCCCGAGCACGTCGAACTCGAAGCGCCATAGGCCATAGAAACCCGCGCACAATGCAACTGAGAGCGAGGCGGCACCGAGCCGGGGCGCAGACCCGTATCCCGCGGGGAGTCCGCCCTGCAAGGGCAGGACCCCGACCTTGGTCGCAAAGCAGGTGAGGAACAGGGCGAACAGGACGTCGCGTGTGCCGGCGGCCAGGTGCGCGTGCCGCCAGGCCTCGAGCGAGAAGCTGTGCGTGTGCGCGTACAGCAGCGCGAAGGCCGCGAGCAGAGCAGCACCGCCGATCTTCGCGAGGCCGCCGGTCAGGTAGCCGGCGACCAGGTCCTCGCGGTCGCTGCCGGCGCTTGCGATCAGGTACACGCAGACGGTGATCGCCTCCCATGCGAGGAAGAACAGGAACCCGTTGTCCGACCCGATCGCGACGGCGATGAACAGCGGCAGTGCGCTCGAAAGCAGCGTCAGCCAGCGCCCCGTCGGCAGCTCGGCGTAGGCGATGGAGACGGCCGCGCCGGTGATACCGGTGAGCGCGAGGAAGATCCCGGCCAGACCGTCGGCACGCAGGGCGCTGTGCCCGAACCCGATCCAGCCACCGAGGTTCACCACCGGTTCGTTCGAGCCGAGCGCGGCGGCGAGACCGACGATCACAAGCAGCAGACACCCCGCGGTCGAGCAGCACGCAGCGGCACGCTCACGCCAGCCGGTCGGGCCGAGCCACGTCACGGGTACGGCCAGGGCGAGGGCGCCCATCGCGATCGCGTAGAGGACGCTCATGCTGGTAGCGCCTTACCGGCGAGTTGTCCGGAGGCGAGCCGCAAGCCGTCGAGGATCGCGATCGGCGAGGGCGGCGACCCAGGGACGTACACGTCGACCGGCAGCACCCGGTCCACCCCACCCCAGCAATGCAGCCCACCTCCGCACGCATCGGTGCCGACCGCGACGAGCGCCTTTGGCTCGGGCATCACCTCCCATGTCCGCTCCAGCGGGGCGCGCATGGGTGCGGTAACCGGACCGGTGACAAGCAGCACATCCGCGTGTCGCGGTGAGTTGGTGAGGAAGAACCCGAGACGCTGGATGTCGTAGTGGGGGTTCCAGAGCGCCTGAATCTCCCACTCCTCCGATCCGTCCGAGCCACAGTCGATGTGGCGCACGTGAATCGAGTGTCGAAGCATCGAGGCCTGCTCGGCGTGGGCGCGCCCGACCTGTTGCCCATCGTCAAGGCGGTCGTTCTCTGCGCCGACGATCAGCGCCGCCGCGGAACGCTCAGCACTCTCGTAGCTCGACCGGAAGGCGAACACGTCGGGTGCCACGCGGACGCACTCGCCACACAGGATGCAACGCCCACGATCCAGCGACAGCTTGCCCCGCTCGTCGACGCTGATCGCGCCGGTCGGGCACACCGTCGCGAGCTCTGGGTCCGCGGCGAGAGCCGAGGTGACGTCGACGCAGCCGTGGAACCCCGTGGCTGCCGGCTCTGGTCGGCGGGGGTAGCGCGTGGTGACCCGACGCTTGCTGAGTCCGCGGTAGATCCACTCGAGCATCAGCGATCGGCTCCCGCCGGCGTCAGCCCGAAGCTGTGCTCGATGAACGCGAAGTCGGTCAACACGTCCTTCGGAAACGCATGATCGAACAGCGCCCAGTTGCGAAACGACGGTGAGGCGATGCGGGCGCGGTGCATCAGCCCGTCGCGGACCTCGACCCAGAAGAGCAACTCACCCTGCGGAGCCTCCACCCACCCGCATGCCGTGCCGCTGCCCCGCTTGGGC
>JBOGYJ010000228.1:0-6286 GCA_050696795.1 Solirubrobacteraceae bacterium | reverse complement strand
GTGTCGAGCAACGGCTGGGCGCGCTCGCGCGTACGCGAGTACACGGTCGCGCTGTGACCTGCGTCGATCAGGTGGCCGCACATCGACGTGCCCATCACGCCGGTGCCGATCCAGCCGATACGTGCTGCTGCTGCGTCGCTCGAACTCACGCCTGGCTCCTTTAGGGGTCGCGCCGGATTACTGACGTTAGTTGCTGTTTCATCACCTTGCCCATTGCGTTGCGCGGCAACTCCTCGAGGAAGCGAACCTCGCGCGGGCGCTTGTGCGGCGCAAGCTGGCCGGCTACATGCGCCGTCAGCTCACGCTCCAGCGCACGCCGGGACCCATCCGGCACCACCCAGGCGATGATTCGCTCGCCCAGATCGGGATCGGGCTCACCGGTGACGGCGGCCTCGAGCACGCGCGGATGCTCGAGCAACGTCACCTCGACCTCGCCGGCACCCACCTTGTAGCCACCCGTCTTGATCAGGTCGGTGGCGCGGCGCCCGACGATCCGCCAATAGCCATCTGGGTCGCGGGTCGCGAGGTCGCCGGTCTGAAACCAGCCCTGCCGCAGCGCCTCGGCCGTGGCGTCGGGGCGGTTCAGGTAACCGCTGAACAGGTTCGGACCGCGCACGATGATCGCACCGATCGTCTCGCCGTCGGCGGCTGCGAGTTCGCCGCCGTCATCGTCGATCAACCGCACTTCCACACCGGGCAGCGGGACACCGACGCGGCCCGGTCGCCGAGCGCCGTCGGCGCGCACCGCCAAGTTGATCAGCGTCTCGGTCAACCCGTAGCGCTCGACGATCTGCTGGCCACTGAGACGCTGGATGCGCTCGAACTCGGGGGCGGGGAGCGGCGCCGAGCCGGAGACGAGCAGGCGCGCGCCGCGCAGGCCGCCGGCGATCGCAGAGCCGCTCTCGGCCTCGGCCTCGCGACCGAGGCGGTGAGACATCGTCGGCACACCGAACAGCATCGTGCCGCCGTCGCGCAGCGCCGCCGCGGCCCCGAGTGCGTCAAAGCCGCCTAGGTGGCGAAGCGTGCCACCTAGGCGCAGAGGGCCGAACAATCCGAGCACGAGGCCATGGACGTGGAACAGCGGCAGGCCGTGGACGAGGACGTCGTCGCCGGTCCACGCCCAGACGTGCGCGATCGCGTCGAGATTGGAGGTGATCGCGCGGCGCGGCAGCACGGCCCCCTTGGGACGGCCGGTGGTCCCCGAGGTGTAGACGATCAGGGCCGGGTCCTCTTCGCTCGCACCGGTCGGCGGCAGCTGTGAGCGACGCTCGCCGAGGTCGACCCCGAGCCGGCGGGGCTGCCACTCCAGCGGCGGAAGCGAGCCCTCGGGGGCACCGATCAGCACCTCCGGGCGGCTGTCGGTGAGCACGTGCTCGAGCTCGGCGCGCCCGAGCTTCGGGTTGACCGGGACCAGTGCGACTCCGGCGCTGACCGCTGCCACCGCCGCCACGCAGAACTCGAGCGAGGGCTGCGCCCAGACGGCCACCCGCCTCGCGCCCCCGAACTTGGCAGCGACCGCCGCCGCCGCCTCGCGCAGCTCGCCGTAGGCCAGGCCCTCGCCGGCGACCGAGATCGCCAGTCGGCCGTCGAGCTCTGTGACCGCGGTCAGCATCGACGCGACACTAGCGGGCGAACTTCCGGGGAGCTCGACGTGAAGCCCCGCAGCCTCGTCAGAGCCGGTTGACAGCTGTTAGTCGACGGTTAGGCGGAGGCTCGTCGCTCAAGCGCCGCGGGGCGTTTTCCGATATCGATTTCGTGCCAAAGTATGTATCGCGCCTGGGTCGCGGGGTCGGCCTCGCAGGCGCTCTCCTCATCTGCCTGCTCGTTGCCTTCAGCAGCAACACGGGGCAGGCTCGCGCAGCCGGAACCGTCGTCCCGGTGAACTCGCCGGTGCACGTCGCCTTCCTCGGTGACTCCTACACGTTCGGCATCGGTGCCACCCAGCCGACTGACGGCTACGCCTACCTCGTCGCCGAGGCCGAGCACTGGAGCGCGCGCGTCGTCGGCCTGCCCGGCAGCGGCTACGTCCGCGTCGCGATCCGCGACGACAAGGACATCGCCGCCGGACTGTCGGCCGTGGTGGCCGCGCAGCCGCAGGTCGTGGTCGTCGCGTGTGGCCACAACGACGCGATGCCAAACGTCGCATACACCCAGACCGAGGCCGCTGCGATCAAGGACCTCAGCGCGCTGCGCACCGCGCTGCCCAGCGCGACGATCGTCGTCGTCGGTCCGATCTGGCTGGACGGCTACCCCGGCAAGAAGGCGCTCTACGTCCGCAAAGCGATCCATTCCGCGCAGCAGCGGATCCCGGGCACGCTCTGGATCGATCCCATCGCCCAGCGCTGGTTCACCGGCTCCTGGGCCAAGCACACCGGCGATGACGCGACCATGATCAACTACGCGGCCGGTCATCCCGACAACCTTGGCTACCAGCACATAGCCAAGCTGCTCGAGGCCAACCTGCGGTCGCTCGGGATCCACTAACAGAATCCACGCACAGAACCACCTCGTCGTTACCTACGATGCCTGCCGTGAGGGAGAACTACCGGTGATGTGCCGCCTGAGCAGAGCCCGCCTGATGACGGCGGTCGCGGCAGCCCTGTTGCTGGCGGTATGCGGCTTCACCGCGGCGAAGGTGACGGCCGCGGGCACCCCCGGCGACGCCCGCTACTACGTCGCGCTCGGTGACTCGCTGTCCACCGGCTATCAGCCGACGCTGCGCGGCGAGGGGCTCGAAACCCACTCGGGGTACGTCGATGACATCCACCGGCAGGAGCAGCAGAACTCGCATGACCTGGAGCTGATGAACTTCGGTTGCCCAGGCGACACGACCACCAGCCTGCTGACCGGGCGCGGCAACTACCCCATGGCCGGAAGGCTGGACTGCGACCGCGACGACGGCTCGCAGCTGAACGCCGCGCTCGCCTTCCTGCACACACACGATCAGCCAGGCGAGGTGCCGCTGATCACGATCGACATCGGCATCAACGACCTGAATCGCTGCTCGTCGCTGCCCGATCCATCGTCCTGCCTGCAGGCCGGCGAGGCCGCGATCTCGACCAACCTGCCGTGGATCCTGCACGCGCTGCGCACAGCCGCGCCCGCCGGCACTGCATTTGCCGCGATGACGCTCTACGACACCTACCTGGGCAAGCGCGCCGTCGATGGCGCGACCAGCGCGAACGCACAGGCGTTCCTCGACGCCTACCGCCAGGCGAACGCCACGATCACGGCCGCTGACGCCCGCGCCGGCTTCCGCACCGCCGATGTGGCCGGCGCCTTCGACGTTGACGACACTACCCCGGTCAGCCTGCGCGGTGCGCATGTACCGGCCAACCTCGCGCGCAGCTGCATGCTGACCTGGTCCTGCGCGCCGCCACCGATCGATCACAACATCCATCCGAACGGGCATGGCTACCGCGTGATCGCGCACAAGTTCGAGCAGGCGATCGGCCAGCTCGCCCCGCTGCGCACGTCGCTCCAACGCGGATAGCACCGCCGCCTCGTGGGCGAGCGGCAACCCCGGCGGCGACGGTTGGCGAGGAGGGGCTCGGAGACTTGCGCGACGCGAACTCGCTCATCGACTGCCGCGCGTTTGGTGGCGGTCGAGGGCCAGATGCTCGGCGCGATCACGGCGGCAACGCGGCGCACGGCCGTGGCATCACGGCGATCACCGTCGGCGTGACCACCGGCGGCAACGCGCACCGGCTCGATGACTACGTGGACGTTGTGCCGATCGCCGCCGGCCTCAACGTAGGACGCGTGCACCTCGTCCGGGCGCAGGAGCCGACCGGTGCCGACGCTGTCATCGCGTGCGCCGCGCTGTCACGCGCGCTGCAGATCAGCCGCCGGAGGCATCTGCGGCTGCCATCAGCCGATCACTACCCCTCGACCACGATCATGTCCCCGAGGTTGCTCCCAAGGCGCATCTGCTTGAGCGGCTCGTACTCCGGCGAGTCATACCAACGCATCAGCGCGTCACGGTCGTCGAACCTCAAGATGGTGACCGCCAGCGGATCCCAGCCACCTTCCAGCGGCGTCGCGGCTCCACGAGCCACGAGCACCTCGCCCCCGAACTCGCGGATCTGCGGAATAACCTGCCGGCCGTACTCCTTCGAGACTTCTTCGTCAGTGATCTCCGTCCGGGAGTAAATGAGGTACGCGGCCATGTGATCCTCGCTGAGGTGCTGAATGCGCCGCTCGTCTGATGCCGGCCAATGGTGGTCGCGCCGCGAATCTGGAGCAGCTTTAGCCACATCGCAGCCCAAATGATCTTACGCGTCCTGTGCTGCTGATCGGCGTCCTCGCCCGACCAACCGGCAGGGTTCGAGTGTCCGGTGATGATCAAGGTACTTGAGCCGCTGCGGCTTTTTGTTCTGCCGCCGGATCGGCGCCGGATCGGCGCCGAAAAGGTCAAAGGTGCCGCCGTTGAGATTCAGCCGGAAGGCATCCAGCCGAAGCGTTCGCGCCCTGGCATCGGTTGACGAGAGGCGCTAATGCGAGCAAAAGCAAGGGGTGGGTCGCTGCCGACATCAGGACCTCACAGTTGGATGGGTCATGAGCTCGGCGATTGCTTGCCACCCCTCTGCTGCGCGGGGCGCCTCTTATTCGTAGGATGCAAGTCGTGGCAGCGTCACTACCAATGGGTCCGGCAAACTGGCCGAGTTGGATGATCCGCATCGACCGATCAACCGCGCTGTTGTAATGGGCGACCACCTCATCGTGCTTCACTCTGCGGTGCGGGGCTGCGCCGGCTACAGCCGCCACGACGCTCCTTCGATTCTGTTGGGTGGCTCATCGGTTGCACGCGACACAGAGCACGGTCGCGCGATCACCGCGCAGATCACGCGCCGCCACGGAACCCTCGAGGAGGCGTTCGATGCTGCGGTCTTTGCGCTCGGCGCTGCAGAGTTGCCCAAGAGCATCCGCCGCCAGGCGCGAGCGGCTTGCGAGGACTACTTCTACGGTCGGCTAGACCTGACGCCGAGTCACGAGTTGGGCGGACGGGAAGAGATCGGCGACACGCTCGAGCTGATGCCCGAGCCTATGTTTCGGGCACTTGAGAAGGTCGTCGGGTTCGTCGTGGACGGCGAATACGAGGACCTCCGCGCCGCGTCTGGCGACCGACTCACAGTCGAGGACTTACGACGTCGCGTCGAGGACGACTGCCCCGAGTCGCTGGTGCTGCCGCCCCGCGAGAGCTACCAGGTCGAGGCGATCGCCAAGTCCGACGATCCTGATCTGCCGGGCTGGGCGTACTTTCTTGACCTGTGGACCGAGAACGGCCCCGCGCGTCTCCACATCGAGGGAGAACTCGAGGAGTCAGACGAGCAGTTCAAACCGACGCTGAACGACATCCTGCCCTAGACCGTCGGCGCTCGCGCACCCCTCGCCTCGCTCATCGACTGCAGCGCATGGACGGGCGCGACGGACGCGCGATGTATGAAGGCTGGACGGCCGCCACTCAATAAGCGGCTCCGCCGCAGCACCGTTAACGCGGAAAGCCCACCCGTAAGTGGACTCTCGGCCATCAGAAGATCAGGCTGCTCTCGCGGGAAGGGGACATTCAAACGAAGGTCTCGCCCTCTTGTTGCCCTCGCTGTCTGACGATCCCAGAGTAGCGCACCCGCGCCCGCCGCGCCGCGCTACCTGGGCTCGGCGGCTGCGTTGCGCTGATTTGCGCGGACGATTCTGTTCGTGGGCGACGGGATGATGGAAGCCATCAGAGCAATTGCGGCCGAGTCGCTCGCGGCAGGCCGTCTACCTGTTGAGGACCTGATTCCTGGTGTCCGCGCGGTTGACCTCTGGCGGGACGGGCTCTAACCCTGGGCAGGAGCGTGACCGGCTTCTTCCGGCCTCCTCCGAACCCGTGGCCGGAGTGGGCCCCGGTCAGCAATCCACCATAGGTGGACCGGGCGACCGCACGGCCGAGAGGTCAGTGAGACGGTCAGTGATCTGTTGCTTGGACGATCGGAAGCAGCGACGGTGTCGACCGCCTACATCGATGCGTATCCAGACGGATTCGAGCTTGAGATCTCCGGGAGTACAAGCGTCGCTTATCGCGAACTTGGTCGTGACGGAGATGACTCTGGCCCGGACATCTTCGGTCGACATTGGCCACTCGCCGGTGAGAGGAACGAACGACGCGCTTCCGCCGCAGCTCCTCAGGGTGGGCGTGCAGTTCTCTGACGGTCGGATGGCATCGAACATCGGTGGCCACGACCGCCCTGCGGTTAGCGTCGTCTACGAGGATGCTGGCGAGGGCTGGGTCTATGCGCACGTGCCC
>JBOGYJ010000227.1:0-8058 GCA_050696795.1 Solirubrobacteraceae bacterium | reverse complement strand
AACCGCCTGGGCGGCAAGTCCAACACCGGCGAGGGCGGTGAGGACCCGGTTCGCTACACCGATGAGCGTCGCTCCGCGATCAAGCAGGTGGCCTCCGGGCGCTTCGGCGTCACGATCGACTATCTCGTCAACGCCGACGAGCTGCAGATCAAGATGGCGCAGGGCGCGAAGCCCGGCGAAGGCGGCCAGCTGCCAGGGGGAAAGGTCGACTCCTATATCGGCACGATCCGCCACTCGACCGAAGGCGTCGGCCTGATCTCGCCGCCGCCGCACCACGACATCTACTCGATCGAGGACCTCAAGCAGCTGATATACGACCTGCGTTGTGCCAACCCCGGTGCCAGCGTGTCGGTGAAGCTGGTCAGCGAGGTCGGGGTCGGCACCGTCGCCGCCGGCGTGGCCAAGGCCAACGCCGACCACGTCACGATTTCCGGCGGCGAGGGCGGCACCGGCGCCTCACCGCAGTCATCCATCCATGGCGCCGGCCTGCCGTGGGAGATCGGCCTCGCCGAGACCCAGCAGACGTTGATGCTCAACGACCTACGCAGCCGCATCACGGTCGAGGTCGACGGCCAGATGAAGACCGGCCGCGACGTCGTCGTGGCGGCGCTGCTCGGCGCCGACGAGTGCGGATTCAGCACCGCGCCGCTTGTCGCAATGGGCTGCATCATGATGCGCGTCTGTCACCTGAACACCTGCCCCGTCGGCATCGCGACACAGGATCCGCGCCTGCGGGAGCGCTTCCAGGGCACCCCGGACCACGTGGTCAACTACCTGATGAACGTCGCCGAGGAGGCGCGCAGGCTGATGGCCGGGCTCGGCGTCCGCCGCTTCGAGGACATGATCGGGCGCGTGGACCTGCTCGACATACGCGACGCGATCGAGCACTGGAAGGCGCAGAAGGTTGACCTCACGATGGTGCTGGCCGCGCCCGATGTCCCGGCTGAGGTGCAGCGCCGCCGCACCCGTGGCCCGGAGCCGGTGCTCGACGATGCGCTCGACTGGGCACTCGTGCGGCAGTGCTCGGCGGCCCTCGAGAAGCGTGAGCCGGTGAAGCTGGGGCCGATCGCCGTGCGCAACGTCAACCGCACCGTGGGCGGCATCCTCTCGGGCGAGGTCGCCCGGCGCTTCGGCGCCGAGGGGCTCCCCGAGGAGACGATCGAGATCACGTTCACCGGGTCGGCGGGCCAGAGCTTCGGCGCCTGGCTGGCCGCCGGTGTGACGCTCAGCCTGCGCGGTGAGACCAACGACTACGCCGGCAAGGGCATGTCGGGCGGGATCCTCGCGGTGCGCCCCCCCGAGGCGGCGCTGTTCCGTGCCGAGGAGAACGTGATCGTCGGCAACACCGTGCTCTACGGCGCCACCTCCGGCAAGGCCTTCTTCCGGGGGCTCGCCGGCGAGCGCTTCGCGGTGCGCAACTCGGGGGTCGCGGCGGTGGTCGAGGGCGTCGGGGATCACGGCTGTGAGTACATGACCGGCGGCCGCGTCGTCGTCCTCGGGCCCACCGGGCGTAACTTCGCCGCCGGTATGAGTGGCGGAATCGCCTATGTATACGACTCCGACCACCGCTTTGCGGGGCGCTGCAACACCGAGCTGGTGGACCTCGACCCGGTCACCGACGCGGACGAGGAGGAGCTGCGCGCGCTGATCTCCGAGCATGCTCAGCGCACCGGCTCGCTGGTGGCGCGCAACATCCTGGCGCAGTGGAAGGGCGCACGCGAGCGCTTCGTCAAGGTGATGCCGCGCGACTACAAGCGCGCGCTGGCGGAGATGGAAGCTGCTGGCGCTGCTGCTGGTCCGCTAACCAGCAGCAGCGGTGTGGCCTGGCCTCAGACGGAGGTCGGAAGCAATGGGTGAACTGGGCGGCTTCCTGAAGATCCACCGGGTCGGCTTCGACAAGCGCAATCCCAAGCAGCGCGTCGCCGACTACAAGCCGTACTTCTGGGTGCAGGGCGAGGATGAGCTGCGCAAGCAGGGCGCCCGCTGCATGGACTGCGGCGTGCCCTTCTGCCACGAGGGTTGCCCGCTCGGCAACCTGATCCCCGATTGGAACGACCTCGTGTATCGCAACAAGTGGCGCGAGGCCATCGATCAGTTGCACGCGACCAACAACTTCCCCGAATTCACGGGCCGCATCTGTCCGGCGCCGTGCGAATCGGCCTGTGTGCTGGCAGTCAACGACGACCCGGTCACGATCGAGCAGATCGAGATGGCGATAGCCGAGCGCGCCTTTGCCGAGGGCTGGGTCGTGGCCGAGCCGCCGGCCCGACGCTCCGGCAAGAGCGTCGGCGTGATCGGCTCCGGCCCGGCGGGCCTCGCGGTCGCCGCCGAGCTCAACCGCATCGGACACTTGGTCAGCGTCTACGAGCGCGACGAGGGGCCTGGCGGTCTGATGCGCTTCGGCGTGCCGGACGCCAAGCTCGACAAGGCGACGATCGACCGACGCGTCGCGATCCTCGAGCAGGAGGGGATCGAGTTCGTCTACGACACAGATGTCGGCTGCGACGTCTTGATCGCCGAGCTGCAGCAGCGTCACGACGCGGTAGTGATCGCGATCGGCTCGCGTGTCTCCCGGGACATCGAGGCGCCGGGCCGTGAGAACTCCGGCATCCACCTTGCGATGGACTACCTCTACCAGCGCAACCGCTGGGTCGCCAAGCACGAGGGTCGGCCTTACCGCGACGTCGAGCCGGGCCAGGAGATCACTGCCGCTGGCCGGCATGTGATCGTGGTTGGCGGCGGCGACACGGGCATGGACTGCATCTCGAACGCGCAACGCGAGGGGGCCGAGAGCGCGACGATCCTCGACGTCTATGCCGAGCTGCTCGAGTCCGACCCGCGGCATCCGTGGCCGCTTCCGCCCAAGCGTACGCTCTCGACCTACGCACTCGACGAGGGCGGGCGGCGGCGTTGGGGCACCGAGGTGATGGGCTTTGGTGGCAAGGACGATAAGGTCACCCATGTCTACGCGCGCAAGGTCACCGGCACGTCCTCACGCGACCTCACGCCGGTTCCCGGCAGCGAGTTCGTGGTCGAGGCCGACCTCGTGCTGATCGCGATCGGGTTCGAGCACCCCGAGCATGAGGGCCTCGTGGCGGAGCTCGAGCTCGACCTCGATCGGCGCGGCAACATCCGCACCGAGCGGACCTACAAGACCTCTCGCGCCGGCGTGTTCGCCTGCGGCGACGCGCGCATCGGCCAGTCGCTCGTCGTCACCGCGATCGCCGAAGGGCGCAAGTGTGCTCGCGTCGTCAACAAGGCGCTCGGCGGCACCCCGATGGATCAGGATCGGGAGCTGCTCTCGATCGGCGCATGGAGCGGCGAACCCGACAGCACGCTGCGGCACGAGGCCGAGGCGGCGGGCACCGTCAGGCCCGGTGAGCAATTCTTCACCGGACCAGGCACACGAATCGATTAGTAAGCGGTACTTTCCGGTTGGGCGAACAGAATTTTTAGCTCGCTAAAGAGGCGGAAGTCCGCAAATTGCGGACTACGCTTAAGCGACCTGCACTTGGGTGGGACACACTCGCCCAGTCAGTCAGGGAACTGCGCCCCCACTTCCCTGGCTAGCTGGGGGGCCCGGATGGATCCGGGCCCCCCAGCATCCTTTTGGCCCTCGTGGCCAACGGCGCCTGGTCGCGCCGCCGTTTGTCGCCGGGCGTGTCAGGATTGGTGGCAGACGCGCAATGCCTACCTTCTGCCGACACAACCGCCTTCTGCAGAACTGCACGATATGCGCGCGCGAGCAGCATTTCGAAGCGCGCCCCCTCGTGTCCTCGAGTGCGCCCAAGTCAGCCCAGCCGCATGAGGAGCGGCCCCGCGCCGAGCGGCTCCGGACCCCGAGGGCCGCTAAGCCCGGCGCCCCGCGTGCGAACACCGCCGCGGTCCGCGTGCGGCGGCTGGCGCGCGGGGCCGAGGACGGCTACCGCTCGCCGCTCGTGCCGGGCCTGAAGTCGAGCGAGGATGCCGAGCGTCTCGCCGAGGAGCTCGCCTTCTCCGCCACCCGCCTCTCGCTAATGGAGCAGGTCGCCGCGGGCGCGGCCATCGCCGACGTCCCGGTTCCTGCAGCTTGGAGCGAGATCGCGGGCCCGGGGGACGTAGAAGTCCGCACCGAAAACGCAATCCGGCATGTCCTGGACGGGCCCCGAAGCCTCAATTCCGGCAATCGCGAAAGCGTTGTTGCCGGAATTGAGGCTTGGGGTGCGCGTCAAGGCTCGCTCGCGAACGCCTTCACGGGCGAACTCTCATGGACTCCGGAGCGCCGCTTCGAGCGACTGTTCGAACGGCTGGGAGGCATTCGCGGCCTCGGCCGCGATACCCGCTACGAGCTGCTCACCCTGCTCGGTCGCCTCTGTGTCTACGAGATACGCGCCGGAAAGCTCTTCCCAGGTGGTGAAAACGAGGCGACCTGGGCAGCCAAGCGCGCGCTCGGAATCGGCGACCCGCTGCTGCTCGAGCGGCGCGCCGCCGAGCTCGCGCAGGCCTGCCGCGTGCCGATCGAGGCGCTGGACCTAGGTCTGCACAATTGGGGCTCCGGAATCCGCATAACCGACGGGTTGCCGGAGGGCTCAGGCTGCGACGAAACGCTGCTCGAACGGGCTCGGGACGCGCTCGGTCTGTGACTGCCGCGCCGTCGCGGCGCGCACGGGATTTCCTGCAGCGGCTCCGTCCGAACCGCCACATACAGTCCTGCGCGTAAGTCCGTCCGTTTCGGAGCCGCTATGTCACTTTGCTTCATCCAGCCGCAGGATGCCATCCGCGTGATCGCCGACTCTGTCGGTCGCGAGGCACGGCGTCAGATTGTCGGTGAGGTGGTAGGTGCCTGGGTCGACGAGATCCCGGAGCCGGACCTGCTGTCGCACTACTCGAAGGCCATCGCAGACCTCGACGAGCACGATCTGTCGATGCTTGCCGCTTGGCACGCATCGTTGGAGCTCGGGCATCCGATCCCGAGTAAGGAGTTCCTCGTGAATGTCTTCCCCTCGCTCGGGGAGAACCGTCGCGAGGCGCTGCGCATTGCCGCAGGCTTCCGCGGAGACGAGGCGTTCGACGGCGGCGTCGGTGAGGACGAGGCGCTTGATGCGGTGCTCCCGTGGCTCTCCGAGGAGCGCTGCGTGCAGTTGGCCGCGGAGTGCCTCGAGCTGTACTGCTGGGACCGCCTCGGCAGCGAGAACTAACGCAGCAGCAGGTAGATGCCGGCCCCGGGCTCGCCGCGGCTGACGCACTCGAACGCGTATGCGCTGAGTCCGGCGCCTGCGACGGTCGAGCCGGTCGAGGCACCCGCGACGCGGCGCGGCCAGAGCTCGCCGTCGGGATCGTCACCGAGCCACAGCTCGAGTCCGACCCGGCGCGGCGCCCCGGCGGCGTCGTAGGTCGTGGAAAGCCGCGGATCGACCACCAGCGCGTGCTCCTCACCGCGCGCGACCACGTCGACGCTGTCGCGGTCATGGCCGTTGGCGCCCTTTGGCCGTGCCGCAACCATTCCAAGCTCGTGGCCGGCAGCGAACCAGGCGGCGAACACTCGTATGGAATCGCGACCGTCGGCGGTCAGCGAGCTGCTGCGAACGCCGCCGACGTCGAACTCGCGTCGGTTGCCGTCGAGCGCCACGGACCCGCTGACCCGGCAGGGATCGAGCTCGCGGTCGCCCTCGGCGCTCGCGGTGGTGGCATCGGCGCGTTCCACACGTAGGTCACACCCCGCGCCGGTCAGCGTCCAGACCTCGTCATCAGCGGTATCCAGCTCCGCTGCTCGGAGCTCGAGCCCCGCCTCGGTCAGCCGCCCGACGGCGGACTGCGACCGCTCACCGCCTATGACGACGCCCCAGAGGTCGCCGTCGAGGTCGCCGAAGATTGCGAGGGGTGCTCCGGCTTGCTTCACGGCACTCATGCTTTCAGCTGCGGCTCGTCGATGTCGGCTGCCGTGCTCTCGGCGTCGTAGCCGCGCGCCCCGGCGCCGCCGCCCGGGAACCGCGACGAGTTCCAGTTGACGAAGCTGACGGCGCGACTGAGCCAGGCGCTGCTGCGGTTACGCAACACCGCTCGACGCGCGAGCGCGCGCGTCGGCAGCAGCAACAGCACGCCGATGGTGTCGGTGATGAATCCGGGAACGAGCAGCAGCACGGCCCCCATGAGCACCAGCGCGCTGTCAAGGACGGCGTCGGTGGGTGCGCGCCCGGCGATCAGCGCGTCGCGGAGGCGTTGCAGTGCCAGGCGTCCCTCATAGCGGATCAAGCGCCAGCCGATCGGCCAGCTCACGATCAGCATCAGCAGCACCCAGAGGAAGCCGATCGCCTCCGAGAGCTCGACGATCACGAACAACTCGGCGAGCGGCCACAGCACAAGCAGGACGAACCAAATCATGAGAGGCCTTAAGCGTAGTGGTCGGCGGCGCCGCGCTCGGGTACCACCGGCTGCTGCTGAGCCGCGCGCTCAGGCGACGGCCGGCTGCGGCGCGCCGTCGACCATCAACTCGACGCCGGGCAGCCGGTGCAGGCCGACCAGTTCGATCAGATGCTTGATCTGCGGCTGGGCTCCCTGCAGGAGCAGCCGCCGTTCGCGTCGCCGCAACCGGTGCGAGAGCATCGCGAGGTCAACCATCAGCGTCGTGTCCGCGAACACGAGGCCACGCAGATCCACGAGCACATCGCTCTGCGCGCGAAACGCGAGAACCAGCGCTCGTCTGCGGAGACTCTGGGTGCTGCGGTCCTCGTCTCCGGCGCACAGCAACACCGGCGGGTTGTCGGCAAACTCGATGATGCTATGGAAACCTACAAAATAGACTGGCGGCAACGCAAGCTTAATGTTTCATCAACATTCGGAAATCCTCGTAAAATCGAGCAAATGCTCACAATCGAAGAGATTCACGATGCGCTGCGCGAGGTCATCGATCCGGAGTTGGGGCTCGACTTCGTCGAACTCGGACTGATCTACGGAGTCGACATCGACGACGCCGGCGCGATCAAGGTCACATACACCCTGACCACGCCGGGCTGCCCGATCGGCCCGCAGGTCGAGGGTCAGATCCAGGAGTTCGTCAGCGAAATCGAGGGCGTGACCGCCGTCGAGTCGGAGCTTGTGTTCACACCGCCGTGGTCTCCGGACCTGATGAGCGAGGACGCGAAGTTCGCACTGGGTTTCTGACCGGCTGGATCCTCGGTCCGGGGCGGCTGCGCCGACCGCACTGCGCCGAGCCACACGAGCGCACACGCTGAGCTCACACGCTGAGCTCACATGCCGAGCGCACACGCTGAGCTCACACGCTGAGCTCACACGCCGAGCGCACACGCTGAGCTCACACGCTCGCCGTCAGCCGCGTCCCGAGCTCTGCCGCGGCGGCGGCCAACTCGCGTGGTCCCAGCACCTCGATCTGCTCCCCCAGCAGCGCCGCCCACATCAGGAAGTGACGCGACCAGGCGCCGTTGCTGCGGATGACGCACGCGTCCGGACCGTCCGGTTCAACGGTCGCGTACTGGCCCGGGACCCGTCCGTTGATCCGTGATGCTGGCGCCCGCACCCTGATCTCGGCGGGCTCGGCGTCGGCGTCGCTGCCCGCGCTGTAGCGGCTCAGCTGCTGCTTGACGTAGCCCGCCGGATCGCCACCCGGGACCTGGCGTGGCTTCCCACGCCCGCCGAGCCGGAGGGCGCTGTCGATGCGGTCGAGCCGGAACGTACGCCAGTCGTCGCGGTCGAGGTCGAAGGCAACCAGATACCAACGCCGGCCGCTGTAGACCACGGCGGCCGGGTCCACCGCGCGCACCGAGGCGGCGCCGCCACTGGCCACATAGGCGAAGTGCACTCGCAGCGCGTCCCGGCACGCTGCGGCAAGCGTGGCCAGCGTCTCGGTGTCGATCTGAGGGCCGTCGACCGCTAGCGCCGAGGTCATCTGGCTGAGTGCGTTGACGCGTCGGCGCAGATGCGAGGGCAGCACCTGCTCGAGCTTGGTCAGTGCCCTCACCGAGATCTCTTCGATCCCGGCGATCGGCCCGGAGGCGCCGATGCGCAGGCCCACCGCGACAGCAACCGCCTCGGCGTCATCCAAGAGCAGCGGCGGAAGCTCGG
>JBOGYJ010000226.1:0-4842 GCA_050696795.1 Solirubrobacteraceae bacterium | reverse complement strand
CTGCCCGCCTTCGACGTCGGCGGGCGCGTCGGATGATCCGCCCGCTCGGCGCCCGCAAATTGGGGGGTTATCCGGAGCCTGTCCCGCCGTCGGCCATTGCTACCCTCCCGGGGTAGGCGATCCGCCTGCGCGTCACGTCGTCTCGACCTTGCGAGGAAAGCGCGCCTTGAGCACCTTTGAGGGGTTCCCGACCGACCGCGATGGCCCCCGCGATGAATGTGGGGTCTTCGGCCTCTTCGCCCCCGGGCACGATGTGTCCCGGCTCGCGTACTTCGCGCTCTACGCGCTGCAGCACCGCGGCCAGGAGTCGGCCGGTATCGCGGTGGCGCCGCTCGGCGGCTCGATCATGGGTACGCGCGAGCAGGGGCTCGTGTCGCAGGTCTTCGACGAGCACAAGCTGCGCTCCCTGGAGGGCGATCTGGCGATCGGCCATGTGCGCTACTCCACCACCGGCTCCTCCGAATGGGAGAACGCGCAGCCGGTCTTCCGCGACGATCGTCGCGCCATCGCACTGGCGCACAACGGCAACCTGATCAACGCCGTCGAGCTGCACAGCGCACTGCGCGGTCGCGACGTTCCCTTCCGCTCCACGTCGGACTCGGAGATCATCGCCGCGCTGCTGGCGACCCATCCCGCGGACAGCCTCGAGGAGGCGGTCGCGGATGTGCTGCCGAAGCTGAGGGGCGCCTTCTCGACGGTCGTCATGACCGAGGACCGCGTCGTCGCCTTCCGCGACCCGCACGGCCTGCGGCCGCTGGCGCTCGGCGTGATCGAGGATCCGGAGACCGGCGCCGAGCTGCACTGCGTCGCCAGCGAGTCATGCGCGTTTGACCTGATCGGCGCGCGCTACCTGCGCGAGGTCGAGCCCGGCGAGATGGTCACGCTCGATGCCGACGGGATCCACTCGCAGGTGGTCGCCGGTGGCGAGCGCCGCGCCTTCTGCCTGTTCGAGTACATCTACTTCGCGCGCCCGGATTCGCTGATGGCGGGGCGCCGCCTGCAGGTCTCTCGCGCGCGCATGGGTGAGATCCTGTGGCGCGAGGCGCCGGTCGACGCCGACCTCGTGATCGCGATCCCGGACTCCGGCAACGCTGCCGCGCGCGGACTGGCGCGGGCCGCCGGGATCCCGCAGGATGACGGCTTCATCAAGAACCGCTACGTCGCTCGCACCTTCATCCAGCCCGGACAGCAGCTGCGCAAGCACGGCCTGCGGCTGAAGTTCAACCCGCTGCCAGAGGTCGTCCGCGGCAAGCGCCTGATCGTCGTCGACGACTCGATCGTGCGCGGCAACACGATGCCGCAGATCGTGGCGATGCTGCGCGCCGCCGGCGTCAAGGAGATCCACCTGCGCATCTCCTCACCGCCGATCAAGCACCCGTGCCACTACGGCATCGACATGTCAGCGCGCGAGGAGATGATCGCCCACGGTCGCTCGAGCGACGAGATCTGTCGCCTGCTCGGCGCCGACTCGCTGCATTACCTGTCACTGGAGGGCGTCTACGAGGCCGTAGAGGGCCGGCGCGCGATGCACTGCGACGCCTGTTTCAGTGGCGACTACCCGCTGGCCGGCACCGAGGAGTCCGGTGGCAAGTTCGCGCTCGAACGTGTAGAGCTCCCACTCGTGCCATCCGTGCCCGCGCGGTGAATAATTCCTGCTCACCGCGATGAGCACAGAGAAATCCTTGAAGGTCGCCGTCCTCGCTTCGGGGGCCGGGACGAACCTGCAGGCGCTGCTCGATCAGGTGCACGGCCGCGACGGCATCACGATCGTCGCCGTCGCCTCCGAGGACCCCGAGGCGCCGGCGCTCGAGCGTGCCGCCTCGGCTGGGGTCCCGACGGCCGTCTTTGCGCGGCGCGAGTTCGGCGGCGACCGCCCCGCCCGTGACCGTGCGATGGCCGCCTGGCTGCGCGAGCGCGGCACGCGACTGGTGGTGATGGCCGGCTACATGCAGCTCGTCTCGGAGGAGTTCCTCGACCGCTTCCCGGACGCCGTGATCAACGTGCATCCGTCGCTGCTGCCGGCCTTCCCCGGGATCGACGCAGTCGGCCAGGCGATCGCCTATGGCGTGAAGCTGTTCGGCGTGACGGTGCACTTCGTCGACACCGGGCTCGACACCGGGCCGGTGATCATGCAGCGCAGCGTCGCCCTGCCGGATGCGCGCGAGCTCGACGACGTGCTGCCGCACATCCATGCGCTGGAGCATCAGATGCTGCCCGAGGTCGTGCGGCTGTTCGCGCGTGGCGCCGTGCGGATCGCGTCAACGCATCCGCGCCGCGTTCTCGTCGGGCCGCTCGCGGTGCTTCCCGAGCACGCGTAGCGGTAGAGTCGCCGTTTATGACGACCGGCACAAACGCTGAACAGTCGCTGCAGCCCTCGGCGCCCGGCGAGGTGCAGGTTGCCCGGGCGCTGCTGTCCGTATCCGACAAGGCCGGAATCGTCGAGTTCGCCCGCGGGCTGGCCGAGCTCGGCATCGAATTGGTGTCGACGGGCGGTACCGCCCGTGAGCTGGCCGAGGCGGGTCTGAGCGTGCGCTCGATCACCGACCTGACCGGTTTCCCCGAGATCATGGACGGGCGCGTCAAGACGCTGCACCCGAAGCTCTACGCGAGCCTGCTGGCGGTGCGCGACGACCCCGCGCACGTCGAGGCCGCCGCGGCCCATGAGGTCGAGCCGGTCGATCTCGTCTGCGTCAACCTCTACCCGTTCGAGCGCACCGCCGCGACCCGCGGCGTCGGGGACGCGGAGGTGATCGAGAACATCGACATCGGTGGGCCGACGATGATCCGCGCAGCGGCCAAGAACTTCAGGTTCTCGGCTCCGGTCACATCCCCCGCCAGCTACGACGCGGTGCTGGACGAGCTGCGTAACTCCGACCGGCGGCTGTCGCTGCAGACGCGTGAGAGCCTCGCGGCCGAGGCCTTCGCCTACACGGCCCGCTACGACACAGCGATCACGCGCTGGTTCCAGGAGAAGAACGAGGACTTCCCGCCGCTGATGGTGCGCGCCTTCGAGCGCGAGCTCGAGCTGCCCTACGGTGAGAACCCGCACCAGCGGGCTGCCTTCTACACCCAGATCGGCGCCCGCACGCACGTGCTCTCGCAGGTCGCGCAGCTCGCCGGCAAGGACCTCTCGTTCAACAACCTGCTCGACCTCGACGCGGCGCGTCAGCTGCTGTCGGAGTTCGTCGTGCCGGCCTGCGTGATCGTCAAGCACAACAACCCATGTGGGGTTGCCGTCGGAACGACGACTTTGGAGGCCTACGAGCGCGCGTTCGCCTGCGATCCGACCTCGGCCTTCGGCGGGGTGATCGTGCTCAACCGGCGCGTCGACAAGCAGACGGCGGCGGCGATCCATGAGCAGTTCGCCGAGATCGTGCTGGCGCGCGGGTTCGACGACGAGGCGCTCGAGATCTTTGCCGACAAGCCCAACATGCGCGTCCTCGACGATCGCGAACGGCGGCTTGACGTGCTCTATGAGCCCCACGTCCGCCAGGTGATCGGGGGTCTGTTGGTGCAGGACCGCGACTCCTCCAACGAGGACCGCGATGACATGGAGGTCGTCTCCGAGCGCCGCCCGACCGAGGATGAGTGGTCGGAGCTGCTGTTCGCGTGGCGGGTCTGCAAGCACGTCAAGTCAAACGCGATCGTCCTGGCCAAGGACGCCGCGACACTCGGCATCGGCGCCGGTCAGATGAGCCGCGTCGACGCTGTGCGGCTGGCGATCGAGAAGGCCCAGAGTCCGGTTGCGGGTTCCGTGTTGGCCTCCGACGCCTACTTCCCGTTCGCCGACGGTCCTGAGATCGCGCTCGAGCAGGGTGTGACCGCGATCATCCAGCCGGGCGGCTCGATCCGCGATCAGCTGACGATGGAGGCCGTTGACCGCGCCGGTGCGGTTATGGTCTTCACCGGTCGCCGGCACTTCCGCCACTAGCTTTCGGTAGGCAGTTCGAGGAGCTGATCGCACTGTCCGCCGAGCCGCCGCCCCGCTCCGCGCAGCCCACGATCGAGCGGCTCGCCGGTGACCCGCCGTCGCCGTGGGAGGGGGTCTTTGGCTACAGCCGCACCGTCGTAGCCGGACCCTGGGTGTTGATCGGAGGAACGACGTCGGTCGACCCGAGCGGCTGCGTCCTCGGGGCCACCCCGTATGAGCAGACCATCGAGATCTTCCGCAAACTGCTGCACGAGCTCGCGCGCGTCGGCTGCTCGGCGGCCGACGTCGTCCAGACACGCATGTACGTCGCCGACATCTCGCGATCCGAAGAGATCGGCCGCGCCCACGGCGAGATCTTCGATGGCATTGGCCCGGTGACGTCGATGGTCGAGGTCACCGGCCTGATCGACCCCCGCATGCTGGTCGAGATCGAGCTGGTCGCCTACCGCGCCTGATGCGCGTCCGCGTCCGCGTGCTGCCATCATTGGTCGCGGGCCGGCGTAGCTCAGTTGGTAGAGCAGCGGACTTTTAATCCGAAGCGCCCGGGTTCGAGTCCCGGTGCCGGCACTGGCGACAGTTAGACGCTTTAGTTTCCAAATTGGCGACTGAGGCGTCTTCGGTCGGATGAGTTGGCTGAACAGGCCCGAGAAGGCCGCGGTTTATACCAGTTCGAGGTATACGACGGTAGAAACCGGTAGAGAACAGCGGCAACCGCCCAGGGGTAATCCCCGGGGCGGCCGGTGTGGTCTCAGTTGGTGGTTGGTGGGCGGCTGAGGCCGGGTTATACCGGCATGTCGAGCGGTAGCTGCCCGTTTGTTTGCCCGCGCGGACGCCGCGATGGCGGCGTCCGTTGGCCTCGGCCCAGCGCCTCGGCTTTCTGACCGTAGGCCTCCATGAGGCCGGCGCGGAAG
>JBOGYJ010000225.1:0-1619 GCA_050696795.1 Solirubrobacteraceae bacterium | reverse complement strand
CCGACCAGCTCCTTGAACTTGACCAGCGAGAAGTCGGGCTCGACGCCGGTCGTGTCGCAGTCCATCAGGAAGCTGATCGTGCCGGTCGGCGCCAGCACCGTGGCCTGCGCGTTGCGGTAGCCGTGCTGCTCGCCAAGCGCCACCGCCTCGTCCCAGGTGCTGCGGGCGGCCTCGAGCAGCGCGCCGTCGGTGCAGTACCGATCCTCGAGCGCGTAGGCCGCGTCGCGGTGCATGCGCATCACGGTGTTGTGCGGCTCGCGGTTCTCCTCGTAGCGCTCGTACGGGCCGATCGCGCCGGCGACCTCAGCCGAGCGCAGGTAGCCGCGGCCGGTCATCAGCGCGGTGACCGCCGCGGCGATACCGCGACCGTCGTCGGAGTCGTAGGGCAGGCCGTTGGCCATCAGGTAGGCGCCGAGGTTGGCGTAGCCCATGCCGAGCTGGCGGAAGGCGCGGGCGTTGTCGGCGATCTCCGGCGTCGGGTAGCTCGACGGCGAGACCACGATCTCCTGCGCCAGGAAGACCACGTCGACTGCCTTCTCGAACGACTCGACAGCGAAGCTGCCGTCCCGGCGGCGGAACTTCATCAGGTTCAGCGACGCCAGGTTGCAGGCCGAGTTGTCGACGTGCATGTACTCACTGCACGGATTGGACGCGTTGATCCGCCCCGAGTTAGGGCAGGTGTGCCACTGGTTGATGACGGTGTCGTACTGCACGCCGGGATCGGCGCAGCGCCAGGCGGCCTCGGCGATCTCGCGCAGCAGCTCGCGCGCCTTGACCGGTTCGCCAACCGGCTCGCCGGTCGAGCGCGCGATCAGGTGCCAATCCTCGTCATCGGCGGCGGCGCGCATGAACTCGTCGGTGACGCGCACCGAGTTGTTGGCGTTCTGGTACTGGATCGAGTGGAAGCCGTCGCCGTCGATCGACATGTCGAAGCCGGCGTCGCGCAGGGCCGCGGCCTTGTCCTCCTCCTTGGCCTTGCACCAGATGAACTCGCGGATGTCCGGATGGTCGACGTCCAGCACGACCATCTTGGCCGCGCGGCGCGTGCCGCCGCCGGACTTGATCGAGCCGGCCCAGGCGTCGGCGCCGCGCATGAAGGAGACCGGGCCGGAGGCGGTGCCGCCCTTGCTCAGGTGCTCCATCGAGCCGCGGATCTTCGAGAGGTTGATGCCCGAGCCAGAGCCGCCGCGGAAGATCATGCCCTCCTTGGTGTTCCATTCGAGGATCGACTCCATCGTGTCCTCGACCGAGAGGATGAAGCAGGCTGAGGCCTGCATCTTCGGCGAGCCCTCGGGGTGCCAGCCGACGTTGAACCAGACGGGCGAGTTGAACGCCGCCATCTGGTGAAGCAGGATGTAGGTCAGCTCGTCCTGGAAGGCCTGGCCGTCCGCGGCGCTTGCGAAGTAGCCGCGCTCGGCCCCCCAGCGGGCGATCGTGCCTGCGACGCGCGTCAGCATCTGCCTGACGGAGCGTTCGCGCTCCTGCGAACCGAGCCGCCCCCGGAAGTACTTCTGCGCGACGATGTTGGTCGAGTTCTGTGACCACGACTGCGGGAACTCGACGTCCGTCTGCTCGAAGGAGATCTTGCCGCCGTGGCCGATGCGCGCGTCGCGCAGCTC
>JBOGYJ010000224.1:0-3714 GCA_050696795.1 Solirubrobacteraceae bacterium | reverse complement strand
CTGCCGACGATCCGGCGGTTGCTGCCGACGATCCGGCGGTTGCTGCGGCGGTGGACCCGGACGTGGCACCCTTTTGTGCCGCGTCCACGGCCGCTGCAGCGGCGTTCGCCTTGCCGCTCGACGGCTTCTGCTGAACCGGGGGCTGCCCGGTCAGGAACGCCGCGGCCGCAGCGATCACGTCAGCGCCGTCAGGCGTCTGCGAGGACTGCTTGGCGTCTGTGGACGACTTGCCGTCCGCAGATGACCCGCCGGTCGAGGTCGATGACTTCGCGTTGCTGTGTTGGTCCCCGGCATTCGCGCCGGTTTCCTGCTGGCCTTCCGCAACTGCGGTCCGGGCCGAATCGAGAATGTCTCCGAAGAGGCCCCCGCTTGGGGGTGCCCCGCTTGGAGATCCGCCTCCGGGAGGCGCCGCGGACTGCGGCGTGCTCACCGGTGCGGCGGGTGCCACCACAGGTGGTGTCATGCGGCTCGCCTCCAGTATCCGTTGCCTGCAATTTCGTCGAGCAGGTTCTGCTCGACCCTGGCCGCCTCACGGTTGTGATCGTCTCGGCCCTTCTCCTTGAGGCGCTCGAGCGCCTCGAGGTCCTGTGAAGCCTTGGTCAGCTCGACGCGGCGCTCGGTGAGCTCAACCTCGCAGCAGGTGAGGTCCTCGAGTTCGAGTTCGAGCGCGTGCTCGAGCCGTTCGAGATAGGTCTGATGTGTCCCTAGGTCATCGGCGGGGGCGTGCGACTGCGCGCTGTACGCGGAGTCGATCAGCGCGCGGGTCCTCGCCACCTCGTCCTGGCGGTGCTGACGCGCCTGCAGAGCCACGGCGAACTCCTGCTTGACCTGCTCCTCACGGCGTTCCCGAAGCGCGCGCACGCGCTCCAGCCGGAATCGATACGAGGGACCGCTCATGTTCATCTTGATCGGCAGCAGCTCTGAGAACTTGAGGACTGGATGCCCGGTCTCACGCGAGGCTCAGCGATGGGATCGCGCTGGGGCCGCCGCCCGGTGACACGGTCTGAACGTCGGGGCTTGCCATGTGGTCTGCGGGCGGCGCCGATGTCGTCTCGACGCCGAGCGCACCACCGATGTCGAGCAGGCGATGGTCCGCATCGCCGGCGCCGGTGGGGTCATCGACGCGCTGACGCAGGAATGCGTTGATCACCGGCCGCTGGTCGATGGCAACGTCGACCAGCGGGTCGCTGCCACGCTGGTAGGCGCCGATCGAGATCAGGTCCGCCTTGTCTCGGTAGGCCGCAAGCGCTGCGCGGACCTGCTGCCCCGCCGCCTGCACATCGGGCGTCACGATCTCACCGACGAGCCGCGACACGCTCTGCAGCACGTCGATCGCGGGGTAGTGACCGGAGTGCGCGAGCGAGCGCGTCAGGACGATGTGGCCGTCGAGGATGGAGCGCGCCGCGTCGGCGATCGGCTCATTCATGTCATCGCCATCGACGAGCACTGTGTAGAGACCGGTGATCGAGCCCTCCGGGCTGGTGCCCGCCCGTTCGAGCAGGCGTGGCAGCAGCGCAAAGACGCTGGGGGTATAGCCGCGGGTCGCCGGCGGCTCGCCGATCGCCAGCCCGACCTCGCGCTGCGCCATGGCGAAGCGGGTGACGGAATCCATCATCAGCATCACGTCATTGGCCTGGTCACGGAAGTACTCGGCGATCGTCGTGGCGGTGAAGGCGGCGCGGATGCGCACGAGTGCGGGCTGATCGGAGGTCGCGACGATCACCACAGAGTGCTCGAGCGCCGCGCCGAGATCACGCTCGATGAACTCGCGTACCTCGCGGCCACGCTCACCCACCAGGCCGATCACGTTCACCTGGGCGGTGGTCGAGCGGGCGATCATGCCCATCAGCGAAGACTTACCCACTCCGGAGCCGGCGAAGATGCCGAGGCGCTGCCCGCGCCCGCAGGGAACAAGGGTGTCGAGCGCGCGTACGCCGAGCCCGACGCGCTCGCTGATCCGTGGTCTGGTAAAGGCGTCGGGCGGGGCCGCGGTGGTCGACCGCCACTCGTCGGCCACGATCGGGCCGCGGCCGTCGAGGGGGCGGCCGAGCCCGTCGATCACGCGGCCGCGCAGGGCTTCACCGACCTGCACGCGGAAGGGTGAGCCCGTCGGCACGACCGGGGTTCCCGGCCCGATGCCTCCGAGCTCACCAAGTGGCATCAGCAGCGTACGGCCACCGCGGAAGCCAACAACCTCTGTGGGAACCGGTGGCTCACGACGGCCGTCGCCGACCGTGCAGAGCTCCCCGATCTCAGCCTCGATTCCGGTCGCCTCGATGATCAGGCCGATCACGTCGCCGACGCGACCGCGGCGCTTGGCAAGGTCGCCCGAGCGGATCGCGCGGGCTGCCTGAGCCAGACCATCGGGATCAAACGCCATCCGGGATCACCGCCGGCTGCTCTCGTCGTCCGCAGTCCCGGCGATGTCGGAGTCGCCGGCAAGGGCTGCGGCGACCAGGTCGCGCGCGGTCTGCAGCTGCGCAGCGATGCTCACGTCGATCTCGCCATAGGCGGTCTGCGCGATTGCGCCGGCGCGCGCGATGCGCCGGTCCGCCTGGACATCGAGGTACTCGATGCCGCCGAGTTCCGCCTGCAGCGCGCTGATCGACTGCGACAGGGTCTCGAGGTCGTCGGGGTTCACCAGCACGGTGACGCGGTGGCGGTCGGTGAGCCGCCGTAGCGCGCCGCGAACCACATCGACGATGCGCTGCGGCTCGGCGCCGATGGCGCCGGCGACGATGTGTTCGGCGGTCAGCATGGCTAGCTCTCCAGCCTGCGCGGTGAGCGTCTCGGCCAGCTCCTCGCGTGTCTCGGTCACCGCTCGAACGGCATCCGCGAGCGCCGCAAGTGCCGATGAAGCCTCGCTGTGGGCCTGCTCGGCCCCTGCGGCGCGGCCGGCCGCCAAGCCTTCGGCGTGTGCTCGCTCGCGAATCTCGTCGGCGTCCGCCAGAGCGCGCGCCATCACATCGGCCGGCGTGCGATCGGAGGTGTCGGTGCTCTCGAGCTGCCGAAACGTGTAGCTGCTAACGGTTTCAGTCGACATCTCGCCGACCTAGAACATGACGTCGGCGTCGCTGCGCGAGAGCACGACGGCACCGGCTTCCTCGAGGCGCCTGACGATCGCGACGATGCGGCCTTGGGCCTCTTCCACGACGCGCTTGCGCTGCGGCGGCTGGTACTCCATCTCCTCGAGCAGCATCTGGGCGCCACGCTCGGACATGTTGTTGAGCACCCGAGTCTTGACCTCGTCGCTGACGCCGCGCAGGGCAAGGGCCAGATCCTTCTGATCGGCCTCGCGCAGCACGAGCTGGATCGAGCGGTCGTCGAGCTTGACGATGTCCTCGAACACGAACAGCAGACCGCGCACCTCCTCGGCGAGGCCCTGATCGGTGTCCGCGAGGTTCTCCAGCACGTTGCGCTCGACCGAGCGGTCCGCGTGGTTGAGGATCCCCGCGAGCGCCTTCGTGCCACCGGTGGCGACGTACTCGCGTTCGGCGACGGCGGTGAGACGGTGGCGCAGCGCCTCCTCGCCGCGCTCGAGCACGTGCGCGCCGGCCTGCCCCAGGCGCGCGATGCGCAGGGCGATGTCGGGCTGCACGGCGTCGGGCAGGCGCGCGAGCACGCCCGCGGCCTGGCTCGTGGACAGGCTCGCGAGCACGAGCGCGATCGTCTGCGGCGACTCGTTGCGCAGCAGTCCCGCGATCCGCTCCGGGG
>JBOGYJ010000223.1:0-6136 GCA_050696795.1 Solirubrobacteraceae bacterium | reverse complement strand
ACGGGTCATCAAACGCAAGATGAGCAACTGGCCCGTCAAACGACCCGAACACCACAACTGGCCCCAGCCATCCAAACCGGCCGACGACTCAATCCTCATCCTCGCCGCCTAAGTTTACGGTATTGGGGTTAGAGCGACCCATCTGTCCTCAGAAGCACTGCGACAGCCGAACAGGTTGCGTCACTGACGTTCTTCGGACGCAAAGTTCCATATAGCGAACTTTGCGTCCATAGAACCGGCTTCCGGCTTCAGTCCTCGGCGGGGCTCAGCGGCCCTTCCAACGGGGGTCGCGCTTGGCGAAGAAGGCGGCGATGCCCTCATGGGCGTCCTCGGTGTCCTGCGCGAACGTGAGTTGCGACTGCAGCTGCTCGAGCGCCGCGACGAACCCCAGATCCTGTTGCTCGAACATCGCGTTCTTGCCCAGCCTCATCATCAGCGGCGACTTGCCTGCCAGCTTCGCCGCCCAGTCGGCGACAGCGCCACCGAACTCCGCGTCGGGGACGACCCTGTTCACCAGCCCGATGCGCTCGGCGTCGGCCGCGGAGATCTGCTCGCCGAGCAACACCAGCTCGGCAACCTTCTTGCGCGGGATGCTCCGGTAGAGCAGCGCCGTGACGATGAACGGGAACAGACCGACGTTGATCTCGGGCGTGCCGAAGCGGGCACTCTCACACGCGATCACGAGGTCGCAGGCGAGCGCCAGCCCGAGGGCACCGGCCAGCACGTGGCCGCCGGCCGCGCAGATCGACGGCTTGCCGAGCTCGGCCAGACGCACGAACACGCGTGGGAACAGCTCGTTCTGGTCATTTCGCTGGTGCGCGGTCGTCTCCGCCGCGAAGCTTGCGAGGTTGCCGCCGCTCGAGAACACCTTCTCATGCGTGGAGGCGAGCACCACCACCCGCACCCGCTCGTCGTCACGCGCCTGCTGCAGCGCGGCGAGCAGCTCGCCCAGCACCTCCGGGGAGAGCGCGTTGCGTGTGTCGGGCTGATTCAGGGAGATCGTGGCCACGCCGCTGGTTGCAGCCTCGTAGATGAGCGTCGCGAAATCAGGCATTGTCTCTCTCGAGTGGAAGCCTACGGCCGGGAGCAATCCCGGGTGGAACCCTACGTGCGTGCGCAAGTAGGGTTCGCAAGGTGAGCATCGGCAACGACAGCGGCGCCGGCGCTGGGCGCCCCGATCACTCGAGCCACCGGCGGCACTTCATCTTCACCGACGAGCACGACCAGCTGCGGGCGTCGATCCGACGCTTCGTGGCCGCCGAGGTGCTGCCGAACGCCGAGGAGTGGGAGCGGACGACGTTCCCCGACGCGATCCTCAGGCGCATGGGCGAGCTCGGCTTCCTCGGCCTCGACAAGCCGGTGCGGTACGGCGGCCAGGGCGGCGACTACTACAGCGCGTTGGTGCTGGCCGAGGAGCTGGTGCGCGGACGCTCCGGCGGCCTGACGATGGGCATCGCCGTGCAGACCGACATGGCGCTGCCGCCGATCCTCGAGTTCGGCACCGAACAGCAGAAGCAGGAGTGGGCGGCGCCGGCGATCGCCGGCGAGAAGATCCTCTGCCTGGGGATCACCGAGCCCGACGCGGGCTCGGACGTCGCCGGGATCAGAACGCGCGCGATCTACGACGATGCGAGCGACGAGTACGTGATCAACGGATCGAAGACCTACATCACCAACGGCCACCGCGCCGACCTGATCGTGCTGGTCACAAAGACAGATGTCGATGCCGGCTATGACGGCTTCACGCTCTTCCTCGTGCCGATGAGCCTGCCCGGCGTGATCCGCGAGAAGCGTCTGGAGAAGCTCGGGATGCACGCCTCCGACACGGCGCTGCTCGCCTTCCAAGATGTTCGCGTGCCCGCCGGCGCGGTGCTCGGGGTGGTCGGCCAGGGCTTTCAGCAGATCATGTGGGAGCTGCAGGGCGAGCGGCTGATCAGCTCCGCAGCCGCGGTCGCCTCGGCGCAGGACGTGTTCGAGCAGACGCTCGAGTACGCCAAGCAGCGCCTCGCGTTCGGACGCCCGATCGCCAAGTTCCAGGTGACCCGGCACAAGTTCGCGGAGATGGCGACGAAGATCGAGACCGCACGCCAACTCGTCTACACGACGGCCTGGCGCTTCCAGAACGGCGAGTACCCGGTGCGCGAGATCTCGATGGCCAAGCTCCACGCCTCGCGGATCGCGTGTGAGGTCGCCGACGACTGCCTGCAGATCCACGGCGGCGCCGGCTACATGCGCGAGTACGGGATCGAGCGCGCGTGGCGCGACCTGCGGCTGAACCGGATCGGCGCCGGCACCGACGAGGTGATGCTGGAGGTCATCGGCCGGTCCCTGGGTCTCTGACCGACCGGTCGCCGGTCGGTGTCGCGGGGCCGCCGGTCGGTGTCGCGGGGCCGCCGTGCCAAGATTGCCGGGTGGATTCATTTCGCGGCCAGCTGCTGATCGCGGGTCCCACGCTCCAAGACCCGAACTTCTGGAGGACCGTCGTGCTCGTCGTCGAGCACAGCGAGGAGGGCGCGCTCGGGCTCGTGCTCAACCGCCCATCCGAGTCGACGGTCGCCGAGGCGGTACCGCAGCTCACGAAAGTCGCCGACCCCGCGGACGAGGTTCTGGTCGGCGGTCCGGTCGGGCAGTCGGCGGTGATCGTGCTCGCCGACTTCGACGATCCCGACGAGGCCGCGCTGATCGCCTTTGACAACGTCGGCGTGATGGCCGGCGGCGACTCCCTGGACCAACTCGGCGCGGGCGTCAAGCGTGCACGCGTCTTCGCCGGCCATTCCGGCTGGGGTCCGGGCCAACTCGACGGCGAACTCGAACGCGGCGACTGGATCCTCGAACCGGCCCGGTACGCCGACGCCTTCACTCCCGATCCCGCGGAGCTGTGGGCCGAGGTGCTCGAGCGCAAGGGCGGCAGCTACGCGCTGGTGGCGCGCATGCCGACCGATCCGACGCTTAACTAGACGCGATGCGCTCCGATACAGACGCCGGCAAGCTGAAGGTCGCACTCACACTGATCGTGCTGTTCATGACGGCCGAGATCGTCGTGGCGGTGCTGTCCTCATCCCTGGCCTTGCTCTCCGACGCCGCGCACATGCTGACCGATGCGGCCGCGCTGGCGATGGCGCTGCTGGCCGCCCGCCTCGCCGCCCGCCCCGCCAAGGGCGCGATGACCTTCGGACTCGGCCGCGCCGAGATCCTCAGCGCCAACGCCAACGGCATGACGCTGCTGGTGCTCGGCCTGCTGATCGTCTACGGCGCCGTCCAGCACCTGGTCAAGCCGCTGCAGACCGCCGGCGCCCCGGTGCTGATCGTCGCGCTGGTCGGGATCGCGGTGAACCTGATCGTCGCGCGCGTGCTGGGGGGGCACGCCCACGGACACGGCGACCACTCGCACGACCACGCCGGCCACGACCCCGGCCGCGACCACGCCGGCCACGACTCCGCCGGCCGCGGCCACGCCGGCCACGACCACGCGCCGCGGAAGCGCAGCCTCAACATCGAGGGCTCCTACCAGCACATCCTCACCGATCTGTTCGGCTTCGTGGCCACCGCGATCGCCGCAATCGTGATCCTCACCACCGGCTTTCGCCGCGCCGACGCGATCGCCTCGCTGCTGATCGCCGCGCTGATGCTGCAGGCCTCCTTCGGGCTGATCAAGGCGTCGGCGCGAGTGATGATGGAGGCGTCACCCGCTGGCATCGAGCCTGACGCGATCGGCCGCGAGCTAGCCGCCCACCCGGGCGTGGCCGAGGTCCACGATCTCCACATCTGGGAGGTCACCTCGGGCTTCCCGGCGATCTCCGCGCACGTGGTCGTCGACGCCGGGCACGACTGCCATGAGATCCGCCGGGCGCTAACGACGCTGCTGCGCGACCAGTTCGGGCTTGGGCACTCGACGCTGCAGGTCGAGCACGCGCGCGCCCCGCAGGCGCCGATGCAGATCGAGGTGACGGCGCATGACCGCAGGCACTGACGACACCGGAACAGACGGCTCGGGCGCCACCGAGCACGGGAGCTTCCGGGGCACCCGTGCCCATCGGCTCGCCTGGCAAAGCTGGTCGCCAGCGGGCGACCAGCCGCTCAAGGGCGTGGTCACGATCACGCACGGCTACGGGGAACACATCGGCCGCTACCAGCACGTCGCGGCGTGGCTGAACGAGGCAGGGTATGCGGTCTACGGGCTCGACCATCACGGGCACGGGCGCTCGGCCGGCAAGCGCGGGCGGGTCTCGCTGAAGGCGGCCGTCGACGACCTCAATCAGTTGATAGTGACGGTGTCCCGGGCGCGGCACCCCGAGCTCCCGCAGTTCCTGCTCGGACACAGCATGGGCGGAGCGGTCGCGCTGCGCTACGCGATGACCCGCCAGCGGCTGCTCGCAGGGCTGGCGGTGTCGGCGCCGCTCGCGGCCGTGGACGGCGGCCGGGCGCTGCTCAGCTTCGGCAAGGTGCTCGGACGGCTGCTGCCGGCGGCGCCGGTGTCACGCGTCGAGCCGCGGCTGGTGAGCAAGGACCACGCGGTCGTCGAGGATTACATCGCCGATCCGCTCAACCATCACGGTCCGCTCCCGGCAGGCGTGGCGCGCGACTTCATCGTCCACGTTGGCACGCTCGAGCGCGACATCCAGCGGATCACACTGCCGACGCTACTAATGTGGGGCACCGCCGACCGCCTGTGCCCGCCGGCGGGCAGCGAGCTCGTGGCCGCGAAAATCCGCAGCCCGGATCTGACCGTCAAGCGCTACGAGGGGCTCTTCCACGAGATCCTCAACGAGCCCGAGCGCGAGCAGGTGCTCGGCGACCTGGTCGCCTGGCTCGACGCGCACGTATGATCTCTCGCCGGCGGCACGCTTTGCCGCCGGCTCACAGCAGCGCCTCCGAAGTTCGCCGCCCGACAGAAGTGGTGCCGACGAGAACTCTCCCGCCGGCACCATACTGAGCACAGCGACAATGGCCGCTGCAACCGTCTACTCAGAACTTGTACTGCTTGTAGTTGGACTTGGTGAACTCCAGTGGCTTGGAGAAGATGATCGTGTCCTTCGTCGCCCCGGTCGTCTTGTCGGCGCGCGCCGAGACCGTGAAGGTGCCCAGCGGCGTCTTGAACGATTTGCCCGCCTCGAGCTTGTTCTCAGCCGCGAGCTTGGCGACATACATGACCAGCTTGCCCTGGTTGACCTCGTTCCACAGGAAGAGCGACTGCAGCGAGCCGTTCGCAAAATACGTCTGGTTCGGGAGCGGGTCGCCGATGCCGAACACGCCGATCTTGCCTTTCTCGCCGAGCGCGCTGACCGCCTGCGCGGTCCCGACCACGGCCGCACCGTCGATCGGCAGGATCGCCTTGACGTCGGGATGCGCATGGATAATGTCCTCGGCCTGCGTCAGCGAGGTCGATTGGACCGACTGACCGTAGCCAACGGCGACGATGCTCAGCTTCGGGAACTTCGTCTTGATGTAGGCCTTCATGGCCGCGATCCACGCGAGTTGGATGGTCGCGTCCGGCGTTGAGGACATGATCGCGATCTGCGCGTTCGGACCCGTGAACTTCTCGGCAGCGTTGACCAGGCCCTGGGCGATCGTGTCGTAGGCCGTGTCCTGGATGAAGAAGTTGCGAGCATCGGGGTTCACGTCCGAGTCGAACGTGACGACCTTGATGCCGGCCTTCATCGCCTTCTGCAGAACCGCATCGGGCACGGTCGGATCGTCCGCGGACAGCGTGATCACGTTGTAGTGCTGAGCTATCAGGCTGTTGAAGATCGAAACCTGGCCTGTTGCCGATGCGGTCGCGGGCGCTGTGTACTTGAGACTGATCCCCAGTCCCGGAGCCACCTGGCGCGCGCCCTTCACGTTTGCCTCGAATACAGGCAGACCCAGCAGCTTCGGGACGATCGCCACCTTGATCTTCCCTGCTGCGGGCACCGCAGTGCGATGAGCACTCGAGGAAGACGCCAAGACGGCGCCGACCCCAGTTGCCAACGCGGCTGCCATGCCCACGCTCGCCAGACGCCCCTTGAGGCCCCGACTCCCGCTAAAGCTGGACATATTCCGTCGCCTCCATAATGTGGTTGATGGAGCCGACCGCCTGTTGCTCGTCGGGCGTGGGCGGGCGGCTTTCTGATGAGCCCCAGGCGGGGCTTGGGAGGGC
>JBOGYJ010000222.1:0-23855 GCA_050696795.1 Solirubrobacteraceae bacterium | reverse complement strand
AGCGCCTCGGCATCGCCCACGCGCTGCTCGGCGATCCGCAGGTGCTGATCCTCGACGAGCCGGCCAACGGCCTGGACCCCGAGGGCATGCGCTGGATGCGCGCGCTGCTGCGCGACTTCGCCGACCGCGGCGGCACCGTGCTGCTCTCCTCGCACCTGCTCGGCGAGGTGCAGGCGATCGCCGACCGCCTGGTCGTGATCGCGCGCGGTGAGATCGTCGCGCAGGGCACGCCGGGCGAGCTGACCGGCGGCGGCCCCCGTACCGTGGTCCGCACGGCCGATGGTCCAGCGTCAGATCGCGCGCTGCGCCGCACGCTCGCCGAGGATGAGATCGTCGTGCGCGAGGGACCGGACGGCGACCTACTGACCGACGCCGAGCCGGTGCTGGTCGGACGCGCTGCGCTGCGCGGCGGCGTCGCCCTGACCGAACTCCGCTCGGCCAGCGACGGCGCCAGCCTCGAGCAGCTGTTCTTCCAGCTGACGACCGACAGCCGAATCGAAACCGAAATCGAAACCGAAACCCACGACCTCGAGGAGGCCGCCCGATGAGCGCCACAGCATCAATCAGACCGATGGGCGGTGCCGTCCGTCAGCCGACCACGGACCACCGCCCCGGGATGGGCAGGCTGGTCGCCGTCGAGCTGCGCAAGATGGTTAACACGCGCTCAGGCTTCTGGCTGCCGATCTCCGTCGCCGCGATCACACTGCTGGCGGCGATCATCTCGTCGAGCAACCATGGCGGTCGAGACGGAACCTTCGTCCACGTGCTGCACGCCAGCACGCTGCCGAGCGCATACCTGCTGCCGGTGATAGGCGTGCTCCTGTTGTGCGCCGAGTGGTCGCAGCGCACGACGTTGACGACTTTCACGCTCGTCCCCAGCCGCCCGCGCGTGATCCTGGCCAAGCTCGGCGCCAGCGCAATCGTCTCGACGATCGCGCTGGGCGTCTGCCTGCTGCTCACGCTTGTGTGCGCGTCAGCTTTTGGTCACGCCCCTGGCGGCACCGGCAGCTTGACGTGGCAGCTGGTCGTTCAGAGCTGGGTGTTCCTCGTCGCCGGCATGGTCATGGGGCTGGCGTTCGGCGCCGCGATCCTGCTGAGCGCGCCGGCGATCGTCATCTACCTGCTGCTTCCGGTCGTCTGGGAGGCGATCGTCAACAACATCACCGCACTGGACGGCGTGGCACGGTGGCTGAGCGCCTCGAACACGCTCTCACCGCTGACGCAGCAGGCGCTGAACGGCACGCAGTGGGCGCACGCGCTCGTGACCTTCGCCTTCTGGATCGGAATCCCGATCGTGGTCGGCCTCGCCCGGATCGGCCGCGGCGACATCGACTAGTAGCCGGAAACAGACCTTCGCATGTGTGTCGCAATTCTTGCGGGGTGTCACGAGAGTGTGACGCCGCGATGATTGTTCGTGACACGGCGTCACAAACACGTCACACATGCGAAGGCACTTATTCGAACCCACCTCGCCGCGCCCCCGAGCTCTCCTCCGGCGTGACGTGACAGCGTCGGCGGCGGCGCGCTCTGCCGCCACCCGACGAGCGGCGGCCGCGGTCGGCGGCGGTCATGGTCGGCGGCGGCCGCGACCGGCGGCGGCGAGCTCCAGCAGCCGCGAGCTTTAGAGTTGGACGCGCATGCGGTTTGGCATCTTCGACCACATCGATGATTCGGGTCTGCCCCGCGCGGCGCAGCTCGAGCAACGCCTGCGACTGGCCGAGCAGTACGACCGCGACGGCTTTTACGCCTACCACGTGGCCGAGCACCACGGGACGCCGCTCGGGATCGTCGGCTCGCCCAACGTCTTCCTGGCCGCCCTAGCGCAGCGCACGAGCCGGCTGCACTTCGGCGCACTGGTCAACGTGCTGCCGCTGTATCAGCCGATCCGCCTGGTTGAGGAGTGGTGCCTGCTCGACCAGCTCAGCGGCGGCCGGCTGGAGCCGGGCATCGGCCGCGGCGCCTCGCCGATCGAGGCGTCCTTCTTCGGGATCGACGGCGACAGCACGCCGGGGCGCTTCAGCGAGGCCTTCGAGCTGATCGCAGGTGCCTTCGCCGCCGAGCGGACGTTCAGCTTCGACGGCAAGCACTTCAAGGTCGACGCGATGCCGATGACGGTGCGGCCGCTGCAGCGCCCGCACCCGCCCTTCTGGTTCGGCGCCTCGCGCCCCGACCGCGCCGGCTGGTGCGCCGAGCGCGCGATCAACGTGATGTCGCTGGTCAGCGCGCAACGCACCCGCGCCACCACCGACGGCTTCCGCGAGCGCTGGCAGGAGCTCGGCCGCGACGAGCTCGCCATCCCCCACCTCGGCGTCAACCGTCACATCGTGCTGGCCGACACCGAGGCCGAGGCGGTGCGCATCGCCGAGCGTGTGTACCCGCGTTTCAAGCAGTCGCTCGACCACCTCTGGGAGCTGCGCGGCATCCCCGTGCCACCGATCTACCCCGCGACCGTGGGCGAGCTGATCGAGCGTGGCAGCGCCTACGTCGGCAGCGCCGAGGGCGCCCGTCAGTACATCTCCGAGCAGATCGACGTGGCCGGCATCAACTACATGACGATGGACGTCGCCTTCGGGGGCATCAGCTTCGAGGAAGCGTCGCGTACCGCGGCCCTGTTCGCGCGCGACGTGATGCCGGCCTTCGCCAGTTCCAGCAGCGAGGTGGTGAGCTGAGCCAGCCCGTCCGCACGATCAACGACATCGAGTACCTGGCGGTCGAGGACGCCAACCTGTTCCTCGACATCCACCGCCCCACGGGCGACGCGGTCGTGCCCTGCGTGACCTACTTCCATGGCGGCGGCTGGGTCCGCGGGTCGCGCAAGGACAACGTCGACGTGCGCCTGACGCCGGTGGCCGCACAGGGGCTCGCGGTGTGCAGCGTCAGCTACCGCTTCACCGACGTCGCGACCCATCCGGCGCAGCTGCAGGACGCGCGCGCGGCCGTTGCCTGGCTGCGCGAGAACGGTGGCGAGTACGGGTTGGCGACCGAGCGCATCGGCGCCTGGGGCGCGTCGGCCGGCGGGTGGCTCGCACTGATGCTGACGCTCACCGGCGAGCAGGCGCAGGAGCGCGCCGACGCGGCTTGCGCGTGGTTCCCGGCGACCGAGCTGGCGACGGTCACACTCGAGCGCGAGGCGGCCGGGCTGCCGCTGCCGCTGTTCATGCAGGGCCGCAGGCTTCCGGACATGGAGGCCGGACTGCTCGGGCTCGAGTCGGTGGGCGACGACCTCGGCCTCGCGCGGGAGGCGAGCCCGCTGACCCACGCGGCCGACGCGCACGGGCCCGTCCTTCTGATCCACGGCGCCGGCGACGGCATGATCAACGTCGCCCAGAGCATGGCGCTGCATGGGGCGCTGCTCGACGCCGGCCGTGACTCGCAGCTGCTGGTGCTCCCCGGCGCGGACCACGAGGATGCCGCCTTTCACAAGCCCGCCGTGCTTGCTGCCACGGCGGGCTTCCTGCGCGCCTCGCTCCGGTAGCGCCCCCAGTCGCGCTCAGCGCTCGATCGCCAGGCGAATGCCGACGCCGACGAGCACGAGGCCCGAAAAGCGGTCGATCCGCGCCTTCACGCGCGCGCGACTGAGCACGTGCGAGAGCCGCACCGCCGCCAGCGCGTAGCCGCACATCCAGGCGAGGCTGAGAGCGATGTAGATCGCGCCGAGGATCAGCATCTGCAGCAGGGCCGAGCCGTGGGGGGAGACGAACTGCGGCAGGAGGCTCGTGAAGAAGATCCCGACCTTGGGGTTGGCGAGGTCGGTCACGAAGCCCTGTCTGAAGCCCCCGCGCCCATCGATCACCCGCGCTGTGCCCGCACCTGCGCCGTGACCGCGCGTGCGGCGCGAGTCCCACAGCGTGCGGACTCCGATCCAGACCAGGTAGAGCGCGCCGATCAGCTTCAGCGCGTCGTAGACGGTGGCGGAGCTGCGCAGGATCGCGGCCACCCCGAGCGCGGTGGCCAGCGTCCACACGGACACGCCGACGTTGGTGCCGACGGCGCTCCCCAATGCGGCCTCGCGCCCGTGGATCAGCGCGTTCTTGGTGACGACCGCCGTATCGGGCCCGGGCAGCAGCACGATCGCGACCACCACGCCGACGTAGACGAGCAGATGCATGGGCACCGGGTCAGTATCTCACCCGGGATCGCCCACGCCTACCAGGCCGCAGCCGAAGTTTGCATTTCCGGGCCGGGTCACTTTGTTAGCGCGCGCTAAAGCGTCTTAGTGAGCCGACCCGCGCAAAGGAGAGCGACATGCCAGCACCAAGCCTTCAGGAGCGAATCGATCGGGCCGGTTTCGCGGTCAAGCTGCTGTGGGAGCCCGGAGCGCCGCCATGGAACCCGCCGGTGGTTCCGCCGGAGTCCGTGGGCTGGCGCACGGAGCAGACGGCGGCCTGCGGATCCGTAGCGCTCTCCAACCTCTCACACCACATGCGCGACCTGTTCGTCTCGGGACCCGACGCGACACCGCTGCTCTCCGACTGCAGCGCCAACAACTACGAGGACGTCGCCGTCGGTCAGGCCAAGCAGTTCGTGCCGGTCACCGCAGAGGGGCACATCGTCCAGGACGGGATCCTGATGCGCGAGGCCGAGGACCGCTACACGCTCACCGGACCGCCCGCCTCACAGTCATGGATCCTGTTCCACGGCCGGTGGCTGCCGGTGTTCTCCTTCGAAGGCCAGAAGCCGCTGCACGGCAGCGCCTTCGCCACCGAGCTCGAGGACTACTACGTCTCCCCCGGGAGCTCGGGTACGGGCGCTCGATCAGCTTCAACCACGACTTCCTCGGTCGCGACGCGCTGCAGGCGGCCCGGGACAGCGTGCCGCGCACGAAGGTCACGCTCGAGCTCGACAGGCAGGATGTGCGCGAGGTGCTCGGCGACGACCTCGACTACCTGCGACCTACGGCCGCTACCGGATCGAGGCCGGCGGCGGGCTGGTCGGCATCCCCTCCTACACCGCGCACATCGACAGGCTCTCGGCAGTCCTCGCGCTGTCGCTGATCGACAAGCCGATCAGCTCGGCGGCGTGGCGGCGGGAGGGAGCGCCTGCTCGATCGCGGCGACGATCCTCTCGTCCTCCGGCTTCACGGTCGAGCCCCAGTGCTCGATCAGGCGGCCGTCGGTGCCGACCAGGTACTTGCTGAAGTTCCACTTCGGCGGCGCCGAGTTGGGCTGGCCGGTGAGCTCCCGCCAGAGCTCGTCGGGACGCTCACGCACCGAGGTGCGCTCAGTCAGCGGGAAGCTCACGCCGTAGTTCTTCTGGCAGAAGGCGCCGATCTCGGCGGCGTCCTCGAACTCCTGGTCGGCGAAGTCCCCGGACGGCGAGCCGAGGATGTTGAGGCCGCGATCGTGATAGCGCTCGTACAGCGACTGCAGCCCCTCGTACTGCGGCGTGAACCCGCACTTGCTGGCCGTGTTGACGAACAGCGTCGGCTGTCCGCGCCAGTTGGCGAGATCGAGCTCGCCGCCGTCCAGCAGCGTCACGCGGTGTGCGTAGAGGTCGGTCTGCTCACCCAGATGAGAGGGCCTCTGGAGGTACATCTTCAACGTCGAGAGCTTGCTCATACAGACATAGCTATCACGTCAGCTGAAGCCCTGCGAAACCCCGGGGCGCGGGCGGGGCAACCGGTGGGGTCGGGCAACCGGCCAAGCGGGGCCGGTTGCCCGAGAATCGCCTATGCGCCCGAGGTCGACTCGACGCGCTCGGCCGTGCTGGCCTCGAGCTCCTCGCTCAGGCGCCTGCGCAATGCACGGTCGGGGCGGCCGACGACGAAGTAGGCGCCTCCGACCAGCGCGATCACGATCATCACCAGCAGCGTGATCCAGTCGATGTTGAAGTAGGCTCGCCCGCTGCTGAGCCCGCTCGGGATCACGACGTTGATGAACATCAGGCAGAGATAGGCCGCGGCGATGATGCACACCGTCCAGCCCCAGCGCCCGAGCCTGAAGGCACCCTCCGGCACCCAACCGCGCGCCCGAGCGACGATCGAGGCGATCACCGTCATCAGAAACGAGAGGTAGATGCCGCTGACGCCGAAGGACACCAGCGACACCAGCGCGCTGGTGTTGGCCGGATAGGTGAACCACAGGATGCTGACGTTGTGCTTCGGCGAGACGAACACCAGCAGGATGAACAGCACCGTCACGAAGGCGCCGCCGAGCAGCGCATTGACCGGGACCCTATGGCGCGCGCTGACGTGGGAGATCCAGCGTGAGCCGGGCAGCGCGCCGTCACGCGCGTAGGAGAACGCAAGCCGCGAGCCGGCGCCCTGGATCGAGGTGCCGCAGGAGAAGAAGGCGTACATGATCAGGATCAGCAGGACATCCTGAAGCCATTGCGGCAGCTGAGCGAGGATGAACGGCACGCCGCCACCGGCCACCGTCGCGCCCACCGCGTTGTGCGCGGGCATCGCCAGCAGCAGGCCGCCGGTCAGGATCAGCGACGCGATCCCGCCCCAGATCAGCGCCAGGCGCATCGCGCGCGGGATCAGCCGGCTCGCGTCCTTGGTCTCCTCAGCGATGTCACCGGCGGACTCGAACCCGTAGAAGATGTAGACCGGGGCGAGCACCGCAACCAGCGCCGCGCCAAGCCAACTGCTGTGGAAGTCGAGCCCCAGCGGGTTGGTCTTCACGTGCGTGACGCCCTGGCTCGAGAACAGGAAGCCGAAGCCGTGGTGAAAGCCGTTGATGCCGAGGATGATCGCGATCCCGATCGTGCCGATCAGCTCCACGTACACACCGATCCGCGCAATCCGCGCCATCACGGCGGTGCCGGTGATGTTGAGCGTCGTCTGGATCGCCAGTAGCACCAGCGTCACCAGCAGGATCGCCACATGCGAGGCGGGGCTGATGTTCCAGCCGAACCAGTTGTGCATCAGCGTCGTGAAGTAGCTGACGATGCCGGTATCGACCGAGGCCACGGTCACCAGCAGCGCGATGCCGTAGAACCAGCCCACGAACCAGCCGTAGCCGGGACCCACCGAGAACTTGCAGTAGTTGTAGAGCGCGCCCGCGATCGGATAATGACTCGCGAACTCGCCGAAGACGAGCGCCACGAACAGCATCCCGATCAGTGGGATCAGCGTCAGCCAGATGTACGACGGGCCGCCCGTACCCACTCCCAGCAGGAAGAGCGAGTAGATGCCGACCATCGGCGAGAGGTATGTGAACGCGACCGAGAAGTTCGAGAACAACCCGAGCACACGCGTGAGCTGCGGCGTATACCCGAGCTGAGCCAGCCGCTCGTCGTCTGTCATGGTCGCCCGGACGGCGCCTGCCCCTGCCTGTGAGTCTGCCCCTGTGGACACCTCTTCCCCCCTCCGTATGGATACGGAAGCGGGCCGGCCGCGCGCTATGCGCGGACACCCGCCTCCCACGGTCGTGGTCCTCTGAAGGCGAAAAGTATCTCGCACTCGATGTGCCAAATGGCACATTCCGGGGCGGTCGCCTGGCCACCCCGGCGGCGAGGGTCAAGCGGGCGCCCAGGCGCGTACGAAGTCGACGACCATCCGCCGGCCGAGCCGGTCGTGGCCCGCTTGCCGGCTCCGAGCGTGAGCAGCATTCGTCTCGGGCTCCGGGCCTGAGAGCCACCAGGCGGGCCAGTTGTAGATCGTCTCGCCGCTGCCGGCGAACCTGATGCGGGCCTCGGCGAACTCGCCGACCCTGAGGCTGAAGTGGCGGGTCCCGAGCTCGGCCCCGGAGGAGTCGGACGCGAGTGGCAGGATCACGTGGCCGTTTCTGACCGCGACGTTGCCGAGCGAGTCGCTGACGCCGCTCTGCCTGGACCAGCCGTTGTGGGCGTTCCAGACCGAGCGGTTGAGCGTACTGCCCCCGAAACCGCTGTTGAAGGTTGAAGACGAGCTTCCAGCGGCCCGGCACCCCGAGCGGGCGCGGCGGGTGTCCGAGCGGAGTGGTCGGGCTCGGCCGGCGCCGGTTCGAGCCCGTCGTGACTGCGAGACCCACGGCGACTCCCACTGCGTCGGAGCGGCCTGTCACTCCAGGCTGACCTTCCGCCGCGATGGCGTTACTTTCGCTCACGCTCGCGAGCCTGGATCCGTTTGCGGCGCAGGCAGGTTTGGAGGGGCTGTTCGATAGGTGGGCGGGGTTGCGGACAGACCGATCGGATTCTTGGGCAGGCGAACGCTGGATCCCCCCTGACCTTGTAAATCGACGAGCGGGTCGAGGCCGAGGGCCTCTGCCAGCGCGAACGCGGCCCCGATGTCATTGACCACGCCGGCCGGCACGCGCGCGTCAATCAGCTGCGACGCCCACTCGCTCGCCGGGCGAGCGGCAAGCAGCGACTCGAGCGCAGCGCGCAGGGCTTCGCGGTTCGCGACCCGCTCGGGATTGGTCCGGTAGCGGCGCTCGGCAGCGAGGTGCGGTGCGCCCAGCACCGTGCACAGCATCTGGAACTGCCGGTCGTTGCCGACGGCGAGCACGAGCTCGCCCTGCGCCGTCGGAAAGACCGCGTAGGGCGCGATGCTGGGGTGCTCGTTGCCCATGCGCCCCGGCACGACTCCGCCGACCGTGTAGCTCGAGGCCTGGTTGACCAGCGCCGCCAGCAACGAGGAGAGCAGGTCGACCTCGACCCTTTGGCCCTCGCCGCTGCTGTGGCGGTGGTTGAGCGCGGCCAGGATGCCGACGGTTGCAAACAGCCCGGCGAGCACGTCGACAAGGGCAACCCCCACCTTCTGTGGCTCGCGCGTGGGCTCCCCGGTGACGCTCATCAGGCCGCCGAGCGCCTGCACCAGCAGGTCGTAGCCGGGTAGCGCCGCGGCCTGCTCGCTGCGACCGAAGCCGGTTACCGAGCAGTAGACGAGTCGTGGGTTGGCGGCGTGCAGGTCGTGGTAGCCGAGCCCGAAGCCATCGAGCAGGCCGGGTCGGAAGTTCTCCACGAGCACGTCCGCGTCGGTGGCCAGCCGCCTGGCGTGGGCGAGCCCAGCGGGGCTCGCCAGATCCAGGGCCAGCGAGCGCTTGTTGCGGTTGACGGCGTCGAAGTAGGTCGAGCGGCCGCCGGTGTCATAGGGCGGCCCCCAAGCGCGCGTGTCATCGCCGCTGCCCGGGCGCTCGACCTTGATGACCTCGGCGCCGAGGTCGGCCAGCATCATCGTCGCGAACGGGCCGGCGAGCACGCGCGAGAAGTCGACGATTCGTAGGCCGGGCAGCGCACTCGGGCCGTGCGCTTCTGGTTCCCGGGCGAGGCCAGGGGAGTTTCCCGGCAGATCTGCCGGGAAATCGCCCGAGCCGGCACCCGACGCGTTACCCGACCCGGCGCCCGACGCGTTACCCGACCCGGCGCCCGACGCGTTGTCATTCCATCCATTCATGTGTCACGATAATCCTAGATATTCGAAGATCTAGGATCAAGGAGCAGCCGCATGACGATCCGGCCGCGTGACTTTCTCGACATCGATTCCCTGCTCACCGACGAGGAGCGCGCGATCCGCGACGTGGTGCGGTCGTTCGTCAACGACCGCGTCGTGCCGGCGGCTGGTGACTGGTTCGAGCAGGGCACGATCCCAGGCGAGCTCGCCAAGGAGCTCGGTGCGCTGGGCGTACTCGGCATGCACCTCGAGGGCTATGGCTGCGCGGGCGCGAGCGCAACCGCGTACGGGCTGACCTGCCTGGAGCTCGAGGCCGGTGACAGCGGAGTGCGCAGCCTCGTCTCGGTCCAGGGCTCGCTGGCGATGTACGCGATCCACCGCTGGGGTTCGGAGGAGCAGAAGCAGCAGTGGCTGCCGCGTATGGCGGCGGGAGAGGCGATCGGCTGCTTCGGGCTGACCGAGCCCGATGCGGGATCGGATCCCGGCTCGATGCGCACCCGTGCCCGCCGCGACGGCGATGACTGGATCCTGCACGGGCAGAAGATGTGGATCACCAATGGCGGCGTGGCGGATGTCGCCGTGGTCTGGGCTGCGACCGACGAGGGTATCCGCGGCTTCCTGGTCCCGCGCGGCACACGGGGCTTCAGCACCCAGGACATCCACAAGAAGCTGTCGCTGCGCGCCTCCGTTACATCTGAGCTACTGCTCGACGACGTGAGGCTGCCCGCGGACGCGCTGCTGCCCGAGGCGACGTCGCTGCGCGGCCCGCTCTCGTGCCTGAACGAGGCGCGCTACGGGATCGTCTGGGGCGCGATCGGCGCCGCGCGAGCCTGTTTCGAGGCGGCGCTCGCCTACAGCCAGGAGCGGCTCGTGTTCGGCAAGCCGATCGCCGCGACTCAGTTGCAGCAGGCCAAGCTCGCCGAGTTGGCTACCGAGGTGAACCGCGGCCTGCTGCTGGCGTTGCACCTCGGACGGCTGAAGGATGCCGGGCGGCTGGAGCCGCAGCAGGTCAGCATGGGCAAGCTCGCCAACGTCAACTCCGCGCTGCACGTCGCGCGCACCGCACGCCAGATCCTGGGCGCCAACGGGATCACGCTCGAGTACCCGGTGATCCGCCATATGAACAATCTCGAGTCGGTCGTCACCTACGAGGGCACCGCGGACGTGCACGCACTGGTGATCGGCGCCGCGCTGACCGGCGAGCAGGCGTTCCGCTGAGGCGCTGGGCATGACCGCTGGCACGAACGTCGCCGCGAGCGGGCCGAGCACCACCGCGCAGCACGCGCTCGACGCTCTGCGCCGTGCGATCGTGGCGGGCGAGCTGCGCCCCGCCGCGCGGATCGGGCAGGATGAGTTCGCACAGCAGCTCGGCGTGAGCATCGCGCCCGTGCGCGAGGCCCTGCGGATCCTCGAGCAGGAGGGACAGGTCACCTACCTGCCCCGCCGCGGCTACTTCGTGACGGCGCTGGAGATCGCCGACCTAGAGGAGATCTACGGCCTGCGGGCCGTGCTCGAGGCGCGCGCCGCGCGGCATGCGCTGTCCAGCCTTGACGAGCACGAGCTCGAACGGATCGCCCTGGCGGCTAGGGACTTCGTCAACGCGGTCGATGTCGGTGACGTGGCGGCCGAGCTCGAGGCCAACCGACGCTTTCACCTGACGATCCTCGATGCCCCAGATCAGCCACACACGATGCGTGTTATCAGGCAGCTGTGGGACTCGACCGAGGCCTACCGCGCGCTCTACTACAACCTCGAGGCCGAGCGGCACAGTGCGGTCACGGCGCACGACCGGATCCTCGAGGCGCTGCAGGTGCGTGACGGCGAGCTGCTGGTGGCCGAGTTGGCCGCCCACCGCGAGCGCGCGCTCACGGTGCTGCGGCAGGTGCTGGCGCCGAACGGCTGAGTCGCGTGCCGGGCGGTCGGACGCCGGAGCGGTCGCATCAATGGTGGCGACGGAGACGCAGGTCGGTGCCGAGGAGCAGCGAGAGCGCCACCAGGCCGATCGCCACGCCGGCGAGCGGGGTCGCGCGCAAACCCCACTCCTGGAGGGCGAGACCTCCGGCCAGCGGCCCGGATCCGATCCCGAGGTTGTAGGCCGTCGAGTACCAAGCGCTGCCGTTGGAGGGCTTGAGCTCGATCACCGCGGTCATGCCGGCGACCGTGAAGATACTCGTGCCGAGGCCGGCCAAGGCAATTAAGGCCGCCGCCAGCAGCGTCAGCTTGGCAAAGACGAACATGGCAAGCAGCGACAGCAGCATGAATGAGAAGGCGGCCGGGATCGCGGCCCGGCGGTGGCGCACGTAGAGCGAACTACCGTTGAAGAGACCCAGCGTCGAGACCAACCCCGCCGCGAACAGCACGAGCGCCACCGAGCTCTTCGGCAGGTGGCTGACCTTCACCAGGAATGCCGTGGCGTAGGTGAACATGGCGAAGTTGGCGGTGACGGCCAGCGCCGTGAAGGCGATCAGCACGCGGTAGCGTCTGCGCTCAGACGTGCCTTCCGCGTCCGCATGCGGAGGCCGCGGAACCCGCGTCGGGAGCGCGACCAGGATCGTGGCGAGCAGCACGACCGCAGCCGCGGCCAGTGCGATGAACGCTACCCGCCAGCCCGCGGCGTGGCCGATGGCCGTACCCGCCGGGAGGCCGAGCACCTGCCCGGCAGCGCTGCCCCCGAACACAGCCGTGAGCGCCCGGCCGCGTCGCTCCGGCCGAACCAGACTCGCCGCCTCGAGCGGCCCGGTCGCCCAGAAGATCGCCTGCGCCGTGGCGGTGAAGATGCGGGAGGCGACGAGGATCCCGAAGTTCGGTGCCAACGCCGACCCCAGCGAGCCGATGGCAAGGCCGGCGGCCACCGCCGCCAGCAGGTAGCGGCGCGGAATGCGCCCTGTGAAGCGGGCCAGTGGGATGGTCGCCGTCACGACGAGCAGCGCGTAGATCGTGACCAGCAGACCGGTCGTCGAAAGCGACGTGTGCATGCTCGCCGAGACCTGCGGCAGCAGGCCGATCGGCAGGTTCTCAGCCGTCAGGAAGCAGGAAGCCGCGGCGGCGAGGGCGCTCAGCGTGATGGCCGCCCGACGGCCCGACAGGTACACGGGCTCCCCGACCGAGCGGTCGCCGGAGGGGGATGGGCCGGCGGAGGGGGAGGGCCCGGGGCCGGTGCTGGCGGTGTCGACCCCGGATTCTGAGAATTCGTCCTGCAACCGGTTGCAAAGTAGCAGCACCCAAGCTAGGATGCAACCGGTTCCAATGGCCACCGAGCACGTCAAGACCATCGCCGACATCGCCCGAATCGCCGGGGTATCCAAGGCGACGGTCTCACGTGCGCTCAACGACAGCACGCTCGTCAGCGCCGAGACGCGCGCGCGCATACGCGCGATCGCGGAGCAGCATGACTTCGAGATGAACGCGACCGCGCGCAGCCTGAGCCGGCGCGAGACCAACGTGATCGCGCTCGCGACCTACCCTTACGAGCCCTTCGGCCCAGATGAGCTGCCGCCCGGGTTCGTCCCTACCGACAAGCTTCCCGACACTTTCGTGCTCGAGGTGATGAGTGGCCTGGCCGCCGGCCTGCACGCTCGCGACTACGACCTGCTGATGATCCAGATCGCCTCGAACGACACGGGCTGGATCGCGCGCTACCTCGACTCGGGCCGTGTCGACGGGTTCGTGCTGATGGCGGCCAATTACAACGCCAAGCACCGGGAGGCGCTCGAGGCGCGCGGTGCCCCGTTCGTCGTGTGGGGACTCGACTCGGCCTCGCACAGCTACAGCACGGTGAGTGGCGACAGCTATGCGGGCGGACGCATCGCCACCCAGCACCTGCTCGACACCGGCCGGCGGCGGATCGCCTTCATCGGCGGTCCGGATACCGAGCAGGAGTCTCAGGATCGCTACCGCGGCTACGCCAGCGCACTGGGTGGCGCGCACGTCTGGGTCGATCCCTCGCTCGTCACCTACGGCTGGTACAGCTCCGAGTCGGCGGCGGTGCGGATGCGCGAACTGCTCGCACGCCACAGCAACATCGACGCTGTGTTCGCCTGCAGCGATGTGATGGCGATCGCCGCGATCGAGGAGCTGCGATCGGCGGGGCGAGCGGTCCCCGACGACGTGGCCGTGGTCGGCTATGACGACGTCGCGCTCGCCGCACACGCCAATCCGCCGCTGACAACCGTGCGACAACCCGGCCCGCTGGCGGGACGCCTGCTCGCGGACAGCCTGATCCAGCAACTGCGAACAGGAGCGGTGGTACACGTCTCGATGCCCGCCGAGCTCGTGATCCGCGAGTCCGGCTGAACTACCCCCTTTTTGACTTTTTTGCAACCGGTTTCACAAGGGCGCGCGCCCAGACGAAAGCCATCGCACCGAGTCTCAGTGTCCTTCAACAGAGCTGGCGTTCGTCGTCTCGATATCAAGGCCATAAAGGAAGCCACAATGATCCACCCGCAGCCCACAACAGCCCTGCTGCTCCTGTCCGGCCACGAGCCGCGCCCGGCACGCGGCCCGAGGACGAGTCTGCTGCAGAACCTGCGCGTGAGCCTGCTCACATGCCTGCGTAGCGTCCGCAGGCACGACGCGTCGCCCGTCACACAGACCGCTGCCGATGAGGCAGTGGCCGCGTCCGTTACCCTCCCCGCGCATGGAGGCGGCCAGAGCTCACGAGTTCGTTGGCGATTGGGTGGACGCATGGAACAGGCACGACATCGACGCGGTGCTCGCGCACTTCGTAGACGAGGTGACGTTCACTTCCCCGGCCGCCGCGCGGATCGTCGAGGGCTCTGACGGTGTCATCCGCGGCAAGGCGGCGCTCCGCGCATACTGGAGCGAGGGGATCCGCCTGATTCCCGACCTTCACTTCGAGGTTCTCGGCGTGTACGTGGGCATCGACACGCTCACGATTAGCTACCGCAACCAGAGCGGCGGCCTCGTCAACGAGGTGCTGCGCTTCGATGGACGGCTGGTCGTCGAGGGTCACGGGACCTACCTGAGCGAGGAATGAGTGAGCGCCACCGCTACAGCTGTCGTCACCGCTACGGCCGACGCGGTACGTGTACAGGAGTTGGCAAAGTCCTGGCCGGGTCCAGGCGGCCCAGTCCATGCGGTGCGCGGGATCGACGTGACGATCCCGCACGGTTCGACAGTTGCCCTGCTCGGACCGAACGGCGCCGGCAAGACGACGACGATCGACATGATCCTCGGGCTGGTCCGGCCCGACAGCGGCAGCGCCTCGGTGCTGGGGCACTCGCCGCGGGAGGCGGTGCAGCGCGGTCTGATCGGCGCGATGCTGCAGACGGGATCGCTGATCCGCAACCTGACCGTGCGCGAGCTGATCACGATGCTGACGTCGCTCTATCCGAAGCCGATGGCTGTCGATCGCGTGATCGATCTCGCCGGCCTCGGAGAGGTCGCAGACCACATGACCCAGAAGCTGTCCGGCGGGGAGACGCAGCGCGTGCGCTTCGCGGTGGCGCTGGCGAGCGACCCCCAGGTGCTGATCCTGGACGAGCCCACGGTCGCGATGGACGTCGAGGCGCGCCGGATCTTCTGGACCTCGATGCGGGGTTTCGCCGAGACGGGGCGGACCTTGATCTTCGCCACGCACTACCTCGAGGAGGCCGATGCGAACGCGGATCGCGTGGTGCTGATGGCCCAGGGCGAGATCGTCGCCGACGGCTCGACAACCGAGATCAAGGGCCGGGTCACGCGACGTCACATCCGCGCCACGCTGCCGGCGGTCGGCACCGACGAACTACGCGCGCTCACCGGCGTCACCGAGGCCGAACGGCGCGGTGACTCGGTGACCCTGACCTGCAGCAGCTCGGACAGTGCCCTGCGGGAACTGCTGCAGCGCTATCCGGCTGCAAGTGACATCGAAGTGACGGGGGCACGCCTGGAGGATGCCTTCATGGAGCTGGTGGCCGAGAACGAGGCGCAGGGATGATCTGGCTGAACTACACGCGCTACGAGCTGCTGCGCACCTTCCGCGACCGACGTCTGTTCCTGTTCGCGTTCGGCTTCCCGGCGATCCTCTACTTCGTGATCGCGTTGCCGAACCGCCATAGCCACGACTTCTCCTCGACGGGCGTAAGCGCACCGCTGTACTACATGGTCAGCCTGGCCTCGTTCGGCACGATGATGTCCATGATGTCCGCCGGCTTCCGCATCTCCGGCGAGCGCCAGGTCGGCTGGACCCGACAGCTGCGCATCACGCCGCTGTCAGTCGGCGCCTACATGCGCGCCAAGGTCCTCACGGCCTACGCGATGGCGTTCGTGAGCCTCGTGCTGCTCTACGTCTGCGGCCTGATTCTCGGCGTGAGCCTGCCCGGTGGCCGCTGGCTCGAGATGACGCTGCTGATCCTGATCGCGCTGCTGCCCTTCGGCGTGCTCGGCGTCGCGCTTGGCCATGTGCTGACGATCGACAGCGTCGGCCCCGCCACCGGTGGCATCGTTTCGCTACTGGCCATCGTCAGCGGCACCTGGTTTCCGGTCACCCACGGATTCCTCCATGACATCGGTCAGTTCGTGCCGTCCTACTGGCTCGTTCAGGCCGGCCGGCTCGGGCTCAACGGCCAGCCCTGGCACGCGATGGCATGGGCGGTGATCATCGGCTGGACCGTGGTCTTGGCCGCGGTCGCCGCGGTCGCCTACCGGCGCGACAGCGGTCGGGTCTAGCGGTCCGATCGGAAGCCGGCCGAGGCCATGCTCAGCCGTCAGGTACGCGCGCGCCAGCTTCTGGAGGCCCGCTCTATCCGCAAGGCCTCATCGACGAGCTCGTCGGTGCGATGCCCAGCCGGAATGTGCGTGATGTAGGCGTCCGCACCGGCACTGACCTGCTCGACGTCAGCATCGGCACCGGCGTCTCCGCGGAGCCGTTCCGCGCTGCTGGGCGGAGGGTGCTCGGCGTCGAGCCCGACCCGCGAAGGCCGCCACGCTGCTGCGTCCCGGTGGCCTGCTCGCCCTGTTCTGGTATGTCGCGCAGCCCCCGGCCGAACTCGCGACGGCATTCGCACAGGTGTATCGCCGCGTGCTCCCGGGCACCCCGTTCGCCGCCGCATCCGGCGATCCGGTGCGGGGTATGAACGGCTGCTCGACGCCGCCGTCGCCGGCATCGAGGCGACAGGAGCGTTTGGCGAGCCACAGCGGCACCGTGTGGATTGGAAGCAGCACTACACCACCGAGGGGTGGCTGGACCTGGTGCCGACCTTTGGTGGACACAGCACCCTGCCGCCGGGGCAACTCGAGGAGTTGCTGTCGGGGATCGGCGCTACCGTCGACCACGCCGGCTCGCGATTCACGGTGCGCTACGCGGGCCTGGCGCTCACCGCACGGATCGCACGGATCGGTTGAAACGCTCAGGTGCCGACGCGCAGCTGCCGCGACACCCACTCGACGATCGTCGGCAGGGCGGGCACCAGGCCCGCCCAGAAGTCGACGACGGCGGGCTTGTCCGACGCCAGCACGCGGGCGGCGAAGTCCTCATCGGTCACTGCTCGCACATGACGATGCATCGCTTGTCCTCTCGATTCGTTGACAGCTGCGGCCCGCTGGCCGCAGCTGTACCCGATCCTCACCGGGGGCCGCCCCGGGCTCCATTCCGTTCGCTAATGGCGACGTTCACCCTTGCGTGCGCGGCGCGGCCGTGCAACCGGCCGGCTAAGGGCGGCGGCGCGCGAAGAACTCCGCCTCCGCCTGTCCGAGCTCGGTGGCGGGTGGCTCTCCGTGGAGGTACTCGGCGGCGATCGCGCCCCAGTCGGCGCCCGCGCGGAGGTTTTGCAAGACGATCGCGACGACCCCGTGCATGCGCCGGATCAGCACCGCCTCCGGCGGCAGCGTGAACTGGTTGACCTGATCCTTCATCGCCGCTCGCTCCTCCCCGTCGGGTCGCTCGCGACGATGGCGACGCGCATCCTCGCCAACGTCGGCGAAGCGGCGGAACTTCGGCACCGCGTACCAGCCCGTCGCGCGGCGCATCAGGCCCAGCGCGAAGTCCTCCTCGACGGCGTCCGCACGCGCCTTGGGCAGATAGGCGCCGCTGATCAGCGCCGCCTTCAACTCAGCTGCCCGCCTGTGGCGAACCGCCAGTGCGATGGCTCGCTCGGCCGCGACGCGGCGCTCGTCGACATCGCGCAGCAAGCCGAAGTCGAGGAAGCAGACCTGACCACCTGCTGCCCGCAGATAATTGCCGGGATGCGGATCGCCGAGCGCGATCCGGTCGCGGTAGAGCAACCCGAAGAAGAAGCGGAAGACGGTCTCGCCGTAGCGGTCGCGCTGCGGCTCGTCAGCGCGACGCACCTCCTCGAAGCCCTCGCCCTCGACGTACTCGGAGACCAGCGCCCGGCGGGTCGAGAGGTCGGTGTGGACGCGCGGCACCTTCATGAACGGGTGGCCGCGCAGCAGACGCTCGATCCGCCGCTGGTTCTGAGCCTCGAGCTCGTAGTCAAGCTCCTCGCCGATGCGCTCACGCATCTCCACCCCCAGCGCCCGGGCATCGAGTCCCGGCGCGAGGCGCTTGACCAGCGGCACCAGCAGCAGCGCATTCCGCAGGTCGGTCTCGACCGCCTCGGCAACGCCTGGGTACTGGACCTTGACGACCACCTCATCGCCGCCCAGGGTTCGGGCACGATGGACCTGGCCAATCGACGCCGCGGCGAACGCGCGCTCGTCGAATTCGGAGAAGACGCTGGAGAGCGGCCCGCCGAACTCCTTGCACAGCAGCTTCTCGATGCGCGCGAACGAGACCGGTGGAATACCGTCACGCAGCGTCGCCAGCTTCCGCTGCAGCTCATCCTGCTGATCCTCCGGCAGCCCGTCGAAGTCGACCATCGAGATCATCTGGCCGAGCTTCATGGCGGCGCCGCGCATGCGACCAAGCTGATCGACGAGCTCGGTGACGAGCGCCGCGGTGCGCTCCTGCTCGGCGGCAGCCGCCCGCTCGGGAGTGCGCATGCGGTTGGCGGCGCGCATGCCGGCCCAGCGCACGCCCTGTCCCGCGGCCAACCCACCGACGCGTGCCGTCCGCGCCAGGCGACCGGACGGCAGCTTCTTCGCTTCCGGTGCCGGATCCTCAGCGTTGGCGGGCATCAGCGCAGCCTAGCGAGTGCCCCTGGCCGGCCAGCAGGCTCAGGCCGAGCTGTCGGTATCGAGCCAGTGGCGGTCGATCGAGATCACCTCGATCTCCGGGTGCGAGCAGACGAACCGCTCGACCTGGTCCAGCAACTTCTCGGCCTGTGCGGCCGACGGCGCGACCACGCTGAAGCCCAGGCCGGCGCGCTGCCAGCGGTCGTGGTGGGCGACCTCGGATGCCGAGACGCCGAAGCGCTGGCGTGAGGCCTCGATCAGATGGCGCACGACCGAGCGCTTGGCCTTCAGCGATCTGGTCGAGGGGACGTGGATCTCGATCTCCAGCGCGCATACGTACACGTGACGATTATCGCGGCCAGACCTCTCGAGTCAGCGACGCTCGCTATGCACCGTCTCGACGTTCGTTCCGTCCGGATCGAGCACGGAGGATCTCCTGGGCAAGGCGTTCGTCGCCGAGTAGACGACAAGACAGCCGGCGGCCGCAGGGCATGCCGTCAGGACATGCCGTCGCTAGCGCCGGGTCCCGGGTCCCGGGTCCCGGGCACCGCCGGCCGCCCTCAGTCGTTGGCGAGCGCGGCGAAGTCCTTCTTGGCCTGGCGGTACCAGCCCATCCCGGCGAGCGGGTTCTTCCAGCGGCCCTTCATGTCGGCCAGCGCGGATTCGTGAGCGCCGTCCCCACCGGCGACCATCTCGCGCAGATGCTTGTCCTGCGCCTTGATCATGTCGTTGGCGGTCTTGCCCCGGTGGGCGTGGTCGCACGGACCGCCCAGCTGCCTGCAGGTCATGGTCTTCATGGGCACCACCCTACGCCCAGCACGGGCATCGGGCTTCTCGATTCCTGCTCGCTGCCGTGCTCACCTCTGTCGCCGACGGCCAATCCGGACAAGCGCAAGCCACAGGCTTAGCGCTCACAAGCGTTTGCATAGCGCCCTGCACGTCAGTTCGACGTAAGCCAACGCTCAATATCTCGGTCGCTGTTGCCGAATATCCCCCTTGACCACACAAATCTCGCGGCAAATGCCGCAAGGGGGAATCCAGATGGCGACAATCGAACAGGCGCAGGTACGGCGCAGGGACGTCAGCCCCACAGCCAGGGCGGCCTATTTCGTGTTCGGCGCCATCGTGCTGGCATACACGGGTCTGCTCTTCGCGCGCGGCAACGGCGTCACCTACACATGGCTCGACGGCTGGGGCGTGTCGTCGTTCGAGGCACTGATGAGCATCCTCGTGATCGTGCGCGGTCTAACGAGCGCGCGCGACCGCAAGTGGTGCCTGTTCCTCGGCTTCGGTGGCCTGTCGTGGGCGACGGGCGACTTCGCGATGACGTCGATGGCCAACCCGCCCACCCTCTCATCCGCGAACATCCTCTGGTACGGCTTCTTCCCGCTGGCCTACATCGGGGTGATGCTGCTGATGCAGCGTGACGTCCTCAAGCTGACAGCCGCGAACTACCTCGACGGCGTCGTCGCCACCCTGGTGACGGCCGCTTTGTTGGTCGCGTTCGCCTTCCACTGGCTCACCGCCACCGCGGGCGGCGGTAGCTACAGCGTCGGCGTCAACCTCGTCTATCCGGTCGGTGACCTGTTGCTGACGGGCCTGACCGTGGTCGGCATCGTGCTGCTGCCCAGGGGCCAGCGTCTGCGCTGGGGTCTGATCGCCGCGGCCGGCCTACTGAACGCGGCCGGTGACGTCTCCGCACTGTTCGGCGGCATCGTCGCGACCGACGTCGGCTTTGTGATCAACTCGATTGCCTGGCCCGGATCGCTGTTCCTGATCTCCGCTGCCGCATGGGCGGCGCCGGGCAGCTCCCAGCCCGCGCGCGAGTCGAAGGCCTCTGGCTTCCTCGTACCGTCGGTCGCGTCGATCGTCGCGCTGGTGATCCTGTTCGTCGCATCGCTCAACCATTCGAACACCACGCAGGTCGCGATCGCGCTCTCGACCGCAACGCTGGTCGCCGCAGGCGTCCGCTTCTATCTCGCCCTCAAACGTATGACCCAGCTCGCTTCGGAGCGCGAGCGGGAGCGTCTGCATGCGGCCGAGGTTGAGCGCGAGACGCAGGCGCGTGCCGCGGAGGCCGAGCGCGAGGCCCAGGCCCGCGCCACCGAGGCCGAGCGTAACTCGCAGGAGCGCGCGGCCGTGGCCGAGCGCGAGGCGCTCGAGCGCGCCGCGAAGGCCGAGCGCGAGGCGCTCGAGAACGCTGCGGCCACCGAGCGCGAGTTCCTCGAGAAGCAGGCTTCCTCCGAGCGCGAGACCCGCGAGGTCATGGAGCGGGCGGTGCACAGCTACTCGGTCTTCGCCGCGCAGGTCGCCGACGGCGACCTCACCGCGACGGTCGAGCCACAGGGCGACGAGGATCTGCGCGAGCTCGCCGGCAGCCTCAACCGGATGGTCTCGAGCCTGGCCCTGATCTCGGGTCAGATCCAGTCGAGTGTGGCCGCGATCGGTTCGTCGACCACCGAGATCCTCAGCTCCGCCCACGAGCACGGCCGCGGCGCCGAGCAGCAATCGGCCGCGATCACCCAGGCCTCGGCGACGGTCCAGGAGCTGCGCGCGGCCGCCGACGAGATGGCCCGTCAGGCCGAGGACGTCGCACGCGAGGCCGGCGACTCCGTCAAGGTCAGCGATGAAGGCTCAACCGCCCTGGCCGCGATCGCCGGCGCGATGGAGGAGATCCGTGACCGCGTCGCGAGCATCGCGACCGAGATCGCGGCGCTGTCTGACCGGACCGAGCAGATCGGCGACATCACCGCGACCGTGAACGAGCTCGCCGACCGCTCCAATCTGCTGGCGCTCAACGCCGGCATCGAAGCCGCCCGCGCCGGCGAGCACGGACGCAGCTTCGCGGTCGTGGCCGACCAGGTGCGCGGACTCGCCGAGCAGTCCAAGCAGGCCACGGGCCGGATCGAGTCGATCCTGAGCGAGGTCCGCGAGGCAACGCTCGGAGCGGTAAAGGCCAGCGAGGCGGGCACCAAGGTCGTCGACCGTGGCCTAGAGCTCACCGTCAAGGCGAGCGACGGCGTCGAGAGCCTGGCGGAGACGATCCACCGCGCCTCCGCGGCCGCCGAGCAGATCGCTGCCGCGGCGCAGCAGCAGAGCGTCGGCATGGATCAGATCGCCGAGAGCATGAACGAGCTCGAGCTGAACACGACCGGCTTCGTCGACGGCGCGGCGCGCTCGCAGACCGCGGCCGAGCACCTCGACGACCTCACCAACGGACTGGCCGAGGCCACCTCGCGCTATCGCGTCGCACGCCTCGACGCGGAGCCGCTCGGCGAGGAGCCCGTCCACCCGACCAACCTCAAAGAAGCCGTCCTGTAGGGCTGCCGCCCCTCCGCTTTGCTTTTGCGGAGGGGCGGGCTACGTCTTCGGCGCCTCGAGTTCGGCGCCATGCCGCTCCCGCCAGGCAGGCGGGTACAGACGCAGCGCAGGCCGAACGAGCTGACTGTTCATCGGTCGCTGCTGGCGAGCCTGTTCAGTCCAATGCGCGAGATGGTCGCCTGCGCGGAGAGCTCTTCCCTGAGCACCTGGCTTCCGGCAGGGGTGATGCGATACGGGCGCCGCCGATCGTCGGAGGGCAGCGCGGCAACGAGCCCCTCCTCTTCGAGTCGCGCCAGCGCCCCGTAGAGGGAGCCTGGGCCAAGCCGGACGCCGGCAAACTCCTCGATGTCCAGCATCAGGGCATAGCCGTGCTTATCGCCCTCGGCAAGGCTCGTGAGGATCAGCAGGCCACGATCGGCGGGATTAATCGGCATCGGTCGCGGAGCTTCTCATAGATCGTCGTTGGGAACGTTACATCTACTCGACTACCAGAAGTAGGTCTAATCGGCCACCGGTCTACCGGCAACCGTAGTATTCTACTCGACCGTCATGCTCGAGATCCGACGCGTGAGCGTGGACGACACCGACGCGCTGCTACAGGTTCTGGGCGATCCCGAGGTCGCGCACTGGCTGCGGCCCGCCGGGACGAGCGGAGCGTTCACGCGCGCGGAGTGCGAGGAGATCATCGCCCGGAAGGTCGCACACTGGGCTGCGCACGGTTTCGGAATGTCGCTCGGATTCAGTGATGGTCGCTGCGTTGGGCGCGCGACCACCGGCTACAACCTCGTGCACGGACACGCCGAGCTGGAGATCGGCTGGGCCGTCGCGCGCGACATGTGGGGATGCGGTATCGCCACGGCGCTCGGTCGCCATGCTCTCCGCACCGGCTCGGAGGCGGGCTTCCAGCGCATCGTGGCGTTCACGCGCGTGGACAACGTCGGGTCGCGGCGCGTGATGGAGAAGCTCGGTCTGCGGTACGAGCGCGACTTCATCCACAGCGGTCACCCGCACGTCCTGTACGTGACCGGCGGCGTCTGAGCATCAGCGGCAGCCGCCGCCCTTCTCGAACGGATCCACGACACTCCCGCCCTACGCCGCAGCAGCGCCGCTCCCCCGGCGACGAGCGCGGTGGCAAGCTCGGCGTCATTCACGGCGATCCCTGCAGCTTGCTCAGATGTCGCTCGACCCGTCGGTCGGGCACGAGCCAGGTCAGCGCGACGACGACGTAGACGGCGATACCGAACCAGCGGTCGACGAAGGTCAGGCCGATTCCGAGGCAGTAGAGCAACGGTGAGATCTTGCCCTTGATGTCGGTACCGATCGCGGCACGCAGCCGCGAGTCCTTGCCCTCGGCGCCGAGCAGCGTTGACTGCAGGATGTAGTAGGCGATCGCGGAGGCGAGCAGAACGACGCCGTAGACGGCGATCGGGGTCTTTGGGAACTGATCCCGACTCATCCACGCGGTACAGAACGGAGTCAGCGACAGCCAGAAGAGCAGATGCAGGTTGGCCCACAGGGCACTGCCTGTGACGCGCGAGACCGCGGCCAGCATGTGATGGTGGTTGTTCCAATAGATGCCCAGGAAGGCGAAGCTGAGCGCGTAGGCCAGGAACATCGGCAGCCGGTGCCCCAGTGCGCTGAGCGAGGTGCCGTCGGGCATGCGCAGATCGAGCACCATGATCGTGATCAGGATCGCGATCACGCCGTCACTGAAAGCCTCGACCCGCCCCTTGGACACAGCCTGAGACTATCTGGCGGTGATGAGCCGGCGCGGGCATCAGTGTTGGTTGGGGAGCGGGCGGGCTAGCTGAGGTGGATCCGGGATCGATCCTCAGCGCCGGCTCCCGGGAAGCGCCCGGTCGCGCGACAGCGCAGGGAGCAGGAACCCGCACCGTCGACGACAACCATCTGCCGCACCCATCAAGGTAGACACCGCGCCGGACAAGACCTCACCAACCCGCCAACGGCGCTCGGCGCGACCGGCGACCGGCGGGTGAAGGCAACCGGGGAGTGAACGCGTAGCGCGGAAACGCACAGCGGGCTACGCGGGCAACAAAAAACGGTCCGGGGGCGGCGACTCTGCCTGCTCTCGCGCGTAGCCTGCGCACGAAAAAAGCCTTGTCGTTCGCCTTTGGGAGCCCCG
>JBOGYJ010000221.1:0-5671 GCA_050696795.1 Solirubrobacteraceae bacterium | reverse complement strand
GGCACGTGGGTGGCCGATGGCAACTACGAGACCAAGGGCGGCGATCTGGTCCGCAATCGCGCCGACACGGTCGTTTGGCTTGACTTCCCGCGCATGACGGTGATGCGGCAGCTGACTTGGCGGACAGCGCGGCGCGGGTTGCTGCGCCAACGGTTGTGGAACGGCAACCGCGAGTCGTTACGCAACGCGTTATCTCTCGATCCTGAGCGGTCAGTGGTGCTCTGGTCCTGGACGCGACATGCGCCACAGCGTCGCCGCTACGCCGCGCAGCGCGACAGCCGCTGGGTCTGCCTTACCAGCCGCGCTGAGGTACGACAGTTCCTGGCCGAGTCATCAGTGAGCCGTAGCGGCTCCTGACCGCCCAAGTCATCCCACGACGCCTGTGGTCGGCTACACACACCTGCATCCAGTCGTCCGCGAGCATCCCGGCAGCGGCAGCGAGGCCCCTCCTCCGCGCGGGATGGGCGACGGGGCGGGCGCCGAGTCCCGCGCCGCGGTTGGATCACCGGTTAGGGGGCGCGGCGAACATCTTGGTGCAGGTAGCCGGGTTGAGCGTCGGCCGCCGTCTGTGCCGAGGTGTTCCGAGCATCATTCTTTCGGGTTTCTGTGACTGAGAAGGTGGCGTTGGAGAAGGTCGATCTGGTCGCTGGCGAGCTGGTCGATGTTCTCGGGCCAGAAGCAGCCGAAGTGGTCGATGTCGTCGCGCTTGAGCTCGGCGTGCGGGGCGAGGGCGGCCGTCTGCTCGATCGTCGAAAGTGGCACGCAGCCATCTCGCTCACCTAACTGGAGCAGGACCGGCGCCTGGATCTTCGCGGCCTCGCTGACAGGCCGCCAGCGGCGGGCGTTCAGCAGCCAGCTGGTGTTGGCGTCGTTGTGCCAGTCACGGCTGGCGGTGAGCCGCTGGAAGCCCGGGAGCGCTTCTGGCGCGGCGATGATCGCAAACGATCCCGGAGGGCCGGCTGCGGGCATCCTGACGGGGTGTCGCGTGATCGTTTCCCGGAGCCCTCGGACGGTCATCCGCAACCCGGTGCTAAGTGGTGGTTGGGCGGCGAGCGGGTCGGTGCTGGGCACCAGCGCGATCACCGCGGCGATCCGGTCTCGCGCAGCAGTCAGCAGCGCGTGACCGGAATGCCAGCACCGCGAACCCCGCGGCCGCCAGACGCTCTGCATAGCCGGGTAGGCGGTCGTGGCGGGTGAGCGTGAACCCATGGCCCATGACCACGCATGGCAGCCGGCCACGGCCCTGTCGGGCCGATACAGCGTCGCCGCGATCGTCTCGCCAGCAGCAGGAAAGGTGAACTCTGAGGAAGCCAACGGTCAGCTACTCGGTCGCGGCTGCTGATCCGGTCCCGGTGCGGTCAGCGTCAAGGACGCCGCTCATGATCTGTGCGCAACAGCGCAGCGTGCGACCGGTTCGACGAATCCGCTTACCAGGTAGGCGTGTTTGCCGAGCTGGCGCCCGCGAGTGAAGCCGTACTGCTCGAAAAGCTCGACGGTGGCGCTGAAGAGAAACCTGCCATGCGCCCGACGGCCGGCAGTGACCTCCGAGATCGCCTCGACACGGCCGCCGCCAAGCTCGGAGATCTGCGCAAGCGCGCCCTCAAGCGCGGCACGGGCGATGCCCTGGCCGCGATGGCGCGGGTCGACATAGAAGCACTGAATCCGCCAATCCGGGAGTGGTTGAGGTTCCCGTTCGTAGGCGCGGCGGTGCTTGACACGCGCAAGCTCGTTGGGGTCACCGTACTGGCACCACCCCTGGGCACGACCATCCTCATCGAAGACAAGGGCGGCGTGAGCGCCACCCTCATACACACGACGACGCTTGTTCGCACGGTTGACCTGCGCGTCAGTACGCGAGAGGCCCTCCGGATAACCACCCATGCACCAACAGCCGCCGAACACCCCGTTGTTGCGCTCAACAAGTTCGGCGAACGCTGACCAGGTTCTAGGATCGAGCGGTCGTGTGGTAAAGGACATCAGTCGAACTCTCGATTGGCCGCACAAGACTACCGCGAGGCATTACTGCGCGGCCGTGGCTCAGCCATGCCTCTGCTCGGTCCTGCCGGCTCCTGCATTCGTGCTGCGGCACACATCTCGCCGTCTGCGCCCGCGCACCTGCCTTGCGCGGGAACCGGGAACCGGGAACCGGTAGCGTCGTGCTAAGGAGCCGTGGCCCGCGCTATCACTGCGACCGTTGTGCGCCGGACCGGCTCGCCCGGGGCGGATGGCGCGAAGCGGCGCGCGAGGTCGGCTTCGAGCGCGTCGCGGCGGTCTCTCGGTAGCTGGCCCAGGAGCGGCGCGAACGGCGTGCCGAGAATGCCCAGCGCGGCGGATTCGGCATCCGGCCAGACGACCTCGCGCTCGACGGCGCGAACCTCGAGCGACACGCAGCCACCCGCGGTGAGGACGGCTTCGACCTCCGCCAGGGTCATCTTGAATGTCTCGGTGTCGAACGCGCCCGGGAACGGCGGCTCGACTCCCGCCTGCAGGAGCGTCTCGATGTACTGGTCAAACGGCTCAAGTGGCCGCCGCGCCAGCCACACCGACAAACCGATCACACCGCCTGGGCGTAGCACCCGAAGCATCTCCGCGGCAGCGCGGCCGCGGTCTGTGAAGAACGGCATCCCCTGCTGGCAGAGCACGACATCGAAGCTGCCGTCATCGAGTGGCAGCTCGGTGACCGACGCCTCTAGGTACTCGATCGGGGCGCTGCCGGCCGGCACGGGAAGGCTTGCCGCATGCGCCAGCATCGTGCCGCTGACGTCGCCCGCGACCACGCGCCCTGAGACGCCTGCGCGGGCGGCCGCGAGACGCGCTACCACCCCCGTGCCGCTGGCGACGTCGAGCACCTCAGCGCCCGCCTGCACCCCCACGCTGTCAACCAGGACTTCCGCCCACGGCTTGAATAGGACCGGTGCCAGATGGCGCTCATAACCCTCGGGTACCGACGAGGACGTAAACGCGGTGGCGCGGCGAGCTGGCTCGGATGAGGCCATCCAGGCCAACCCTATCTCAGCAGCCGTTCGAGACAGCGCGCGACCCGCTTTCGCGTAGCGACGATCATCCAGCCGAGAACAAACAAGCACCCGCTAAGCGCGGGGACCGGGGGCACGGCCGCTCTCATGCGCTCAGGGTCGCTCGGTGGGTCGTGATCGCGAGGGTGGCGTAGCTCATCGTGAAGCTGTCGCCGATCTGGTCGATGGCGGTCCCGATGCCGGATAGGAGTTGATCGAGCTTCTGCTCTGGGAGTGTGCTGTGACCGCCGAAGGTCGGTACCTGATCCAGCCACTCGTCGCGGGTGTAGACGTGGTCCCAGTCAAACCGAAGGCGTTCGGGAGCGGTGAACGCGCGGGTTGCCATGATGCCGGCGTAAGCGATGTCGAGGATCTTGTGGTAGCCGGCGACCGGGTCAGTTTGTGTGGTGGCGAACGGCGTGCCGGGCAGCACCCGGCGGTAGACCGCGGCGAATGCTCGTGCGAGCTGCGGCGGGGGCTGGTGCACGTTCCAGAACAACGCGAGCAGCCCGTGCGGGCACAGCACCTCAGCGGCCTTGGTCGCGCCGGCGGCGGGGTCAACCCAGTGCCAGGTCATGCCGGCGATGAGCGCATCGAAGCTCCGGCCGGCCGGATCCCAGTCCTCGAACCTGGCGACCTCTGCCGCGAACCCGCGGTTGCGCGCGAACTGGGCCATCCGTGGGTCGACCTCGATGCCAAGAACCGTGTAGCCGGCGGTCTGGAATGCTTGAGCCGAGAGGCCCGTTCCGATTCCGACGTCAAGCACGTCGCGCCCGGGGATCGAGGCGATGATCCGGTCGCCGAGAGCTTGGGGATAGCGGGGGCGCGTCCGGTCGTAGCGGTCAGGGTCTGTACCGAACGATTCCGCGGCTTGTCGAGCGCGGTGGGGCTCTGGAGGTGTGGGAGTAGCTGAGAGTAGAGTGGGCATGTGCTCATTCTAATGGGCGCATGCCCACTCTTGATCTGATCTGAGTTAGACGATTGCCTACTGGGACACCGATCCACGACATCCGCAAGCAGCTGTTCGAGGCCGCCGAACGCGTCCTGCTGCGCAACGGCCCGGACGCCCTCACGAGCAGAGCCGTCACCACCGAGGCTGGCGTCGCCAAGGGCATCCTGCACCGCTACTTCCCTGACTTCGAAGCGTTCCTCGCCGCTCTCGCACTGACCCACATCGAACGCCTCGACAGCCTCTCCAAGCAGGTGCGTGCGGCGGCTGGCGAGGAAACGGTGGCAGGCAACATCGCCAAGATGCTCACCGCAGCGCTAGCGCCGGCGACCATCCGGATCATCGATCTCGTGTGCTCGCGCCAGGAGCTGGGTGAGAGACTGCGGCTCACCACCCCGAGGGGCATACCAGTCGCGGCCGAGATCACGAGGATGCTCGGCGCCTACCTCACGGCCGAACGCGGCCTCGGACGCCTCGCGATCACCACCGACGTTGACATGCTCGCCATCCTCCTCGTCGGCGGGGCACATCTTCGCGCAAGCGAGCGGAACGACCTCCAACTCGATTCTGAGGATCTCCGCGACCTCATCGCCGCCGCCATCGGCAACACGCTCACAGACCAACGCCAGGACACCAACCGAACCTGACCCCACCGATGGGCAGCCCGCGTCCGAGGGCGTCCCGCTTTCGCCTCGCGCCACGTATCTCTCCGGTCTGCGCACCGCTCCCTGCGCGGAAAGCGGAAGCGTTCGTCTCGCCGGATTCTGCACCTGCTTGGTCGCCCGCGGGGCAGTCCGCCGCCGGCTGCTGCTCTGCTCCGCGCCGGCTGCAAAGCAGAAGCGTGACGCCCGCCGCGACGGTCGCGCTGACGCCCCGGGTTCGTGGCAGCGGCAGACGCGCGACGGGCGGGTCCGCTTGGCCCGAGAGCGCGGGACGGTCTGCCGCTGGGGACTGGGTGCGACCGCAATTGGTGGCACGGTTTCCGTGCCGGTTCCCAGAGATAGGAGATGACGATGACCCAGGTCCTCACCAGCGCGCAGCTACCCCCCGGTTACGGTTCGATCAACCCATTCGTATCGATCAGCGGACCCGGAGGCGCCAGCGCGTTCATCATTTTTGTGTCCGAAGTATTCGGCGGTCAAGAAACCCTCGCCGCCCACAGCGTGGACAGCGACGAGCTACTCATCCACGCGGAGATCCGCGTCGGCGACTCAACGATCATGTGCTTCGATGCCAAGCCTGACTGGCCTTTCACCCCCGCCCTGCTGCAGGTGTACGTCGCCGATGCGCTCGAAGTCTCAGACCGCGCGAGAGCTCATGGAGCCGAGGTGTTCACCGAGCCGATCGCCTTCTTCGGCAAACAACGGCTCGCGCGCCTGCGCGACCCCTGGAGCAACCTCTGGTGGCTGTTCGAGTTCGGGCCTGAAAGCGTCGCCCCCTCCCAGGCCCCCGACGAGCCGTCAGGCTGGCGGCCCGATCCCGACGCTCCCGAGAGCTACAGTCACGCGACGATCACCGCACAGATGCGCCACCTCACCCGTCCGTAGCCGAACGGCCCGGCCGTGAGGCGACTTCCGCTTTGTCGCCCGAGGGGCAGTCTTGCCGTGCCTGCCGCTCTCCGTCGAGACGGGCAGTCTCGCGGCCGTCTCGCACAACGTCGCCGCTGCTGCAAAGACAAGAGGCGGCCACGCGAGCGCATCGAGATACC
>JBOGYJ010000220.1:0-4615 GCA_050696795.1 Solirubrobacteraceae bacterium | reverse complement strand
CCGGTCCGCTGACCGGCGCCCGCTCCAGCGTCTCCCGCCCGACGACGACCCGCTGGCCGCTCGCCACCGGATGGCGCTTCTGCACGGCGCGGCCGTCGACCTGCACCAAACCGGCGGAGATCAGCCGCGCCGCCCGCGAGCGCGAGCCGAGGCGATCGGCCAGGAACTGGTCGAGGCGCAGACCGATGTCGTCGGGGCCGACCGTCCCCTGCCACTCGATCTCAGCCACGTTCGATCACCAGTACGAGGATGATCACGCCGAAGGTGATGCAGGTGTCGGCGATGTTGAAGGCCGGCCAGTGCGGCAGCTTGATGAAGTCGATCACCGAGCCGAGTGCGACGCGGTCGATCAGGTTGCCGATCGCGCCGCCGACGAGCATCCCGGTCGGCAGCCACAGCAGCCTGCGCCGCGGCCGCATCAGCAGGAAGGCGATCAGTGCGACCAGGGCGATCGCGGTGACGAGGTAGACCAGCGCGCCGGTGCCGGCGAGGAAGCTGAAGGCCACGCCGGTGTTGCGCTCGTAGACGAGCGTCAGGCCGGGGATCACGTGCCGCACCTGGCCAGGTCCGAGCCAGGTCCCGAGCGTGTGCTTGGTGAGCTGGTCGAGACCGATCACCACCGCGCAGACAACCGCGGCCCGCACGGCCGCGCGGCGGCGTGATCTGTCAGCCACGGATCAGGCTGACCACGATCGAGCTGACCACCCCGAGCACGATGATCGCGATGATCGGGCTGAAGTCGATCGCGCCCATGCCGGGGATCAGCCGGCGGAAGATCCGCAGATATGGATCGCACACCTCGCGCAGGAAAGCCAGGAACCTGTCGAGCCCGCGCGAGTAGCCCGGCCGCAGGCCGAAGGCGAACATCAGGCTGGTGAGCACGTAGATCAGGATCAGCGCGATGTAGACGCCGAACACGTCCGAGACATAGTTGGCGATGTCGACGCGCACGCTCGCGGCCAGCAGCATGCTCAGCGTTCCTCCGGCGGGCTGATTACGGCCTCGATCGCGTCCTGGAAGGCGGCGCGGATGCCGGAGGCCTCGAGCGCCTCGAGCCCGCGCGCGGTCGAGCCGCCGGGCGAGGTGACCTCGCGGCGCACGGCCAGCGTGTCGTAGCCCCGGGCCTCGATCAGGGCGGCTGAGCCGCTCATCGTCGCGGTGACCAGCTCAGATGCCAGCCGGGCGGTGAGCCCCTTGCGCACAGCGGCGTCGACCTGCGCCTCGGCCAGCAGCGCCTGGTAGGCGGGGCCGACCCCGCAGATCGCCGTGGCCGCGCCCATCAGCCGCTCGGGGAGGGTGATGACCTTGCCGAGGCGGCCGAACAGCTCGAGCACCTGCGCTTCGAGCGTCTCGTCGACGGGATGGCGCGGGGACTTCGCGTAAACGACCACTCCCTGGCGCAGCGCGACCGGCGTGTTTGGCATCAGCGTGAATACCTGCGCGTGCGGATAGGCGCTCTGCAGATCGCCGGTCTTGACGCCGCCCAGCACGCTGGCGACCGCCTTGGTCAGCTCGCGGATCTCCTCCGCCACCGTGGCCAGCTGGTACGGCTTGTGGCAGAGCACCACCAGATCGGCGCGCTCGGCGAGCTCGCGGTTGCTGGACACGCGTTCGCCGCCCAGCTCGTCAACCAGCGCCTGGGCGCTGCCGGAGCCGCTGTCGGTGCAGAGCACGGGCTCACCCCAGCCGCGCGCCATCGCGCGGGCCATGTTGCCTGAGCCGATCAGTCCGATCTTCATCGCCGTGAAGCGTACCTGCGGGCCGGGCGACAGCGGGAGCCCCGGCCCGACGCGAACCTCACGACTGGTTGAAGAAGCCCTTCTCGATCAGCTCGGCGCGCTGGTCGGCGGAGACCTCGACGTTCTGCGGGGTGAGCAGGAAGACCTTGTCGGCGATTCGCTGCATGCCACCGTCGAGCGCATAGGTGAGACCGCTGGCGAAGTCGATCAGGCGCTTGGACAGATCCGAGTCGGCGCCCTGCAGGTTCAGGATCACCGGGATGGCGTCCTTGAACTTGTCGGCCACGTCCTGAGCGTCGTTGAAGTTCTTGGGAGCGACCGAGTGCACGCGCACATCGCCGCTGCCGCCGCGCGGGCGGGTCGCGACCGGCCGCAGCACGGTCGTGCGGCGGTTGTCGCCTTCATCACCGAAGATGTCGTCGAATTCGTCGCGGCGCCGGCGTGGACGGGACTCGAGACGTCGCACCGTGGGGCGATCCCGGTAGTTGTCCTGCATCTGGACCTCCGGTTCCGAGTAAGGCTCGAAGTCGTCGTCATACGCCTCGTCCTCGGCGAGGCCGAAGTAGACGAGCGTTCGATGCCATGTGTCACGAAATGCCATATCGGTGGTTCGTTCGGGTTTCCGTCCGATTTCCCTGCTAAAGACCGCTGGCTGATTATGCCGCTCTCGGCCGGTAAAGGAGCGATCCGAGGCGGATGATGGTCGCTCCCTCCTCCGCCGCGACACCGTAATCCTGGCTCGTGCCCATCGAAAGCTCGCGCAGGCCGTGTGCTTCGGCGATCTCCCTGAGGGCCGCGAAGTGACGTCGGTTCTGCTCGGGCTTCTCCGCCAGGGGCGGCATCGTCATCAACCCGACTACGGTGACCGGGCAGCGCTCGAGGAAGCCCGGCAGCTCGGCGGGAGTGATGCCGGACTTGGCGCTGTCGGTGGCGACGTTGATCTCGACCAGGATCCTGGTCTGCGGGGTTCCGTGCTTGGCCAGCTGCTCGAGCGCCGAATCGCTGGCGACCGAGTGGATGTAGCGCACGTGTGGCAGCACGATCGGCACCTTGCGGCTCTGCAGTGCGCCGATGAAGTCCCAGGTGAAGCCGGGATGGGCCTGCGCCTTGGTCAGCAACTCCTGGGCCCGGTTCTCGCCGACGAGCGTGATGCCTGCGTCCGCCAGCGCCGGCAGCTCCTCGGCCGGGAGGTATTTGACGGCCGCCAGGATCTGCACCTCGCCGGGCCCGCGTCCCGCCTGGTCGAGTCGCTCGCGCACCTGCTCGAGGTTGGCGCGGACATCCTCGGCCCTGAGGGCGTGAATCAGCTCAACCATGCGATCGCCGCCTGGCGCCCGGTGCCGGTGCCCTCGCGCCGGTGGGAGAAGGTCAGCTCGGGGTCGGCGCAGATCGTGCAGATCTCGCTGTCGTGGATGCGGGCGACGCCCGCCTCCATCAGCTGCACGCGCGCGATCGCCTTGAGGTCGAGCTTGCGCCCGCTGTGAAAGTCCTGGCAGTGAGCGTTGAAACGGCGGTGGAGATCCTCACCGACCTCGTAGCAGCAGACGCCGGCGCCGGGGCCGATGGCGGCGTGCATCACTCCCCCGCCGAGCTCGCGCAGCCTGGCTACCGCGTTGGCGATCACGCCTGCATCGAGGCCACGCCAGCCGGCGTGGACGGCGGCCACGCCGCTGGGCGACGCGATCACGATCGGCAGGCAGTCGGCGGTGATCACGGCCGCGGCCACGCCACGGGCCGCGGTGATGATCGCGTCGGCCTCGGTCTGGGTCTGGGCCGCCCCCGTCGTCACCGCCCCCGTCGTCACCGCCGCCGTCGTCACCGCGATCACGTCGGCGCCATGCACCTGCTGCGGGCGCACCAGTGCCACACCGAGACGCTCGGCAATCGCCGTCTCGGTCTCGCGCACGTCTCCCCAGGAGCGGGTGGTGAACACGGCGCGGGCGCCGGGGAGGTCGATCGCGATCTGGCCGTCTCGGTCCTCGAAGGGGCTTCGCAGCTGGGCGCTGAGCTCCATGCTTCGAGACTACTCGGCCGCCTCCAGCGCCACCCGCAGCTGCGACTCGCGATCGGTCGCCTCGCCGTCCATCAGTGCGTCCCTAGCGGCTTGCAGCGCGTACCCTAGCCGTGGCCCTTCGGGGATGCCTTTGTCGATGAGATCGTCGCCGCCGATTTGGAGTCGCAGGTGACGGAGATCCTGCAGCCACGTCAGGGATGGCGACGCTGCACCCTGGCTGAACGCGAGCGCGACCGTCTCGATCCCCGACGCGCCCACAATCCGCGCGATCTCCGAGTTCGAGTTTGCGCCGGCCAGGCCTCGGGCCACAGCGCGCGCCTCGCGACCCTCCAGGATCGCCTTTCGCTCGGCAGCCGTGAACCCCATCGCATCGATCCCGTCGCTCTCCACCTCGGCCAGCACCAGCGCGAGCACGAGCAGGTCGGCGCGTCCGTCGGGGGGTAGCACCGCGAGCGCCTGCCGTGCCGCTTCGCCGTCGATGCCCCATGGCAGGCCGAGTCCTTGCGTGGCCCGGAATGCCGCGACCGGGTCGGGCTCGGCGGCGAGCAGGCGCAGCTCGTTGCCGATGCGGGTGCCGCTGATCGTGTCGAGCGCGTTACTGGCGACGGCCTCGCTGGCGAGCTCGCGGGTGTGGGGCGCGACGGCGAAACCCAGGCGGGCGGCGTAGCGCGCCAGGCGCAGCAGACGCGTCGGGTCGTCGCTGAAGCTGCGGTCGTGCAGGACGGCCAGCTCTCGGGCCTGCAGGTCCTCGAGCGCGCCCGGCGCGGAGAGCAGTGCGCCCGCGGGTGTGCCGCCGAGCCCGCCCGCCGGTACGCCGCCGAGCCCGCCCGCGGGTACGCCGCCGAGCGCGAGCGCGAGCGCG
>JBOGYJ010000219.1:0-3173 GCA_050696795.1 Solirubrobacteraceae bacterium | reverse complement strand
AGTACGAACTGCTCACCGAAACCGGCCACCTACCGCAGCTCGAGACCCCACAGCAACTCATCGACACCGTCTGGAACTTCGCCGACCGCCACGCAACCCAAAAGCCGGGTCAGTGACACAGCCATGCTGACACAGCCATGCCAGCACAACTCCCCAACAGTTGGCCGGACACTCCCGTGCGTCGCGAGCGAACGGGCATCAAGACGCCGGGTAGGGCTGTCCTGAGGTCGCTTCGATCGTCATCGCGAACTCGTCGGAGGCGCCGGTGATGGTGTCCAGGCCGGCGTCGATCGTGCCCAGTGGGATGATGCCGGGGCTGGGGATGCTGGGGCCCGCTTCGGCATAGAAGATCGCGATCTCGTGTTCTGGCGGCCAGTAGGCGAGTTGGCCGATCTCGTAGCGGAACTCGTGTTCGCCGCCGTCGTCAAGCGCGCGTGTCAGCGGGCCGGGTTTCTCGCGGTCGAACAGGTCACGCATGGGGACGGTGATCGGCAGCAGGCTCGCGAAGTCGCGCGCCGTGGGGTTGTCGGCGAGCGTAGCCGTCGCGTGCTGTCCGTCGATGGTGAGTCGGACTCTCATCATGTTCCTCTCTCTCGTGGGTGAACGTCGGTCGGCATGGATGTCCGGCCGTTTGACTGCGAGTCGACGCCGTCCCTGACGGCGGTGGCCTGCTGTGCGCGCGCTTGCAGGAGGTCGGCGACGTCTGCCAGCCCGGTTTCGATGCGTCCGTAGACCCGTGGGTTGAGCAGGGTGGTGCCGTCGAAGTCCCCTGCCGACGCGAACAGCGCGACGGGGATGGTGAGCGCCTGAAAGAACGCGAACAGGGGGCGCATGGCGTGTTCGAGCACGAGCGTGTGACGCTCGCCTCCGGCGGTGGCGGCTAGCAGGACGGGTGTGTTGGCCAGTGCGTACTGCTCGACGAGGTCGAAGAAGTGCTTGAACATCCCCGGGTAGGAGCCGCGGAACACCGGTGTGGCGGCGATCAGCAGGTCGGCGTTCTCGGCGAGGCGCAGCGCGGCTTCGACGTCCGGTGTGACGTCCTGGCGCTCGATCGCGCTGGTGAACCCCGGGCCGAGGCGGTAGACGTCGACCCGCGAGGGCTCGATTGCGGCCAGCCCCTCCAGCGTGGTGAGAATCACATCGACCAGCCCCATCGTCTTTGACGGGTCGTTCGGGCTGCCGTTGACGACGACGACCCGCAGCCGCGCATCGCTGTCCGGGTGCGTCGGCGTCATCGCCTGCGGCCGGTCGTTGGTTGCTGTGGCGCTCATACCAGGCTCGTCTGGCGGGACTGGACCTCGCGGCGGACGATCGGCGCGACCTCGGTGCCGAGGCGCTCGATCGCGGCGAGGTGCTCGCTCTGGGGCATTCCGCCGAAGCCGATCTGGATGATCGCGCGGGTGATGCCGTACAGCTCGTGGTAGGCCAACAGCTTCTCGGCGACCTCCTCGGCGCTGCCGACGATCAGCCCGGCCGCGGGGGAGGATTGCGCGTCAAACGCGGGTCGCGAGAGCGGGAATCCCCGGCCGCGCTGGTGGTTGTTGTCCATCATCCCCTTGGCGAAGTACGGGAACATCACGTCGCGGGCGGCCTGGCTGGTCGCGCCGACGAACCCGTGCGCGTTGATGCTGACCGGCAGCGCGTCGGCGTCATGCCCCGCCTCGGCAGCTGCCTGCCGGTAGAGGGCAACCGTGTCGGTGTGGTAGGTCAACGGGCCTAGCAGCAGGGCAAGCGCCATCGGCAACCCGCGCCGACCGGTGCTGACCGCCGAGGCCGCGGAGCCGCCCACTCCGACCCAGATCGGGATCGTCTCGCCGTAGGCGCGCGGTGCGATGTCGGCGTCGGTCAGACCGGGCCGGAGGTGTCCGTGCCAGGTGAGCGGATTGTGCTCGCGGATCGCGAGCAGCAGGTCGAGCTTCTCACGGAACAGGTCGGCGTAGTCGTTCAGGTCATAGCCGAACAGCGGGAAGGACTCCGTGTAGGAGCCGCGTCCGGCGATGATCTCCGCCCGCCCGCCCGACAGCAGATCGATCGTCGCGAACTGCTCCCAGACGCGCACGGGATCCTCGGACCCCAGCACCGTGACCGAGCTGGTCAGCTTGATCTTCTCTGTGTTCTCCGTCGCGGCCGCCAACAGGATCGACGGGGCCGACCCGACGAAGTCGCGACGATGGTGCTCGCCGACGCCGAACACGTCCAGGCCGACCTCGTCGGCGACCGTCGCCTGCTCAACCGTCTCGCGCACCCGCTGGCGGGGAGTCGGCAGCGCGCCGGTGACGGGGTCTGCGGTGACCTCGCCGAACGTCATGATCCCTATCTCGAACATCATCTTGTCCTCATCTGTGGTCCGTGAGTCTCTGGGCCCCGACGGCGAGATCTCGATCTCGGGCTTGACCCCTTGGTGACGTCGATGCTCGGGCCCACTGGGGTAATCCGGCGTCACCCGATGTGGGTAATCACCGCACGGCGCCCGGCCCGAGGATCTGCTGCGGTGAGCGGAGTGCTGCGAAGCTTGGGAGCGCTGTGGCGCTTTCGGGCACGCGCGCGCCCGAGGAGCTTCAGCTTGTGCTGGCTACGCGCCACGAGCTACAGCTGGGGTTGCATCGCCTGCGCCTGGAGGGGGCTGGCCGAGATCCGTGCCAGCGATCTTCGCTTCACGTTCGTAGAGGCGCGCGGGCTGTTCGACCAGTCCGGAGTGCAACTGCCCGAGCGCGCCCTTGACCGGTTGCAGGCGCGGACGGAGGGTGGGCGGCCTGTTTGCGGCTGGCGGCACTCTCGCTGGATGGAAGCTCAGATCCCGACGCCGAGTTCTCCGGCAGCGTCGCGGCATCCGAGTTCTCCGGCAGCGTCGCGGCATATCTGCTGGCCGAGGTGCTCGAGCGCCAGCCGCCTGACCTCGAGCGGCTTTTGCTGCGGACCTCGATCCTTGATCGGGTCAACGGCGAGCTCGCCGAGCTTTTGACCGGAGCCCCCGGCGGCGTGCGGCTGCTGCACGAGCTGGAGCGAGCCAACGCGTTCGTGTCCTCCACCGACACCAGCCGATCGTGGTTTCGCTACCACCGTATGCTCGCTGACCTACTCGCGCCGGACCTGCGGCGCACCGCCCACGACGAGATCCCGTGGCTGCATCGGACCGCCGCCGAATGGTTTGAAGAGCATGGGCATCACGTCGA
>JBOGYJ010000218.1:0-1689 GCA_050696795.1 Solirubrobacteraceae bacterium | reverse complement strand
ATCATGAACAGCGCGACGGTGACCAGCTCGCGGGCGTCCTCGGGCAGATCCAGACGCTCAGGAACCGGCGGCCGTCGGCGGCGGCGACCCTGGCGGGCGCGCCGGAGCTGATCCCGTGGTGGTAGAGCACCGAGCGGATCCGCAAAAGCCACTGGGTGCGCTCATCGATCAGGGCCTTGCGCAAGTGCAGCCGTGAGCGCCATTGACGGACATGCTCGGGCGCGATCCAGGACTCCGGCAACCTGCCCTCGGCAAGCAACTCGCGGAGCCACAACGCGTCCTGACGGTCGGTCTTGGCGCGACGCTTGCGACCCCTGAGCGCCCGGGTCTCGACAGTCTCGGCCAGGTGCGCGATCCCGCCGCACGCCTGCACCGCCCGAGCGACGAACAACCAGCCGGTGTACGCCTCGATCCCAACATGCACCTCCCGGCCAGCTAACCGTGCCATCCACTCGGTGACCGCACCTGGCTCTGAGGCGATCCGCCCACGCGTCACCTCCCCAGACTGAGAGTCCAGACAGTCAAACGTGATCTGGCGCATATGCACGTCAAAGCCAGCGATGATCGCCCCAGCCAACGGCCGCCACCATCACGCCAGCAGCGTTCCGGGCGACCGACCCCTTACCGTCGAGCACGGTCGGTACCTCCTGTTCGATTGGCCGGCCGCGCGGCTGGTACCGCGCACGCCTACGACGCCGTTCGACACGGAGGACCGACCACCTTCACACTCTGGCCGACCCCGCTCAGATCACGGGCCGTTCATGCCATCTTTGTCGCCCGTCCAGCAGCCTGGTGGTCGGCTTCTCCTCCGGTCGCCCGGAACCGAGAAGCAGAAGCCCCGGGGACGTTGGGTGACGACATGCTGCCGAGGCCAACGGCAACGTCGAACCCGCGCTGCCTTCAGCGATCGTAGGCGCGGCCACGCGGCAGGATCCGCTCGATCACGATCGCGCGCGCCGCGATGTCGAGCTCCAAGATCACACGCCAGTCACCGACACGAAGCCGCAACTCCCGCCGACCCGTCAGCTTTCGGACATCGGCGCTGAGCGGGTCCTGAGCGAGCCGGTCGATCGTCCCGAGCACGCGTTCCTTCACCTGTCGGTCGAGTCGTTCGAGATCTCGCTCGGCGCGCCGTTCGAACTCGACCGCCCACTGCTCCGCGGTCACGTGCCGTGCTTGCGCTTGATCTCGGCGTAGGAGATACGCGGCACGCCCGCCGCCCGATCGGCTTGAACCTCGGCGAGCGCTCGCTCGTCCTCAGCGCTGAGCGGCTCGTCGTCCTCCGGTGCGTCGCGGAACGCCGCAATCATCGAATCCTCGCGGCGCTGCGCGATATAGCGGAGCGTGTCGTCGGCCTCTTGGTCGGACAGCTCATCGACAAGCTGGTGGAGGCGCCCCTTGGTGCTCACGCGAACGATTCTACGTCGGCCGGCCGTGGCACCCGCTTCAGCTCCACCACAACGGGAAGCAGGAGCAACGCAGTCGACGGGCCAACTTCTGGAAAGTCACCCGCGGGGCAGTCCGCCATCGACTGCTGCTCTTCTCCGCGCCGGCTGCAAAGCTGGCATGAGCAGTACGGCGTGGCGGCCGGGTGAAGGTGGCCGGCCCGCCGTGTCGAAGGACATACGTTGAAGGCGCGCGCGGTAGCAGCCGCGCGGCCGGTCATTCGAATCATGAAGGGCCGACCGT
>JBOGYJ010000217.1:0-4021 GCA_050696795.1 Solirubrobacteraceae bacterium | reverse complement strand
GCCAGCGATTCAACGCCAGAACCCAAGCCAGGAGCCCAGTGCGCTAGCAGCGCACGCTGGGATCTGTGCGGGGGGCCGCCCGAGCCAACAGGCGAAGGGCGGTCCCTACCGCGACCCTTCGGGCATGTGCGCCAGCTCGACGCCCTGCTCGGCGAGGCGTTGGTGCGCGCCTGGCGGGCGGGCGCCGGTCCCGGTCAGGGACGACTGGTGATCGATGTCGACCGTTTTGTCGGGGAGGTGTGCGGCCGTTTGAAGCAGGGCGCCGCCTACGGGTACACCAAGAAGCTCGGCTACCACCCGATCCTCGCGGTCCGCGCGGACACCGGCGAGGTGCTGCACATCCGCAACCGCAAGGGCAAGGCCAACACCCAGCGCGGGATCGAACGGTTCGTCGATGAGCTGATCGCCCGGGTGCGCCGCGCCGGCTACAGCGCCCCGATCGTGATCCGCGCCGACTCGGGGTATGAGAACCACAAGCTGTTCAAGGCCCTCGATGCGCGCGAGATCGAGTTCTCGATCGGCGTCAAGAACAGCACCAAGATCAAGCGTTTGATCGAGCAGATCGACGAGAGCGACTGGGTCACGGTCACCGACTACCCCGATACCGGCGAGGCGCAGATCGCCGAGATCGCCTACGACCAGTGGCGGCTGATCGTGCGCCGCACGCGGCTGACCGGCGTACAGGCCGAGCTGTTCCCCGACTGGCGCCACCACTGCTTTATGACCAACCGCACCACGATCCCCACGCTCGTCGCTGATGTCGATCACCGCGACCACGCGACCGTCGAGCTGGCGATCCGCGACCTCAAGGACGGCGCGCTTGCGCACTTCCCCTCCGCCAACATGCACGCCAACAGCGCCTGGACCGTGGTCGCTTCCCTCGCGCACAACCTCGGACGCCAGACCACCCAGATCGGTCAGCCGACCGCGCCCGTCCAGACCGCGTCAACCCGCCGAGCACAGCTCTTTGCCGTCCCCGCCCGCCTGACCCGCCACTGCCGGCAATGGACCCTGCGGATGCCCGCCCGCTGGCCCTGGCAGCACCAGTTCACCACCGTGCTGGACGCGATCCGAGCGCTCCCGGCGCTCACCTGAGCGGCCGCGCCGGCCCCGACCAGCATCACCCAGCCCCGCCGCCGACACCGGCGATCTCACCATGCCCGCAAACCAGCCGAAAAACGCCCCAAGCGTCCCAGGCGAACGCCAACGCGCCCACACGCCGAACGCAAAACCGTCACGAGCCGACACGCACCCCCGATCACAGACGATCAGCCCAAATCCACGTCACTCACGCAGCGACTCGGTGGATTCAGGCTCAGGCAGCCCCGGAACTTCGCACTTCACCTCTCCTGACCGCAGCGGCTACACCTCCGGCAACTACACCGTGTCGGCGTGCTGGAACTCGGGAGTCAAGTGCGGACCCACGATCGGCCCAGGCTCCGGGGTGGCGTTCACCTCCGACGTCACCGGGACCTCGTTCACGATCCACTAGACGCTATGGAGGTCCGGCTGACCCCATACGAAGGAGGTCCGGCCGTGACCGGAACGACGCCAGCAGCGCGGCATGCAGATGCTGTGGCAGGCCGGCCATCCGGGGGTTGGCGCCGGCGGCGTGGGTGAGCTGGCCCGTGAAGGCAGTGGTCCAGCGCTCGATGGGCATCGTCCTGGACACTCCAGGCCCCTGATTCGCGAGGCCCTCTCGCCCGTTTGAGTCACGTTTACGCTCAGCGGGCGCCCCAGGGCCGTCATACGGTCACGTTAATGGCCCAAAACGTGACCAATCGACCAAAGCTGCCGAACCCCCTTTTGCTTCGCAATGACCTGGCCCCTTTCGGGCCCACTCGTCTTGCTTTTCAAACCCCTCTACGAAGTCGGAGAGGGTGCTTGGCTCGGGGTCACCGCATGTGCAGTCGTGCGGATTATCTGCTTCCCCGAAGAAGTCGTGTACGAGAACGGCGAGGAGCCGGTGGCCTCATAGAAGAAACCTCCTCCCGAGGCCAAGCTCGATGTGGGAAGCGGTGCGGAGCCGACCACAACGTTATGCGTTCCAGCCGGGAGAGCGCCCATCCACTTCGTCGTGCGCTGGTTGGTTGTCGAGATCACGAACCCCTGGCTTTCCACCAGCGTGTTTGGGCTGCAGGACATCGCTCCACCACCGCTCGCTTGACTGATCACGATGCAGGTGGCATCCGCGCCGGGAACAAGCGAGATCGCCATGGTATTCGACGCAAAAACCTGCTGCTGAAGTGCTGGGTTGATTCCGAAACGCTGCTCTGCTGGGGCCAAGAGGTTGCTCGGGACCGATTGCATGTTCGCTTGGCGCGCGCGCAGCCTGTTGGAATGACGAAATACCGGGAATGCTCTGGCGAGGACAGCGGGAACGGTTGTGATCCTGCCCTGGTGCTTGACCACACGGACAGTCAGGGCCGGGCGCTTGACCGCCTCGGGTCGGCTCTGGGCCCGACTTCCCGCGGCCTCAGCGACCGCTCCGCCCGCCGCGAGCACAGCCGTCCCCATCACCGCGATAACGAGTCGCGATCGTGTGTGGCGCATGTTGTTCTTCGCTCCGTCTCGCATTTATCGCTAGGAACACTGCTTCTCATCTTGGCTTGCCCCGTACGCCGAGCCCGAGTTCGTCGCCCCAAAGCCGCGTGAAAGATAGGTGTGACCACACACACCCAGCTCCCATTTCCCGTATTCCCCCGTGTAGTACGTGACCCCGAAATCGTAGGTCGACGAATCGCTCGGCACACAAGATCCGGTCACTGTGTACCAGTTGGGGGGGTTGTAGACGCGAGCGCAAGTCTGAAGCTGAACGTCTACCGCGGTGCCGCACCCGACCGCCGCATCGACCTTATAGGACTGTCCGTCCTGGGTGGGCTGATACGCAACAAGCGTACAGTTGTTGTCGATGTTCGTACGTGTGTAGGCGGCGTTGGCTACAGCCGAACTCGCGGCGAGAATCGTCAACGACGATGTGACGGCAAACAGGACCGAGCGAACGAGTCTGAAGCGCACTTGAACCTCCCGACCCCCGGCCACTGCGAGTTCGTGCGAACTATAACCGCAGAGGCCACCGCGCGTCAAGCAACTGCCAGAGGGGGAGCGCATCGATCACGCCCTCAGTAGTTCTGTCCGGACCGAGCAATAGAGTCACGAAAAGGATGCATTACGTGACTCAACGAGAGGGACGGGATGACCGCTGATGTGCCCCAGGCCGCTGCGCGGCTCGCCAGGGAGCTGGGCGACGCCTTCGAGCAGGACCGAGCGCTCGCCGAGCGCCTGAACGCCGCCCAGCAGCGCCTGCAGACGGCCAACGATCGGCTGTGGTCGGGGTTGCATCCCGACGCGCTGGGCCTGGTCTACGACGGCGCCGCCGCTGCCGCCCAGGGCGCCAGCGCGGTTGTTGAGAGCGTCGGTGACGCGGCGCGCTCAGGCGCCTCGGCGGCCGAGATCGAGGCGGTCGTGCTGGGCGAGCTGCAGCAGGCCCACTGGACGATCCATCGCGCGTTCTGCGACTACCAGCAGATTGGCGAGGATCGCCGGCATCTGGCCGCAGAGATCGGCGAGCTGATCGCCGGCCTCGTCGCCGAGTTGGTCACCGCGGGCTGGTCAGCGCAGCGGGCGCGCGAGGCCGACGTGCGCCAGCTCGCTACGGCGGGCGCTCGATGACCGCCACCAGGCCGCGGGCCTCCAAGACGAAGATGAGAAAGGGCGCGGCATCGGCGTCGCGCCGGCGTCCGCCGGAGGTGCTCTCAGAGGCCGAGGCGGTCGCGCTGTTGAAGGCGTGCAGCACCCGCGCGCCGACGGGGATCAGAAACCGGGCGCTGATCGCGGTCCTATGGCGCTCGGGGCTGCGCATCTCAGAGGCCTTGTCGCTTGAGCTGCGCGACGTCGATCTCAAGCAGGGAACGATCCGGGTGCGTCACGGCAAGGGCGACCGGTCGCGGACCGTCGGCGTCGACGAGCAGACCGCCGCTTTGCTGGCACGGTGGATCGACCGTCGCAGAGCCCTCTCCCC
>JBOGYJ010000216.1:0-8964 GCA_050696795.1 Solirubrobacteraceae bacterium | reverse complement strand
ACCGGGAACAGGCAGCGGTAGCACGGCCCCTCGTAGGGCTTGAAGACCGACAGCTGCCCGTCGAAGCCGAGGATCGCCGCCGACACGACCGGGATCCGCAGGCGCACGGAGGCGTCGTTGACCAGGTAACGCGTGGGGAAGTTGTCGAGGCCGTCGACCACGATGTCGTAGCCCCGCAGGATCTCCATGACGTTGTCGACGCCCAGCCGCAGCTTGTGCTTGACGACGTTGACGTCGGGGTTGAGCGCATTGATCGTCTCCTCGGCCGAGTCGACCTTCGCGACCCCGACCCGCTCCGAGTTGTGGATCACCTGGCGCTGCAGGTTCGAGAGATCGACGACGTCATCGTCGACGATCCCGAGCGTGCCCACGCCCGCCGCCGCCAGATACAGTGCCGAGGGGGCGCCGAGACCACCGGCACCGAGCAGCAGCACCTTGGCGTCGAGCAGCTTCTGCTGCCCCTCGATCCCTACCTCGGGCAGCAGCAGGTGGCGCGAGTAGCGGTCGCGCTGCTCGGCGCTCATGAAGCGCGGCACCTCGACGTCATACCCGCGGTCCTTCCACAGCGTGAAGCCGCCGGTCATAGAGGAGACGTGCTCGTAGCCGAGATCCTCCACCAACGTGCGCGTGGCCCAGGCCGAACGCTGCCCGGATGCGCAGTAGAGGATCACGGCTTGAGCCTTGTCGGGCGCGGTGCCCTCGATGCGGGACTCGAGGTGGCTCTTGGGCACGTGGCGGGCGCCGGGAAGGTGCCCGACGGCCCACTCCTCGTCCTGGCGGACATCGATGACGATCGCTCCGGTCTGGAGCTGATCACGCACGGCTGCCGGGTCGACCTCGTCGATCCGGTCCTTGATCTGGCGAAGAACCTCTGCTCCAGAGGGACTCATCGAAAACTCCTAAAAAACACTCGGGATTTATGAGTTATCCAGTATAGGCCGGTGCCCGACCCGTCTGGTAAACCCCCTTGCTGGGGGCTTGGAAACTGTGACGAGACTGTGTCGAGGCGTCACGACTTCGTAACCTGCTCACATCCGCGCTCCCGTCGACCACATATCGGCACCGGTCTTTCCGGCGAGGCTGCCCTGGATCAACGTGGCCTCGCTGAGGATGGACCAGCAGCGGGGCCGGCCCGTGCTGATCGAGTTCTGGGATTTCTGCCGACCCAACTCGATCCGCACGCTGCCTTATCTCAAAGCATGGCACGCGCGCTATGCCGACCAGGGACTGCGCGTGGTCGGCGTGCATTCGGCCGGCTTCGAGCCCTCCGACGACCCCGAGGCCGTGGCCACCGCGGTGCAGCGCCTGGGGATCGAGTATCCCGTCGTGGTCGACGTCGGGCACCAGATCTGGCAGGAGTACGAGAACCTCGGCTGGCCCGCGCGCTACCTCTGGAACCCAGACGGCTTCCTGTTCGAGTACCACTACGGCGAGGGGGCGTATGCCGAGACCGAGCTGGCGATCCAGGAGCTGCTCGGGATCGAGCAGGAAACGGTCGCGCCGGTCCGGCCCGAGGACGAGCCGAGCGCGCTGCTCGTACCCCAGAGCGACGACGTCGCCGGCCCCTACAACGGGCCTTACGAGGCCGGCGGCGTGTGGGGCGTCTTCCAGGGCAGCGGCGTGGCCACGGTCAACGGGGTTGCGCTCGAGGTTCCCAACCCCGGCGCCTACGAGTTGATCGTGCACGAGCACCACACCGCGGGCGTGCTCGAGCTGTCGGTGAGCGATGAGCTGTGCGTGCTCGCGGTCTGCTTCACGCCCGGGCTTGCGGGCCCGGGCGTGTCCTGAGCGGTCTCAGCTCGTCGGACGGACCGTGATGGCGCCGGGAGCTGGGAACGCGACCGTGATCGTGAAGCCGCCGCCGGCGCGGGGCTGGGCGTCGATCTCGGCGTGGTGCGCCTCGGCCACGGCCCGCACGATCGAGAGGCCGAGACCGTGCTGACCCGAGTCCGGCCCGATGCGGGCCGGTCCCAGCCGCCGGAAGGGCTCGAACATCGTCTCGATCTCCTCGGGCGCGATCATCCGACCGCTGTTCTCGACATGCAGCAGCGCGCGGTCGCCCTGCTGGCGAGTGGAGACCTCGACGTGGCCGCCGTCGAGGTTGTGGCGCAGCGCGTTCTCGACCAGGTTCGAGATCAGGCGCTCGAGCAGCGCCGGATCGCCCTCGGTGACCGCCGGCTCCAGCTTGGTGACGAGCTCGATCTGGTGCTCGTCGAGCTCCGGGTGGGGCCTTTCGAGCAGGCGGGTGGCGAGCGCGCCGATATCAACGCGCTCACGCCGCTCGAGTCCGCGCTCGCTGCGAGCCAGCGTCAGCAGCGCCTCGATCAGCTGCTCCTGCTCGCGGCCGTTGGATAGCAGCTCCTCGCAGGCGGCGCGCAGGGTCGCGGCGGTGGCGTTGGGATCGGCGAGCGCAACCTGTAGCAGCGTCCGCTCTAGCGTCAGCGGCGTGCGCAGCTCATGGGAGGCGTTGGCGACGAATCGGCGCTGCGCATCGAAGGACGCCTCGAGGCGCGCGAGCAGCTCGTCGAGCGTCTCACCCAACTCGGTGAACTCGTCGCGCACGCCGCTCAGCGCGAGACGCTCGTGCAGGTTGCCCGCGGAGATCGTGCGGGCTCGCGCCGTGATCTCGCGTAGCGGCCGCAGCATGCGCCCGGAGGCAAACCAACCGAGCGGCAGGGCCGCCAGCGCAGTGAGCACGACCAGGATCATGGCGATCAGCACCAGCCGGCTGATGTCGGCGTGGCGCTGCAGCTGGAGGACGCTCGGATGCAACACCAGCCGCGGCAGGCCCGGAGTCGCGATCGACTGTGTCGCGTGCACGCTCGGAGCCGCGGCTTCCGCCAGCAGCACGAGCATGATCAGCAGGCCGACCCCCAGCGCGAGGAAGAGCGCCGAGTAGACGAGTGCCAGGCGGGCGCGCGCGCTCCATCCCGCCAGCCATCTCATATGCGGTAGCCGCCCTCGCGCACGGTCTCGATCAGCGGCGGGTGCCCGAGCCGGGCGCGCAACCGCGCGATGGTGGTCTTGACCGTCGTCGTGAACGGGTTGGCAGCTTCGTCCCAGACCCGCTCGAGCAACTCCTCGGCCGAGACCGCGCGCCCGTCAGCGGCGAGCAGGTGCTCCAGGACGGCGAACTCCTTCGGACTGAGGTCAACCCGCGTGTCGCCGCGCGAGACGATCCTGCGGGCCGGGTCGAGGCTCAGATCGTCGCGCTGGTAGACCGGTGGCAGGGGCGCGCTCGCGCGGCGCGCCAACGCCCGCACGCGAGCCACCAGCTCGGAGAAGTCGAACGGCTTGCCGAGGTAGTCGTCGGCACCGAGCTCGAGGCCGCTGACGCGGTCGCGAATCGCGTCGGAAGCGGTCAGCATCAGCACCCGCGTCGGGCTGCGGCGGTCCGCGAGCGAGCGGCAGACCTGGTCGCCGTGCACGCCGGGCAGATCGCGGTCGAGCACGACCACGTCGTAGTCGTTGATCGCGGTGTGCGTGAGCGCGTCGTCGCCGTCGAAGGCGAGGTCCACGGCCATGCCCTCCATACGCAGACCGCCCGCGATCGCCTTAGCCAGGCGCTGGTGGTCTTCGACGACGAGCACGCGCACCGGCACAGCATGCCGCCTGGCGGTCACAGCCGGGTGACAATCGATGTGACGGTCCCGGCACCGGTCACCGCGTAAAACGATGCCATGCACACACGCCGCCTCAGCCGCTCTGTCCCCGCCCTGGCGGTGGCCGGCCTTACCGCTGTGCTGGTCGCCGCCTGCGGAGGCGGCTCAAAGCCGCCCTCACCTTCGGTCTCAGGCCATTCCTCCAAGGACAACGGAGCGCAGGAGGCCTACCGGATCGGGGTGCGGTACTCCGCCTGCATGCGCACGCACGGAGTCACCAAGTTTCAGGACCCACGTGTCCACACGCAGGGCAACCACGTGAGCGTGATGATCCAGGTGGACCCCGCGATCACCGGCTCGCCCGCGTACAAGTCGGCGCAGAAGGCCTGCGGGCATCTTCTGCCCAACGCAGCGAACGGGCCCAGCCCGGCCCGGCAGCGCGCGCGGACAGATGCCATTGTGGCGTTTGCCAAGTGCATGCGCCAGCACGGGTTCCCGAGGTTCCCCGATCCGACCAGCCAGGGTCAGCTGACACCGGAGATGCTGACCAAGGCCGGGATCAGCCTGCAGCAGCCGGCCGTCAAACCCGCTGCCTACGCCTGCCTGCCGCTGACGCACGGAATCCTCAGCCGCGCCGACGTGAACCAGGCGATCGCGAACCCCAACGGGTCGGGCTCTCAGTCCGGCAGTGGGGGTTAGCCGATTGGCACCGGGTGGTAGCTCGCGCCGCCGTCGATCGTGTAGTACAGACGGTCGTTCTGCTTGCTGCCGTTGCCGAACTCGCCGATCGCCATGCCATGCGTGGAATCGGTGAAGCCCAGAATCCCGGCAGCACGACGAGGGGAGCGCCACGCTCTACCGCACCACGGACGGCGGCCGGACCTGGCAGCAGGCTCGGATCTGCCGCTCGCCGCGGGACCACAAACCCGATCAGCGATCGAGCAGGTTCACGAGCCGTGGCGGGTTCGGCGCGTCCGAATCGAGCTCGACCGCAAAGCCCGGCCTGTACGGATTCTCGACGACGTGGTCGACGGTGAAGTGCTCGTTCACCCAGCAGCCGGTGTTGACCAGCGCGGTTCCGGCGCCGATCACCCACTCGTCCTTGTTGTCGTGCGGTAGCGGGCCCGCGCGATGAGTATGGCCGAAGAGCGCGTAGCGCGGCATCAGACCGAGACCCGACAGCACCTCGCCGTAGGCGATCAGCGAGGCGCGGCGCAGCTGCGCGTCGGAGAGATCACCGGTCAGCGGCCCGAGCCCTGCCCGCGAGACCGCCGCGACCACGGCCCGCACGCCCGTCTCCAGGGCGAGCTTCTCGAGCGTCCTGGCGTGGCGCATGCGCTTCAGCAGCCTGGTCGAGCCACCACCGTCGGAGGCGTCCACCTCACCGTCGCCGTTCTGCGAGATCGAGTACATCCAGGCATACACGGGCGCCAGCAACCGCTCGTAGTCCCTGACCTCGGACATCGCCGACAGCGGCAGCTTGATGAAGCGCGCCATGGCGCCGGCCGCCAACCGCTCGAACGCGGGCGTGGTCGTGTGGCGGTCCAGGTAGTGCCCGTGCTGGGCGTAGACGTCGTCGCGCAGCCACACGCCCGGGTACTCGAACCGCACGTGAGCCCCGTTCTGGGAGAGCATCCACTCGATCTGGCTGAGCGCCTCGGACTGGAACTGCAGCTGGTGGTCGTGGTTGCCGAACACCACCAGCACCTCGCTGCCCTCGCCCAGTCCGGCGACCAGCTGCGGCAGGACGCGCGAAGCGGCGGCGAGCGCATCCTGGATCGGACGTTCGCGCAACTCGACGACGTCGCCGAGCAGCACCAGGCGGTCGTAACCGGCGATCGCGCGGGCGAGCGTGCCGACCGCTGCGGGGTCGTCCAGCTTCATCCGGCCGTGACCCGCACCGATGTGCAGGTCCGAGATGACCAGCGTGCGCAAGTTACGCGCTGGTCGCCAACGCCTGCCGGATCGCTTTGGGGAGCATGAAGCGGGTGTCTTCCTTGATCACCTCGAGCTCCTGCACGTCAGCGGTTCCGCGCTCGCGGAAGAACTGCACCAGCCGCTTGACGAGCTCCTCCGGGGCACTCGCACCGGAGGAGATGCCGACCACACGCACGCCCTCGAGCCACTCCTCCTGGACCTGACCCTCGTTGTCGATCAGGTGCGAGGCGGAGCCGCACTCGCGCGCGACCTCGACCAGGCGGTTGGAGTTGGAGGAGTTGCGGCTGCCGATCACGAGCACCAGGTCGCACTCGCGCGCGAGCTCCTTGACGGCCGCCTGGCGGTTGGTGGTGGCGTAGCAGATGTCGTCCCTGCGCGGACCGACGATGTCGGGGAATTTCTGGCGCAGCGCCACGATGATCGACTGGGTCTCGTCGACGCTCAGCGTCGTCTGCGAGATGTAGGCGACGCGTTGCGGGTCGGGCACCTCGAGTGCGTCGACGTCCTCCTCGCTCTGCACGAGCATGATCTGGGTGGGCGCCTCGCCCATCGTGCCCTCGACCTCCTCGTGGCCCTCGTGGCCGATCATCACGATCGTGTAGTCCTCGGCGGCAAAGCGCCTGGCCTCGACGTGGACCTTGGTGACCAGCGGGCAGGTCGCGTCGATCACGTTGAGCTCGCGGGCGGCGGCGTTCTCGTGCACGCTCGGTGCCACGCCGTGGGCCGAGAAGACGGCGGTCGCGCCCTCGGGAACCTCGCCCTCGGACTCGACGAAGATCGCCCCGCGCTCGCGCAGCTGCTGGACGACGTGCTTGTTGTGCACGATCTCCTTGCGCACGTAGACGGGCGCGCCGTAGAGCTCGAGCGCGCGCTCGACCGTCTGCACCGCGCGGTCGACGCCGGCGCAGTATCCGCGCGGCATCGCGAGCAGCAGCTTCTCAGGGGTCATGGCCATGCAGTCTGGAGTTTAGCCTCGACCGAGCGGCGCCAGGACAAGACCGGAGGCCGTAGAGGCGCCGTGCTCAGGCCACGGTGCCCGCGCGCGACGGCTAACGCGATGGCACGCTTGCACCAGGAGCCTGCACCAGCAGCTCGCTGATCCGCTCGGGTGGGCCGGGCTTCGCGAACAGATAGCCCTGCGCCAGGTCGCATCCGGCGCGCAGCAACTGCTCGCGCTGCGCGTCGTTCTCGACGCCCTCGCCGACGACCTCGAGGTCGAGGGCGTGGCCGAGCTCGACGATCGCGCGCACGAGCGCGAAGCTACGGGAGTTGGTCCCGAGATCGGCTATGAAGGAGCGGTCGATCTTGACGGTGTCAACGGGAAAGGACTTCAGGTAGGCCAGCGATGAGTAGCCGGTTCCGAAGTCATCGATCGAGAGCCGTGCGCCCCACCCGCGCAGTTCACCCAGCACCTCGGCGGAGGCCTCCGGGTCGGCCATCAGCAGCGACTCGGTGATCTCGAGATCGAGCTGAACGCGGTCCGGGTCGAGGTCGGCTGCCGCGACGATCGCGGCAGCGCCCTCGGCAAAGCCCGCCTGGCCGAGTTGGCGTGCGGACAGGTTCACGGCCATCGTCAGCCTGCCTGCTCCCTGCCCCTGCCAGAGCGATGCCTGCCGGCAGGCCTGCGCCAGCACCCAGGTGCCGATCGGAACGATCAGGCCGCTGGCCTCCGCCAGGTCGATGAATTCCCCCGGAGGCAGGAGACCGCGCCGCGGATGCTCCCAGCGCACCAGCGCCTCCACCCCGACAAGCCGGCCGCTGCCTAGCTCGACGATCGGCTGGTAGTGCAGGCGCAGCTCGTCACGCTCGACCGCATGGGCGAGGTCCTGTTCGGTGTGCAGGCGGTTGCGGCTCCGCTGACGCATGCGCGTGTCGAACTCCTGCACACTCCCGCGGCCGCTCTCCTTGGCCCGGTACATGGCCGCGTCGGCGTCACGCAGCAGGTCCTCGGCACCGGCCGTGCGGCGGTCGGCGAAGGCGATGCCGATGCTGGCCGCCGCGCGAACGCGGTCGTCGGCCAGTTCGATCGGTTGGAGCAGCAAGGCGACCACGCGCTTGGCTATGACGGTCGCCTCACCGCGATCGGCGAGATGACCGCAGAGGATCGCGAACTCGTCACCGGCGATCCTGGCAACCGTGTCGGTCGGACGAACCGCCTCCCACAGGCGACGGGCCACAGCTCGTAACAGCTGATCGCCGGCGTGATGCCCGAGGCTGTCGTTTACGACCTTGAAGCGGTCGAGGTCGACGAACAGCACCGCCAGCTCGCCGCCATGCTCTCGCCGGTCCGACAGTGCCTCTCCGATCCGATCGATCAGCAGCGTCCTGTTCGCCAGACCGGTGAGCTCGTCGTGCAGCACTCGGTGAGCCAGCTCAGCCTCGCGAGCCTTGCGCCGAGTGATGTCGCGCCCGAACGAGTAGAAGCTCCATTCGCCGTCGACCTGCAGCGGCCAGAAGCTCAGCTCGACCGGGAAGCGCCCCCCGGAGCGCCGGAGCGCCTCCAGTTCCAAGCGCTGGCCCATGACGCGAGCCTCACCGGTGCGCACGAAGCGCGCCATGCCGGCGTCGTGGTCGGCCCGATACTCCTCGGGGATGATCAGCGCCGAGACCTGCCGCCCGACCGCCTCGTCCCGAGACCAGCCGAACATCTCCTCGGAGGAATGGTTCCAGCCGATGACGATCCCGGCGGAGTCGGTCGCGATGAACGCGTCACCGGTGGCATCGAGGATCTGACGCGCCCGGGTGGCGTCCTCGTCGATCCGCCGGCGCCCACGCTCACGCTCACAGACCCGTCCGAGCGCAACCCCGATCGTCTGCGCGACCGCCAGCAATTGGGGGTCCGGCTCGAGCACGGCGGCGCTGAAGAACTCCAGCACCGCCAGCACCGTGGAGCCCGACAGCACCGGGAAGGCGAAGGCCGAGCGCAGGCCGAGCGCAAGCGCCGCGCCGGATCGGGGAAAGTCTGCGTCAACGGCGATGTCGGTGATCCAGGCTGGAGCGCCCGACGCCAGAACCCGTCCTGGCAGCCCTCCGTATCCGGCCAGATCCACCACGTCGCTGGCGTGGTCCAGCGCGACCAGCGACCGCTTGTCCGGCGGCCACCAGACCCCGGTCGCCTCCAGCCTGCCCGTCGAGCTATCGGCCAGCCAAGCGTGGCCAACCGGCCAGCCCGTCTGCTCGCACACCAGCCGTGCCGTCTGCGCCAGCGCGGCGAGCAACTCCGACGCCTCATTCACACAGATCGCGACCGCGCCGATCAGCGCGACGAGACCCATGTCCGTTCCCGCCGGCGGAGTCCCATCCGGACTCGACCCTGTTGCGGACGCGACCGATCTTTGCCCGCAAGGGTCCTGTTGAGCCATGGTCGGTGTATCGGCCCTGTCGGGCATGGGCTTGAACTCACCGTGCAGCCCGGCGGATGCGC
>JBOGYJ010000215.1:0-12311 GCA_050696795.1 Solirubrobacteraceae bacterium | reverse complement strand
GGCCAAGGCCGGCGCCACCCAGGCTCGACTCGATCCGTTCGCGGGGGATCCAGGCCTGCACCACCGCCGAGACGAAGAAGCCGAACGCCAGCGCCCACCACACCTGCCAGCCCATCAGCAGCGCGTCGCGGATGCCGTGCCAGAGGACGTGCAGAACGGCTGTCATCGCTGCTTGAGAGTGTCGCAGGCGCCGTGGCCTCACGAAGTTGCAGTAGTCGGTCGGAACGCTGCAGCCATTGGTCTCATTCGGCACGGTGGACTCGTGTTTGACGGCGGGCTCCTGGTGGAGGCCCGGGAAAGCGGGGACTTGGAACCGCGCACACGCTGCTGCTCGTGATCGTCAGGCTGGGGCCGATCCTGTGGCTGGACCACGCAGCGATCACGCCCACGCAGGACACGTTGACGAACCCCATGGCGGTGTTCGCGCACGGAGTTGCTGGAGCAACATCTCAGACGCCTGGAGCCAGGTCGACATCGGCCTCTACATCTGGAATGCGGTCGTGATCGCGCTAGGCTCCTGGTTCCGCATTCGGCTTTGAGGCGGCGGTCGAACCGGTCGAGTACCTCGGTGACGAGCGCCTTGCTCACATCCGCCTCGGCGAGCGCCTGCTCACTGCCAAGCTCCCGGCTGCCCAGCAGCTCGACGTCGGAGCTTCGTTGGCCTTCACCGTTTCCAGCCGCGCCGTGCTGCTGTTCGACGCTGAGAGCGGGCTGGCGGTCGACGCGCGCGCCTGAGCTGGCCTTCGGTGGGTCAAATACATCCTATGGCGCGCATTTGACCCACCGAAGCGCTGCTTGCGGGCCCACTGACTCCACCGTCGCCGCACGATCGAGCCGCGCCCGCCCCTGAGGACGGCCTCTTACAATGGCGTGCACGCCCCCATGGTCTAGTGGTTAGGACGCCTCCCTTTCACGGAGGAGATCGCCGGTTCGAGCCCGGCTGGGGGTACTCACAGAAGTCGCGGTTTTGCAGGAGTTTCTAATCGGTCGATCAGCCTCGCGCAGCCTCCAAGATGGCTTGGCTACCACTTTTGGCTACCAAACGCATTTGACTTTGTCGCCCTGCTCGCCGCCTCGTGGCATGACCCTCGTCCGCAGCGTGTGGCCAGAACGGTGCCTTCGCAGCTGTCGGTCCACCTCGCCCTGATCGCGCACCACCGTCCACCTCCAACCGCTCCGTACCACCCCTGTCTGGACAACTTCGATCCCCAAGATGTCCAGACATACACTCCACGCACTCGGTGCTGGGCCCTCAAGTTGTCCGAAGTTGTCCGCCGTGTCGCGCCGTGAGACCGTGGTCGTGGGGCCGCCCGCTGCCGGCTTTCAGTAGCACGTCGCTGGTTGTCGGCGAGCCCTTCCCGGACGAGCGGGTTGATAGCGCCGCCGCCCTCGCCGTCAAGGTCGCTCCGCTCCCTTCCCCTCGCTGCCGCTCGGTGACGGCCACGGCCGCCGGCGCGCATGGCAGGGACGTCCGGGAAGGGCCCTGCAGAGGCTGACCGTTTCAGATCGTTCTGGTTGAGAACGACGTGGCCCAGGGGTGCTCGTGTCTCCCGGCACGCGTCAACGCAACCGGGGCTAATTTGCGCGTTTCACACACGACGTCCCAGGACGTCCTGGGACGCTTGGGGACGCAAGCACCCCGTGCGTACAGTGTGGTCCTCTTGCGGGGGTTGGTGGACGCGGTGACTGAAAGGATGCACCGCAAGCCGTCGAGGACGACGACCGCGACGGTCGCGTCAACCTAGTCGAGCGCCAGCGAGATCCTCGGCGGGAGCGCAGCGTTTTCCGTCGCGCGAGGACAGCAAAAGGTGCTGATCGGAGCGGCTGTCACAGCATCCTGAGATCAGACCGGCGACAGCTACCAGGTGCGGGCTTGGCGCGCAAACCGAGGCACCGGGAGCCGATGTGCAGATCCTCGTCAACGGGCGGAGGCCGGATCGCCTCGCGCTGTCGAATGCCGCCGGAAGCAGAAGCGCCGAGTCCGGTCGGCGCGGCGACCGGCACTTCCGAAATTTCGTGAAAGGAGAAGCGCGCTGCCGACGACGCCTGCGCCAGCTGCTCACAGGAAAGCACCTGGTCGCGCGCCGGGCTCGCGATCACAATCGCGCATACCGATCGCGGGGAGTCGCCGACCGTGCCGGCGTCGGGGGCGCTGCGCATATGTACCACGGTCGACAACATGCGCGAAGGCCCGGACTCGCTCCTTTGCCGTGCGAAGTAGTACGACCGACTCAGAGCGTCGGTCGCCAAACCGGCAGCGGCTGTGTGGATTTGTATACGGCTAGCGGCCAGCGCTGCACGTTGTCGAGCTGAACGGCGACGCTGCCCTGATCAGTCCTGCTTCCCCGCGCCAGCAGAACCAATCAGTTCTGGCCGCGCTTGACATGTGAGGATGGCTCGTGCTTGAGGTTGACGCCTTCTAGGTCGGGTGCTCGGTCGGGCCAGCGCTCGCATGCCATCAGGGTGCGGCTGCCGCGAGTACGCGACGACCTCGGCCTGAGTGGGAGCGGCGTTTCGGAGGGTTAGAACCGCACCTCGACTCGTAGCCCGCCACCGTCGAGCGGATGCGCGTCTATCGTCGCATCGTGGAGGTCGGCAATCCCCTGGACGATCGATAGCCCGAGGCCGAGGCCAGTGGCGCTCGCGGCGCGCTCGCCCTCTATGCGGCGGAACGGCTCGAAGATCTCGGAGGTCATCGCCTCGGGAACCTCCGGGCCGCTGTTGGAGACGCGCAGCCAGCTGTTCGCCCCCTCTGTGCCTGTCTCGATGGTGATCCAGCCGTCTTCTGCGACGTTGTGGACGATCGCGTTGTCGAGCAGGTTCGCGATCAGGCGCTCGAGCAGAGCGGGATCTCCGGTGGCCGGCGCCGGTCGCAGGTCGGTGGCGAGTGTCAGCGCGTCGAGCTGTTGCTCGCGGAGCGCGATCACAGCCTGTGTGAGGTTGCCCAGATCGACCGTGGCTTCGACGGTGGTATCAGTCTGGGTACGCGCGAGGGCGAGCAGCGCCTCCACGATCTGCTGTTGTTGCTTGGCCGAGTTGAGTACGCGTTCACAGGTGCGACGAAGCGTCTCGGTGTCGGCGTCGGGGTTTGCGAGTGTGAGCTCAAGCAGCGCACGCTCGACTGTCACAGGGGTCCGGAGCTCATGGGACGCGTTGGCGACGAACCGCTTCTGGGCGTCGAACGCCCGTTCCAGGCGGCCGAGAACGTCGTCGAAGGTGGTGGCGAGCTCTCCGAACTCATCCTCCCCGACATCGGGAGCAAGTCGCTCGTGCAGGCTCTCCTCAGTGATTCGCCGGGCCTTGGAGACCATCGTGCGCAGCGGCCGAACGGCCCTGCCGGCCAGCAGCCAGGCGACCAGGACCGAGATGATGACCATCACCCCGAACGCGACGCCGAGCCAGACGAGCACGCTGTGCAGCGAGCGGCTGCGCTGGGTCGCGAACACGCCCCGGGCCCACTCAACGACCAGTCCGATCCCTTGGTATTCCGGGACCGCACCCTTCGGCTTCGTCCTTGCGGCCGGCGGCAGGGAGTTGTTGAGCAGCGGAAAGCAGGCGTTGTAGGTCTTGGAATCGGGATCGAGATCCGTGGGCCCGACGATGCTGTACTGGAGTCCGTGCCCGACAGCCAACGCCCGGAACCTGATACCGGCCAAATAGTGTCCGTGAGCCCGCTCACATTTGGTCATCGCCAGCGCACCGGCTCGGGCCTTCGCCATCTGTGCGGCCGAGTACCGCGGCCCAATCAGCCGGTCAAGCGGCACCGACAGCGGAATCCGCAGCTGGACCCCGGCCTTGCCGATGAAGATGTCGTTTCGCGAGATCGCCTTGGTGTGCAGACCCAGCGGCTGTGGCTGGTCAGCGATGTCATGGGCGACCAGCGCGTACGCGCCCGCAAGCACGGCAGCGACGATAAGCAGAAAGCACGTGCCGTAGAGCAGCGTCAGCCGGGAGCGCAGGCTGAGCCGGCGCGAGAACGCTGAGCGGACGCCACGGCCAGCGCTGCCGGGGGCGCGCGGCTCAGATCCGGTAGCGGCCACCGGCTACCGTCTCGATCAGCGGCGGGTCACCGAGCTTGCGCCGCAGCCGACTGATGATCACCTTGACGACGTTCGTGAAGGGATCGGTCGTGTCGTCCCATGCCTGGGCGAGGATCTCCTCGGCCGAAAGCGCGGCACCCTCGCTGCTCATCAGCAGCTCGAGGACGGCGAACTCCTTCGCGCTCAGATCGAGGCGCTGCCCGTCACGTGTGACGAGCCGGCTGCCAGGGTCGAGCCGCACACCGCCAGCCTCGAGGACTGGGGCGATGGCGGGTCGCGCACGGCGTGACAGCGCCCGCACGCGGGCGACGAGCTCGGCGAACGCGAACGGCTTGGTGAGGTAGTCGTCGGCGCCGATGCTGAGTCCCTCGACGCGGTCGCGCACATCCCCTGACGCGGTGAGCATCAGGATTCGCGACCGTGCTCCGGCCTCGATCATCCGCGCGGTGAGCTCGTCGCCGTGGAGCTTGGGCAGGTCGCGGTCGAGCACCAGCACGTCGTACTCGTACACCCGGGCCTTGTGAAGGCCCGCCTCCCCGTCGTTGGCGACGTCGACGGCCATGCCCTCGTGCCGGAGCATATCCGCGATCGTGTCGGCGAGCTCGAGGTGATCTTCGATTACAAGGACGCGCATTGAGGCGAGGCGGGATATTTCACAGGCCGAGAATGCGTTGTAGCGGGTTGCGGAGCGGTTAACGCCGCGCTTACTGGGGTGCAACTGGTCGCAACGTACAACTTGCCGCCATGAAACAACGCATACCTTCCTGGCATGCGCTGGCGGCCGTGGCCGTGCTGGTCTGCACTGCGGTCGCGGTTCTGCGCTCGCGCCGCTCGCGCCCGAGCTACGACACGCCCCTGCCAGAGATTCGGGAGCCGGTCCACGCATGAGCACCGTAAGAACCACAATGATCGGAGCGCCGACGCTTTCCTCACGAAGTCTGCGGCGCGGCGCTCTGGCCCTGCCGTGCCTGCTGTTGATCGTCGCCGCACAGGCGCTGATCAACTACCACACCTGGCTTATCTCCGACCCTGATCACCTGTACTTCCTACGCGGGCTCGGCACCCACCCCCTCCCCTACATCGACGCGAGAATCGAATACCCCGTGCTGACCGGCGTGTTCATGACCGTCTCCGCAGGGCTCACCCACGGCCTCGCCGATTACCTGCGCCTGAACAGCATCCTTCTGGGGGCCTGCTCGATCGGCTGCGTCTGCACACTGTGGTCGATCTCACGCCGGGCCGCGTACGTCTTCGCGCTCAGCCCGCTGCTGCTGGTCTACTCCCTGGCCAACTGGGACCTATTCGCGATCCTGCTGATGCTGCTCGGATGGCGCGCCTACCTGCGCCATCGCTACGCCAGCGCCGGCGCCTGGCTCGCGCTCGGGGTGTTCGCCAAGTTCTTCCCCTTCATCCTCCTCGGCGCCTGTCTGCTCGGGCTGGTCAAGCGCTGGCGCACCGATCGCGATCAGCGCAGCCGCAGCGACCTGATCCGCTTCACGACCGCCGCCGCCGGCGCCTCGGCGATCGTGAACCTGCCGTTCGCGATCCCGGCCTTCCATAACTGGATCTGGTTCTGGGTCTTCAACGAGCGCCGCAACAGCAACGCCGACCTGCTCGCCTGGCTGCACGTGATGAGCGCGGCGAGCACCGGCACGGTGAACCTCGTCCTCACCGGCATCGTCGTGATCGCGATCATTGCCGGCGGCGTTGCGATCTGGCGCGGCGCGCGGATCGCCCACGTCAGCGCGCTCGTGTTTCTCGTGTTCATGGTGATGGAGAAGGTCTACTCACCGCAGTACACGCTCTGGGTCTTCGTCTACGCCGTGCTGGCCGACTGGGATCTCTGGACGCTGGTCGCGCTATCGCTGATGGGACTCGTCGACTACGCGGCCGCGGCCGTCCACATCGCCCTGGTCCACAGCGGCACGCCGAAACTGCTGAACTGGTACGTGCGCAACATCATGCGGCGTGAGCAGGGCTTCCGGCTGCTGATCCTGGTGGCGACCGGAGCCACGACGCTCGCACGTGCAGCGCTGCCCTCACCGCACCCCAAGCGAGCGGTCCCACTCGACCAGAATCCACCGGAGCCGCTGGTCACCCACGCCTCCGCCGCACAGCGGCCGCACGAGGTCAATCACCTGTCCGAGCAGGAGACACTCACCGGCCTGGCGAGGCTCTCCAGCATCTACGCGCAAGCACGCGCTCGCCAGTATGAGCGTGACATAAGATGGCAACGACTAGGCCGCCTAAACGCAAGAGCAGTCCGCCGGCGATCCAGAAGCCGACGACCACGACGACGGCGATTGCAACAGCGGCGGTGAGCATCAACACTCCTTGCAGCTTGCGCTAGCCGCCTCAAGTTTAGGCCCGGCCCTGCCTGGACGACAAGCCGCGCCTGACCGTCACTTGCTCCTGGGTCTGGCCGGATGCGGCCGCTTTTCGGAAGTCGACCACACGGCTGCTGCTCGTAGCAAGGCACCGCACGCCTCAGCGAATCTCGATCAGATGTGCGGTGCCGAAGGTGGGAGCGACGGGTACCACTCCCGCGTCGCTGAGTCAGGTCGCAGGCCGAGGGGGGTGGTTCCCGTGCGACTCACGACTGCGGCTCGCTGGCCCTCACCCGCTCGCGTCTGTTCTTCTCCGCTCAATCGTTACGCGCGGGTCCGCGTAGCCGTTCTCGCGCGTAGCTCGCAGGAAATGGAACCACGCGCCACCCAAGGCAGGCCCAAAACCAGCTGATTAGCAGAAGGCAGGGCTCGGCCAGGCGCGCGCCAGCATTGAGTGCTGCTGCTTCAGGAGTTTATGTGCAGGTGGCTTGTGAACGTGGTGTGGTTGCTGGGGATTGACGTCGTTCGTATGTGATCGACGTGGGCGATCGGCGGGGCTTGGTTGACGTCTTGACGCAGTACGAAATAAACGAACAAAGTCGGCCGCGGGCCGGCAGGAACGTCAACGGCGCAATGAGGGAAGGAAGCCACGGCTCGCCGCCTGGACGGTGAAGGCGCGGTGCGGTGATCGCCCCAGCCCCCGCGGCGCCTGAGGAAGCCTCGCACGACCTCCGACGGCTGATCCGCGTGCACGACGCGGGCACGAGCACGCGGCAAGATCAACGGCCGTGGCTTCGATGGCAGTCGGAGTGCGAATGGGCGCCTCGAGCTCGCTCACGTCGTTCACGTCGATCACAACCTCACATAACGCTCGCGACAGGTGCCCAAAACGCCCGTTCGTTCACGTCATTCACACCCTCGGAGCACCTGCACATAAACGCTTGAAGCGGCCGCGGCGAAGCCGCTACTGGTAGCCGTCGAGAGCGGCAGTGCCGATGCCCGCCTACGGCGGTGACGAGACTGCCGCTGGTTCGTGGAAGCGGGTCTGTTCATGGAGTCGTGCAGTCCGCCGAGTGGCTTCTGGTTTTGGCGAGAGGAGGGCGGACGCGGTGGCCGGCCCAGACCTGCCTTCGCTATTACGCGGTGTCTCGGCGGACGCGCTCGTGTGGCTCCGTTTGTCCGCAACGAGCAGTCGAGCCCGACAGTATCGTCTCGGATCTCGTCGCAGGTTGTCGCGAAGCGGGTAGCGACGCGTTGGAGCGTGGGCGTCGGCGCCGGTCATCCGCGTCTGCCTCCGACGAGCGGTGCGGGGCCGCGTTTCGTTGGCCGTGGCACGCCGACTATCTCGGATCCTGTGGGTTCTGTCATGTGGTTCTGAGCGCTTCGGTGGGTGAGAGGCGGGCTGCGCGGATCGCAGGTAGCAGTCCGGCGATCGCTCCGATCGCGATCGCGGCGGTGGCGCCGCCCGCCCATGCGAGCGTTGGGATGACAGTCTGCCAGTGCTTCGTGTGGGCGTAAATCGTTGTTGCGAGCGCGCCGGTCGCGATTCCAGCAGCGCCGCCGAGCAAAGCCAGGAGGATTGCTTCGGTCAGGAATTGGGTTCGGATCTGGCCTTTGGTTGCGCCGAGGGCGCGGCGTAGGCCGATTTCGGAGCGGCGTTCTAACACGCTGATGATCATGATGTTCGCGACGCCGATCGCGCCGACCAGCAGGGCGATGACACCAAGGCCGAGGAACAGGGTGTTGAATGCGCCTTTGGCGTCTGCTTCGGCAACGAGCGCGTCTGAGGGCTGGCTGATGGTGACGGCGCTGGGGTTCTCGGGGTTGACGGTCGCGGCGAGTGTCCTGTAGACCGCGGGGACTTTGCTGGCTTGGGCGCGCAGGTAGATCTCAGTGGGGTTGGCGAGCGCCCGGTGGCGGTCGTGAACGCTTGTGTAGCCGAGGTAGCGGGCGGCGGCGGGGAAGCCGACCAGCACGCTCGAGTCTATTTCGGGGGCGAGGACGGTGTGGCGCAGGATCCCTGCCAGGTAGAACCACATGCCGGCTACCCAGAGGCGCTCGCCTGGGTACAGGCGGTCAACGCCGAGCAACTGGGCGGCGGCGGCGCCGAGCACGCACACGGGTTCGGTCGCTGTCGCGGTGTTCAGGAATCGGCCTTGTGCGAGCGTGGTACCGACCGCTGCTGGGAGGCTGAGGCTGGTCGCGTCGACGTTCAGCGCATTGCTGTTGATCGAGGGGATCAGCGGGCTTTTGTAGGCGTTGGCGGCCGGGATCGTGCCGGTCTCGGCGACTCGGTAGACGGGGCCGATGCGGGCGATCATGCCTGATGCGTCGAGCGAGAGCGGGATCGACTGGCCGCTGAAGCTCTGGCCTGGGGTGACTGTGAGGAGATTGGTGCCGAGCCTGTTGATCTCGTCGATCAGCCCGGCTTGACTTGAGGCCGAGAGGCCTAGGACTGCGACGATTGCGGCGACCCCAATCGCGATCCCGAGCGCCGAGAGCGCCGCTCGGAGCCGGCGTGTGCGGAGCCCGACGGACGCGAGACGGGCGAGATCAGCGGGGTGCAGGCGCGCCGGCGCCAGGCTCGCTGCATGGTCGGTCATGCCGCTTGATTGGCGAGCGCGAAAGCTGCCGCGGGTGCATGGCGGGTGGTGGCTGTGACGATGTAGCCTCCCGGCGCGCGGTTGGCGGTCAGTGGTGGCGCGACCGCGACGCCGTGCTTGTCGGAACGGACGGTGGCGGTGCGTCTGCCGTCGAAGCTGCCGCTCGCGCCCGCGGCGGGCGCGGTGAATCTGACGGGTGCGCTGGGGACGGGGTTGCCGTAGGTGTCGGTGATCGTTACCGCGAGCGGGATCGGGAACCGAGCGCCGGCCGGGGCCGCTTCTGTCGCGGCAGCTCCGGCAGTGATGGTGGCGGCGGGCCCTGGGCGGCTGACGAGCTGGAAGATGGTGCTGCCGCCGCCGGTCGTGGTGGCGGCGGTGGCGGTGAAGCTACCGGCGGCCGTGTTGGCGATGAGCGGTGGTGAGACCGCGATCCCGTTGGCGTTGGTGGTCTCCGTCGCTTGCGTGCTGGCGCCCGGGAAGCTCGCGCCGGCGCTGGTTGACCCGGACGTCGCTTGCGCGTTGGCGCTGTTGGTGCTGGTGGCGAGAGTGAAGGTGACCGTCGCCCCGATCACGGGCCTGCCGCTCGGGCTGCGCAGACGTACCCGCAGGCGCTTGCGGTAGCGTCGGCCTACCTTCGCGGTCCGGCGTCTGGTGCCGAGCCGTGCGAGCCGCACACCTCGGGCTGGCAGGTTAAGCAGCTGAAAGCGTGCCTGCTTGCTCACCTGTGTGACTGAGGCGTATGCGGTGAACGGTCCTGCGGACTGGTTTGCTACGAATCTCGGGGAGGAGACGATCCCGTCGCTATCGGTCCGGGTCGACACCGTGCTGCTGCCGCCCGGGAAGGTGGCACCGGCGCCTCCGTCCGCGCCGGTGGATCCGTCGGTCTCGCTTGAACTGCCGTTGGAGGTCGTGCCCGCGGCGTTTGATCCGCCGGCCCCGAACGTGAAGGTGACGGTCACGCCTGAGATTGGCTGGCCGTCTGAGTCGAGCACGCGAACCGAGAGACGGTGCTTGTAGCGACCGTCCGCGTGAGCGTGCTGGGAGGTTGGCGAGATCGCGGTCACTGTGTCGGGCATCCCGGCTGCCGTGTTGGTGAATGAGAAGCTGACCGACCCGTACGCGCTAGTGGCGGTGACCGTGTAGCTGCCGGGGGTGTCGTTGGCGGTGATCGTTCCCGCGGACGCATTCCCGGAGCTGTCAGCCCCGACGGTGAGTGCGGTTGAGCCGCTTTCCGCGAAGCTGGCGCTCGCCCCGCTTGAGGGCGCGGTGAAGCTGACGGGTGTGCCAGCTACCGGGCTGACTGGGCAGCCGTTGGTGTTCGCGAGCGCCACTTGGGGTTCGGTCGACAACGCGCTGTCGAGTTGCACGGTCTGGGGTGTGCCGGCGACCAACAGCAGCTCGTTTGGTGGGTTGGCCATTGGGCAGGAATCGCTGCCGGTGGTGCTCTGCCCGGTTTGCGTCGTGGACGTGGACGCGCTTGCGGCGGTCGCGCCGACCGTCGCCGCCGGCAAGAGAACACCGCCGATCAATGCGGCGATGGCGGGCGCAAGCACCGCTGCCCGGTGGTGGCGAGGGATGTCGTGGGGGGTGCGCATCAGAGGCTCCGGCTACTGGCGCTGTCGTTGGTGATGTGTCCGTCGAGCATCTCGATCCGACGCGGTAGCTGGCGTGCGAGTCCGCGGTCGTGGGTGATCACCACGATCGTCGTGCCGGCCGCGTGCAGCTCTTGGAGCAGCCCGAAGATCGCCTCACCGGTGCCCGAGTCGAGGTTTCCGGTCGGCTCGTCGGCGAGCACGATCGCCGGCTGGCCCACCAGTGCGCGCGCGATCGCGACCCGCTGTCGCTCACCACCGGACAGCCGGCTCGGGCGAAACTGAGTGCGGTGCGAGAGTCCGACCCTCGTGAGTGCCTGGGAGGCTCGCTCGCGTCTTGTGTAGGCGCGCGCGCCGGCGTACAGGAGCCCGTCGGCGACATTTTCTAACACTGTCTGGTGCTCGGACAGGAAGAACTGCTGAAAGACGAACCCGATCCGCCGCGCGCGCAGTACCGCCAGCTGCCGATCACCCAGGCCGGAGACGTCCAGGCCCGTGAGCCGCACCGACCCCGAGGTTGGCCGCTCGAGCGTGCCCATCACGTGCAGCAGCGTCGACTTCCCTGACCCTGACGGCCCCACGATCGCGACAAGCTCACTGCGGCACACGGTGAAGCTCACGTCGGCCAGCGCGGCCACCGGTGGTGTCCCCGGATACGTCTTTGTGACCCCCTTGAGCTCCAGCACCGGCAGCCGGTGACCGTCATGGGCAACCGACGCGGGCGCCTTGAGGCGATGCATATTTGCCGGCGTGCTCATACGCCGGGCACCACAACTTGCTGTCCGGCAGCCAGACCGACGCCGCGGATCTGCACAAGCCCGTCGGCGTCATCGAACAGCCCGGGGTGCACGGCGACGAGATGGTGCGCACCATTGCTGACCTCCTCGATCGCGTATCCGCCGCTGGCGACGGCGACCAGCGCATTGACTGGCACCACCAGCGCACGGTGGACGCGGGCGGTTGTGATCTGCACGTTCACCGGGGCCTGATCGAGCGTCCCCGTCGCCGCTGGGTGCTCTGGAGTGACGCGGACCGCGACGGTCGTCCCGTTTTGGCCTGTGGCCGCGACTTTGCTGATATAGGAGATCCGTCCCGGCGTTGTGGTGTTGTCGGGCAACGTGATGATTGCCGGGTCGCCGACCTTGACCTCTCCTTCAAGCGAGGTATCGAGCGCGATCGTGACCGCGCGCGCCGTCGAGCTGACGGCCAGCAGCGGCCCGGGAGATACCGTCGAGCCGACCGCCGCGTCTTGCGCAATGCTCTTGAGGCGCACCGCGCCCGGGGCGATAACGACAGATCCCAGCGGCAGCATCCCGGTGACGCTCATCGCGTGGGCGTGCTGCAACGCGCGGACTGCCGCTGCGGTAGCTGATGTGAACGTGTTCCCGGTAAGACCCTGCCCGTATCCGAGCGCGTAGAGATTGGCGTTCAACTCGGCGACGTCCACGCCGGACGACATCCCCGCCACGAACGACCGCCGCGCGACCGCGGTTCCGTACAGCAGCAGCACTGGCCGCCCATCGATCGCATACAACCGCTGGCCACGGGTAATGACTCGGCCCGGGGACGGCACCTCCGTGTAGATCGAGCCCGGTCCGTACACGGTCTCCCGGGCCCGCGCGTCCACGAGCGCCGACCGGGCTGATGCGAGCGAGCGCTGCGCGGTAGACACCTGCCCCTGATCGGCGCTGACCCTCGAGCCGGCCTGCGTCTGCGCCTGCCGATCACTGGAAAGCAGCTGCGCATCCG
>JBOGYJ010000214.1:0-2034 GCA_050696795.1 Solirubrobacteraceae bacterium | reverse complement strand
ACCGAGTAGACCGCGCTGCCGACACTGACCGTGGACTGCCAGCTGACCTTCCTCGTTTCGCCGAACACGACGGTGTGCGGCCGCGCCGGCACGCGATGCAACCGCTCATGCTCTGTTGAGCGCCGTTGATGTTCGGCATGGTGGTGCTGCTGTGGGGCGGCATCGAGGGGTGGGGTACGAAAGAAGAAGTAAGTTGTCAGCTGGTCGGGACTGCGGTCCAGAGCTGGGCGGGGCGGCCACCGGTGGCGATCTGGGTGACGGTCGCTCGTCCCGCGGCTTGGAGGGCGGTGAGCGCGTTGTCGAGTTGGCCGGCGGGCTGGTTGTGGCGGAGGGTGTCGCTGATCTGGCTGCGTGTCAGGCCGCCGGGGGTGGCGGCGAGCGCGGTGTGGATTTGTTCAGCGAGCGGCTGGCCGGTCGCGCCTTCCAGGGCCCAGGCGGCGGAGCGGGTGGCGTAGTCCTGGAGAGCGAGGGCGGCGGTCAGGTGGGCGGTGCTGATCTGCTGTTTGCCGTCGGCGAGGGCGTAGGTGAGCGCGAGCCGGATCGTGTGCGCCTCGGCTCGGGCGGTGATCTGGCCGAGCACGCCCGGGAGTGGCTGGGCGAGTTGTCGGTAGGCGTGATGCCATAGCTCGCGGGCGTCGGGGTCGAGGCTGATCTGCCCGGCGGTCTGGGCGTGTTTGAGGGTCGAGGCGAGCAGGCGGATCAGGCCGGTGCCAGCGAGCGGGTCGGGGTTGCCGCCTTCGGGGAGCAGGCGCTGGCGACGGCAGGCGATGATCAGGATGCGGTTCAGGTAGCCGTTGGTGAGCTCGATGCTGGTGACGTGTCGCCGTAGCTCTTGTTGTGTGATGTGGCCGATCAGCGCGATGTGCGCGCTGCTGGCGCGTGCCGGCGCGGTGCGGGTCAGGATCGCCAGCGGCCGGCCGTCCCATGCGGAGCGCAGGGTCGGGGAAAGCGTTGAGATCTCGCGGCTGGCTGCCCGGAGGACCGCGGCGAACTCTGGTTCGATCACGAGCAGCCGCTGGTCGGTGATGCCGGGGTCCTGGCCGGTCGGGTCGCGCACACTCCAGATCAATCCCTCGCCACTGGATAGGCCGGTCAGGATCCGCTGCTCGATCGCCGGGTCAACCTGGGTGATCAGCCGCCTGACATGATCCCAGGAGGAGCCTTTGCGTGCCTTGGAGCTGTCGCCGACCAGCAACATGAACTCGTTCGGAGCGTGCCGGGTCGCCTCGACCTGGAACCAGGCGCCGCGGCCGACGGCGGCACCGAGGGAGACGAGTAGCTGGGTGAGGATCGCGACCGGGTCTGCTTCGGTGTGCGGCGCGATCCGGGTGACGATCTCACCGAGTAGCTCGTGATAGACCGCCGGGTCAGGCGCCGCTGGCCAGCCCGCGGGCACCGGAAGCAGCTCAGTGCCGACGAGCTGGTCGTCATCGGGTGGCTGGTCAAGCAACGACAGCGGCATGACCCGGTCGGTCATTCGGCTGAGACCTCCGCGACCGCGGCCCGCGCGGAGCTCTGATCGACGATCGCCTTGCTCTGCGCGAACGCGGCGATCAGCGCAGCGACGGCGAGGTTGTTGATCTGCCGCGGCAGCCCGCGGGAGACCTCGTGGATCAGCGTCACGGCGTCGTCTGAGAACAGCGTGTCGGAGCGTCCCGCCAACGCCAAATGATGTTGGATGTAGCTGCTGGTCTCCTTGGCGGACAGGCCGGGGATCGCGTAGCGCATCCCGACCCGCTGGTCCAGCGCGGCGAACGGGCTCTGGCGCAGACGGCGACGCAACGTCGGCTGGCCGAGCAGCAGCAGGCAGAACGGGGCGGTCTGGTCCATACCCATGTTGCTCAGGCAGCGGATCCCCTCGAGGCTCTCACCGTCAAGTAGATGCGCCTCGTCGATGATCAGCACCACCTGTTTGCCGCGCTCGGCGGTTTCGGCAGCGAGCATCTCCTGGGCTTGGGGGATCAACGCGGCGTGGTGAAAACGCGGGGTGGCGCCCAGCTCGGTGATGATCAGCCCGTAGATCCCGCGCAACCC
>JBOGYJ010000213.1:0-13995 GCA_050696795.1 Solirubrobacteraceae bacterium | reverse complement strand
CTGATGCTCGGTGTAGCTGTGCCAGGTTTTGAACAGCCGGCGGGTCAGCTCGAGGCCGGTCTCGCCGAAGCTTTTCTGTTCGGCGAGGCCTTCTGAGTGGAAGCGGAAGTCGCGCTGCAAATGGCTCCAGCATGCCTGGCGCTGCTCGACGTCTAAGAGGTCATAGGCCCACCACCGGTCGGAGGTGACGATCCCCGTGAACTGCTCGCCCAGCAGCTCTTCTAACCGGTCCTTGTGACGGTCGGCGACGATCTTGAACACGGCCGCCTGCGGTGTGGTCATCGTCCACATCGTGCGGCTCTCGGCGGCCAGGTGCCAGCCGGTCTCATCGATGTTGATCGCCCCAGATGCCAGCACCGCCTGGGCGAGGCGCTCGTGCGGCTCTTGCAGCAGCCCCGAGGTGCGCTGGCAGATAGTGTCGACCGTCCCGACCGAGATATCAACCCCGAACAGTTCCCAGAGCAGCTCCGGCATGTCCCGGCGCGAAACACGGTTACGCGCGGTCAACGTCACGACCGTGGCCGCCAACAGCGGCCCGAACGCCGACTGCGCCCACACCCCGACACCCGCCCGGGTCCTGACCTTGCACTCCGGACAAGCCAACCGGTGAGTGCGGTGCTCCACATAGAACACCGCCGCCTGAGGCAGCTCCGCCACCTGATAGCGCCCAGGCCGATACCGCGGAACCTTCTCCAGCTCGCCGAACTCGTGACCACAACCCTTGCAGCACTCCGGGTAGTGGTCAACGACCTCGCTGACCCGGTCCTCGGCCAATAGCTTGCGGCCCGCTCCCCGATGGCCGGGCTGACCGCCAGGCTCACGCTTTCCCTTGCCCTCCCGGCGCGCCAGCTCCTTGGCCTTCTCACGCGCCTCGGCACGACGCTGCTGACGGGTCTTCGGCAGGTCGGTTGATGGTGCCGCCGAGCTGTTCTGCGACGTCCGCGACGCGTCACGATCCTGCCTGGCGAGCCGCTCCTCAACCCGCCCCACACGATCGCTCAAAGCAACCAGAAACTCGACACACGCCTCCCGCCCCGAGTCATAGATCGCCTCCGCCTCCGAGCGCTCCACACCAACAAGATTCGCGGGATAACCACCCGAATCCTTGTTATGGAAAACCAAGGAACTGAACGCCTACGCCTTCTCAAGCTCAGCCGGGAACGTGACTGTGTGAGGTGCGTGATCGGCTTTGGTGCGGCGTTGGCCACCGCGAAATGGGCGACCACCGTACGTGAGCGCGGCAGGCCGTGGTTGAGAACAACGGCGACGAGCTCTCGCCTGCGTCCGGAGCAGTTCAAGCATTTGCCCTGCGATCGCGTGCTGGCTATAGCTCAGCTGCAGGCGGCCCTCGTGGAGCACGCGATCTTGACGTGCACGTTCGGGCTGGGCAGGGTCGCGGCGGTACCTACCGACGCGATCGTGACGTTGTTGGACGTGACCTTGTACGTCCCGGCCCGCGAGCGCGCCAGCAGCACATAGATGGTGTTGGTGGCCGCGTCCGGAACCACGAGTCGTGGAGTTCTCGTCGCGGGCGCCGGCGGTGACTTCAGGCGATCGGCGTGTCCGGCAGCGGCGGGCGCCGCGGGCGGTGAGCACAACCGGCGGGCCGTTTCGGCTGGGTGTGTCTGACTGACCGTGGCTTATCTGGTCTCGGCTGAGTAGCTGCCGCTGTTGATGATGCTTGCGGCGACCTGACCGGGCGGCGCGGCAATCGGTGTCGGGTGGGCCGAGCGACGACTCACGGCGACGATCCGGCTGGCGCTGGTGAGGCTTGCCGGCAACTCGAGTGTGGCGGTTGCTCGCAGGCGCCCGCCGGTCTCCACGGTCACCGCGACGCGGCCGCGCCGGCTTTTGACCGTGAGCGCGATCCGGCGCGGTTGCCTGAGCGCCTCCGCAGGCACCCTCAGCGTGGCAACGCCGGGGATCGCGACGGTCCCGCCGGCGCGCCCGATCAGGCGGTGTGCGGTGCCGGCGATTGTGACGGTGGATCCGGACTCCATCGCCGGCGCTCCGGGGGCGCGGGCGATGATCTTGGCCGGGCCGGCTCGCAGCCTATGTGGCACGACCACGTAGAGCGTTCCGCGCTTGCCGGACAGCAAGCGCGCACGCCGGCCGCGGATGGTAATTGCCGTCGCGTTCGTGAGCCCGAAGCCGGTCAGTCGGATCGCCCGCCCGGGTGCCGCGACCGATGGCGTGACCCCGGTCACTGAGGCGGGCGCTGCTCTGCTGACGATCAGTGGCATCGGCCCACTCAGCTCACCGCTTGCGGTGCGCGCCATGACCACGCCGTTGAGCATGCGGCCCGGCACCCTGACCACGATTCGCGTCGGGCTCCAGGACAGCACCCGCAGGCGCCCGCCGGGATGGCCCGCTCGGGTGAGCAGCACCGCGCCATGCCGGGTTCCGAGGTTCGTGCCCGTCAGTGTCCAGTGCGCTCCGGGCGCAGCCCGGACGCTGCTGCGCGCCAGCAGCTCCGGTTCGCCGGCGTGCGGGTGGCCACCGAGTGCCACCGCCGTGTAGCCCGGGGTGAGCGACACGATCACCGGATCGACCGCCGCGCTGGCGGTCGTGGTGCAGCGGCCGAAGTGAGTGAGCATGTCCGCGCTGAGCGGTCCCGTGGGCAGCGTCAGATGCTCGAGCGTGCCGAGCGGCCCAGTTACAGTCAGATCGCCGTTGGAGGCCAGGACAGGCGCGACGCAGCTGTCAGCCAGCGCGGTCGCGCCGATGTCAACCTCCAGGCTCTCGGCCTGCTCGGGCGTCGCGGTGAAAGTCAACACGCCCGAGGAACTCGGGCCGTTTCCGAGGCCAGAGACGTTCGGGCCGGTGCTACCAAAGGTCTGATCGTCGTAGACGCGGTGTGGCGGACCGTTGCCGCACTCCCAGCCGACGTCGGCGGGCCAACTGCAGAACGTGTCGCTGACGCTTGCGATCGATGCTGAATCCTCGCCGACGCCGCCGCTGGGAAGGAAGCCGTTGGCCGCGGTCACCTGGGCCACCCAGTCCGCCTGCGCCAGCGCCGGCAGGATCGCGTCCTCGTCGTCCTCGGTGTTGTCTCCCGGCGCCAGGCTGACGTTCGCGCTCGCGGTGCCGTTGTAGGCCAGCGCCAGCTCGATCGGTCCATGCGGCGTCGGCTTGATCGACCAGGAGGAGGTCGATCCGACACCGGCGAAGACTCCTGTGTTCGCGTCGTCGGTGTCGGTGAAGCCGCTGTTGACCGTGGAGTCGTCGGTGGCGGTCGCCACCGCGCTGTACAGGTCGCCATTGGCGTGGGCGTTGTAGTTCGCCAGTCCGCCCTCGATCGAGTTAGAGGCGTTGGCGCCGGCGGCCGTCGAGCCTCTCCGGTTCTGGTTGAACTTTGTCTTGTAGGTGTGGTCTTCGAGCTTCTGGACCAGGTTCGGGATGCCCGCGGAGGCGGACACCTTGCCCTTGCATCGGCTTGCCGTACTGCAGACGGGACGGTAGGAGAGCGTCGCGGTCCCGGTCCCGCCGACGGGGCTCTGGGCGCTCACGGCAACGGTGCCGAGCCCTCCGGGAGCGTAGGCATAAGCCACTGTGGGAGACTGGACATGAACGTCCGTTGCCGGCGAGTCGCCGACCGTAAAGCTGGTGTCCGGACCGAACCCGGAGCCGCTGATCGTGATCGCAAAGCCCACCGGCGCGCCGCTGTCCGGCGAGACTGAGCTGACTGCCGGGACCGGCTCGTAGCTGATGCCGCCGAATGATGCGCTTCCAGTCGGTGTGGTGACGGTGACGGCCACCGTCGTTCCCGGCGGGTTCGGCGGCGCAGTTACCGTGATCGCGGTGGTGCTGTCGGCGTCGATGACGGCAGTCTCTGTACCGAACCGCACCGAGCTTGCCGCGCCCAGCCAGCTGCCGTCGATCTGCACCTGCGTGCCGCCCGTGTCCGCCAGCTTGATCGGCGTCACGGCGCTGATCGTCGGCGGCGGCAGCGGTTCGAACTCAGCACCGACCGATCGGGCCTGGTCGATCGTCACCTGACAGGTGCCGGTGCCCGCGCAGGCGCCCGACCAGCCGGCGAACATCGACACGCCGGTCGGAGTCGCCGTCAATGTAACCGCTGTCCCCTGGTCGAAGTCCTGGATGCAGGTGGTGCCGCAGTCGATGCCGGCCGGCGAGCTGGCGACCGTGCCCGTGCCAGACCCGGACTTGGTCACGGTGAGTGCGTCGATTGCGACGAAGGTCGCGGTCACGAGCTGGCCGGAGCTCATCGTCACCTGACAGCCGGCGGCCCCGGAGCACCCGCCACCCGACCAGCCGGCGAACCTCGAGCCGGAGTCCGGCGTGGCGGTCAGCATGACCTGCGTGCCCTGGTCAAACGGCGCCGAGCAGACCGCGCCACAATCGATCCCGCTCGGCGAGCTGGTCACTGTGCCCGAACCCGAGCCGGACCGGGTGGCCGTCAGCGTCTCCTGCACCGGAGGTGGGGCGCTGATGGTCTGCGATACAGGGGTCGTGAGCGTGCTCGGTGGAGCGGTCTCGGTCGTCTCCTCGGTGGTGCCGCTGTCGACGTAGTAATAGTCGGCGGTGGCGTTGACCACATTGGTCATCGTGCCGGCGCTCATCGGAGTCGCCTCCACCGTCTCGGTCGTGGAGTTGCCATCGCGCAACGTCGAGACGTTGCAGGTCACCGTCTCCGCGCCACCGCCGCTGCCGGCGTCGGCGCAGTCGGGACTCATCGACGAGGCAGTTACGCCGGCCGGCAGTGTGTCGGTGACCGCGACGTCCTGCTCGTCGTGGCCCGTACCGTCGTTGTAGACCCCGATCGTCCACGCAAACGGCTGTGCGACAACGCCGGCCGCAGGCGCGGTCTGGGCGGTGTAGAACGAGTGAGTGCCACTCGCCAGCACTGCCGTGGCACCTCCCGCCACGGCGACCAAGCCCACGCCAAGGCCCACCACCAGCCGTCGCAGCACCACTCGCAAGCTCACGACAACCCCCTGCCGAGTTGTCCATCGTCGGCCGTGACGCTCGGCGCGCAAGATAGCTGTGTCATCGAGTCATCCCCGGATCTGGTAGCTGGCGGTGACCTTCCGGGGTTCCCGGCCCGGTCGGTGGCGTTGCGTTGTAGCGCACGACACGCGTCCGCGAGATGCCGCGGCGCCTGGTGGTCCGTTGCGTGATCCGGCACGACGCAACCCCGGAAGCGGATCGTGCGCGGCGGAGCGTAGCACGCGGCGGCCGTGGTAGGAATGGCCCGGCTCGGCGCCGCTGACCCGCACCGGCGACGGGCAGGACGCGGTCAACGGCGCCGACCGCACCGTACACGCGAATGTCACCGTCACCGGGACGCGGTACCAGCCATGGCGCTTGCCGGCCGCGCTGGTGACACGAAGCGCTCTCGGCCAGCCTGCCGGGACGCGGTCTTGGTGATCGCGCCCTGGCGGCGGGAGATGAGCGAGCGCAACGTGATTGTTCCTTGGTTGCTGCGTGCGCGCCATCGAGCCAACCACGGGAGAATTGGTGGGCTGCGGCGCGGCTAGCCCAGGATCTTGAATGTGGTCTGCTGCGGGGTGCCTGTCTGCCCGTTCGCGGTGGGGGTGACGATGAGCGTGTACGTACCAGATGGGAGGTAGCGAGCACCGATCCGGCCGTTCCAGGCGAAGCTGTTGCTTCCGGCCGTTCCGGCGTGGCTCAGAGAACCGTTCAGTTTCGCCAGTCGCGTGCACTTCTTGTGCGTGCGGTTCTTGTTCGTCGGCTTGCCGCATTTGCCCCTGATGCTGCGCCCGGGCGCCTGCTTCTCGAGCGTGATTGTGACCGTCGCCGGGATGTTCAGCGTGTAGCTGATCTGAAGCTTGATTGGCAGCCTGCAGTGCTTGCTGCCGTTGTTGTTCTTCGTCGGTTTGACGCACTGGTGTTTCACGTGGCGCCCCGCGGTCGAGACTCTTCGCGGCGAGATCCTCAATCCTGCGAGCGAGGTCGAGTCGCTCCCCGGGATCGCCTGCAATGGGACCGTGCCGACGAAGCTCTGCGTGCAGCTCGAGCCGCAGGCGATTCCACTCGGGGAGCTCGTGACGGTCCCGATACCGCTGCCGGTGCCGGAGACGGTCAGCGTGTCCGGGGTCGCGGCGAAGGTTGCGGTGATGCTGCGGTCAGCGGTCATCTGCACAGTGCAGGTCGGGCCGTTGCCGCTGCAGGCGCCCGACCAGCCGCTGAAGGTCGAGCCGCTCCCCGGGATCGCCTGCAGGGTGACCGTGTCTGCGATCGCGTAGTCGTGCGAGCACTCAGAGCCGCAGTCGATCCCGTCCGTCGAGCTCGTGACGGTCCCCGAGCCGACGCCGTTTCGGGAGATCGTGAGCGTTGGCCGAAACGACCACAGCTCGGCGCCGTGAGTGCCGTCGGCGGCGGAGAAGTACAGCGTCCCGTCCAGAGCGGTGAGGCAACATGGATCGGAGCCAGCGCTGCCGGGGTTGATGTCGCTGACGAGGGTGGTGCCGGCTGCGGTGCCGTCGGTCGTCCACAGCTCGCGGCCGTGGGTGCCGTCGTCGGCGGTGAAGTACAGCGCGCCGTTGACGTTTGTGAGGTAGGACGGGCCGGAGCTGCCGCCGCCGGGGTTGATGTCCTTGACGAGCCTGGTGCCGGCGGGGGTGCCGTCGCTCCTCCACAGCTCTTGGCCGTGAGCGGAGTCGGTTGCTACGAAGAACCACGTCCCGCCTACGTTCGTGAGCCAAGCCAAGGGCGAGCCGCCGTACGGCTCGATGTCCCCGATGGACGTGGTGCCGGCGCTAGTGCCGTCGCTCTTCCACAAGTTGTAACCGAGACCGTCGTCGGCCGAGAAGTAGAGCGTGCCGTTGACGTTGACAAGGTCCGACAGGTCCGAGCCGTAGCTGCCGGGGTGGATGTCCGCGACGAGCGTGGTGGTGGCGGCGGTGCCGTTGCTCTTCCACAGCTCGGGCCCGTGGGTGCCGTCATCGGCGATGAAGTAGAGCGTGCCGCCTGCGTTCGTGAGGCCGGACGGCAAGGAGCTGCCGCTGCCGGGGTTGATGTCCTCGACCAGCCTGGCGGTGGTGCCGTTGCTGGTCCACAGCTCGGTTCCGTCGGTGGCGTCGTAGGCCGTGAAGTAGAGCGTGCCGTCGACGTCTGTGAGGTTGGCCGGATTTGAGCTGATGTCGCTGACGAGCGTGGTGTCGGAGGAGGTGCCGTCGCTCGTCCACAGCGCGGTGCCGTGGGTGCCCTCGTCGGCCGTGAAGTACAGCGTGTCGTTGGCCGTGGTGAGATCGGACGGGTCTGAGCCGCCGCTGCCGGGGTTGATGTCCTTGATGAGGCCGGCGACGCCGTATGCCCACAGCTCGTCGCCGTGCGTGCCGTCGTTGGCCGAGAAGTAGAGCACGTCTCTGCCCTGGGCGTCGGCGACCGTGAGATGGTATGGCAAGGAGTCGGGGCTGCCGGGGTTGATGTCGCTGACGAGCGTGGTGCCGGCGCCGGTCCCGTCGCTCGCCCACAGCTCGTACCCGTGGCTGCCGTCGTCTGCCGAGAAGTAGAGCCGCCCGCCGAAGCTCGTGAGATCGTACGGATCTGAGCCGCCGCTGCCAGGGTTGATGTCCTTGACGGGCGTCGTGCTTGCGGCGCTCGGGGGAGCGAGCAGCGCGAGCGCGATCACCAGCGCCCCGAGCACCCGCGTCAGCCGCGCCACCACCCTGGACAGTCGCCGGAGAGCTGTCTGCGGCGCGGAGAGGGCCCGGATTTCTGCACTAGACGCGCACATGTGACGCTTCGCCCTGGCGGCGCAGCAGCACGGTCAAGTACTCGGCGCGGACCGCAGGTGTGGCGTCGTCGCGAATGCGGTGGGCGTTCACGATCTCGATCAGCTGTTCGCGCAGCGGCTGCCACGCACCTCTGGCCTCGAGCGCCACCCGTGCCCTGGCCATCGGCCCGTATGCGGTGGCCATGTAGTCGACCCAAGCGCTGGCCGATTCGGCAGGCACGACGACGTGGTCGCGGTGAGATTGGATGTCCACCGCGAGCGCTGCGAACAGATTCGTGACGCACTGCTCGGAGCCCCAGTCCAGCGGTGACGGACCCGATCTGGGGCCGCCCATCGCTTGGCCGACCGCGGCGAGAACTTGGCCGAAGAATCCCTCGCGTGTCCATGCGATCAGGGCGATGCGACCGCCGGGCCGGCAGACGCGCACCAGCTCCGACGCTGCGGCGTCGTGGTCGGCGCAGAACTGCACCCCCACACACGAGAGCACGCGATCGAAGCTGTCGTCCGGGAACGGCAGCACGTGGGCGTCGCCGTGCACCCATTTGATGCCTAGGCCGGCCGCGGTCGCACGCTCGGCGCCGGCCTTCAGCAGAGCCGGTGTGATGTCCAGCGCTGTGACGGTCGCATCGGCTGCGGCGGCAGGCAGAGCGGCGTTGCCAGTTCCGGTGGCTACGTCGAGGACATCGTGTCCGGCACTGACATCTGCGATCTTGACCAGTCGCGCGCCGAGGTCGGGAATCATCCGCTCACATACGTCGGCGTAGTCGCCGGTCGACCACACTTCGGCGGCCGCCGGTGCTGTCTGTTTTGCTGAGATGTTCATCGGCACAGGGTCGCCGTGGCTGGCCGCAGGCTCAAGTAGCAATCTGCTACCGCGTGGTGAACAGGCGGTACGCTGCGCACGTGGATGAATACGGCCAGTTCTGCCCCGTTTCGCTGGCGGCCGAGGTCTTCGCGCGCCGTTGGACGCCGTTGATCGTCCGCGAGCTGCTGGCCGGCAGCACGCGTTTCAACGACCTGCGGCGAGGCATGCCCAACATCACAGCCAGCGTTCTCTCGCGTCGCCTGGATGAACTCGCGATTGCCGGCATCATCGAGCGGGTCGGGGACGAGAACGGGATGCGGTACGTGCTCACGACAGCCGGCGAGGAACTGCGCCCCGTGGTCGAACAGCTCGGGGTATGGGGCCGGCGCTGGCTGCCCACCGAGTATCACGAGCACGACCTCGACCCCCGCTTGCTCGTCTGGGACATCCACCGAAACCTCCAGCTCGACGAGGTCCCCCAGCGCACCGTCATCGAACTGCACTTCCCCGACGCGCTCGCCGAGTACCGGGCCTACTGGCTGATCGTCACCCCCGAAGGCGCCGAGGTCTGCCTCACCCACCCCGGCGGCGACATCGACCTGCACCTAAGCAGCGACGTACGCACCCTCACCAACATCTGGATGGGAAACACAACCTGGACATCCGCGCTGCGGGCCGGAACGCTCAAACTCGCCGGTCGCCGCGAACTGGCCCGCGCGTTCCCACGCTGGCTCAAGCTCAACGTCTTCGCACCCGTCAAACCCATCGCCCGCCCGGGCTGAAGCGGACCACTCTCGCTACAGGCGTAGCGACCATGCCCAGGCATTGCATAGGAAAGCTCTACGCTGTGTCTTTGCGAACCAGCTTCGGACGGCGAGGGCTCGTATGGCAACGGACAGGACATTCCGCGGAAGGGCTACGGGCTCCACGGTGATGCTGCTCGCGGCGGCCGCCGCCGCGGCTGCCGCGCTGGCACCGGCGGCGGGCAGTGCCAGGACGCGAGTGGCCGCAGCGGCCAAGTCGAGCAGCGGCAGCGTGCGCGTGCTCTACGCGGGCTCGCTCGAGGACGTGATGAACGAGAGCATCGGCCCCGCCTTCCACAGGGCCACGGGCTACACGCTCAGCGGCTTTCCCGCCGGCTCCACGGACCTCGCCAGCGACATCAAGGGCAAGGTCGAGCAGGGTGACGTCTTCATCAGCGCCGCTGCCAAGGTCAACGCCGCGCTCCGGGGCGAGAGGAACGGTGACTGGGTCTCCTGGTACGCGCCGTTTGCGACCACCAGGCTGGTGCTCGGCTACAACCCGAGCAGCTCGTTCGCCAGCGACCTGAGGACCAAACCTTGGTATCGGGTGATCGAGCAGCCGAACTTCCATCTCGGCTTCACCGACCCGAAGCTCGATCCCAAGGGCGCGCTCGCCGTCGCCGCGCTCAAAGCCGTCGCGGCCCAGCACAACGAGCCGGCGCTCAAACAGATCGCGACCGATCAGAACGATCTCTTCCCCGAGCAGGATCTGGTCGGCCGGCTGCAGGCCGGACAGCTCGACGCCGGTTTCTTCTACACGGTCGAGGCGAGTGCCGCCAAGATCCCGACGGTGTCACTCGGTCAGGTCGACGAAACCGCGACCTACACGATCACCGTGCTCAACCGGGCTCCCGACGCGGCCGGCGCCGAGTCGTTCGTCAAGTTCCTGCTCTCCGGTCAGGGCATGCGCCTGCTCGAGAAGGTGGGCCTGGCGACGCGCAAGCCGGTCGCGAAGGGCAGTGGCATCCCCTACCTGCTGCGCGCGGTGATCAAGCGCCGAGCGTCACACCGGCACCTATGAGGGCGCCGGGCAAGCGCGCCCGGCGCCACCTGTGGCCGGGCGCCCTGCCGCTGCTCGGCGGGCTGCTGGCGCTGTATCTGATCGCGCCGATCGCGGTGCTGCTCGTGCACCTGGCCGAGGGCACGAGCGCGGGCGCGCCGACCGCCGGGCTGATCCCGGCGCTGCTGATGTCGCTGCTCACGGCCACGGTCGCGACGACGATCGTCACGCTGTTCGGGGTGCCGCTTGCCTGGGTGCTCGCTCAGCAGCACCGCCGCCTCTGGTCGGTCGTGGGCGTGCTCGTCCAGCTCCCGCTGGCGCTGCCGCCGCTGATGAGCGGCATCCTGCTGATCGAGGTCGTCGGCCCCTACACGGCGATCGGGCGGCTGTTCGACGGCGCCCTGACGGACACGCCCGCGGGCATCGTGATCGCGCAGACGTTTGTCGCGGCGCCGTTTCTGGTAATCGCCAGCCGCTCGGCGTTCGCGACCGTCCCGCCGGAGCTGCTCGACGTCGCGGCCACGCTCGGGCACGGGCGCTGGTCACGCTTCGCCCGCGTCGCCCTGCCGATCGCCGCCGCCGGGATCCGCGCTGGCATGCTGCTCTCGTGGCTGCGCGCATTCGGCGAGTTCGGGGCGACGATCATCCTCGCCTACCACCCGTACTCGCTGCCGATCTTCGCCTGGGTGCAGTTCAGCTCGACCGGCCTCCCGAGCGCCCTGCCGCCCGCGGGGCTCGCGGTCGCGGCGGCCGCCCTGGTGCTGGTGTTGGCGAACCTGCGCCTGCCTGCGATGGGCCGGTTGCTGCGCCGCTGCTTGGCAACCGGGTCTCCGGTGCTCGCGGCACCGGCGCCACCCGTAGCGGCTGCCTCGGTCCACGATCGGCTCGAGTTCGACCTCCGAGACCGCCTCGGAGGCTTCGAGCTCGAGCTCGCCTACGCCGCCCGCACTCCGCATCTGGCGTTGCTGGGGGTATCGGGGGCCGGCAAGTCTCTGACGCTGCGGTGCCTGGCGGGCCTGCGCGGGGCCGACCGCGGGATGGTCCGGCTCGGGGCGCGCGAGCTCGGCGCACTGCCGCCCGATGCGCGCCGCGTGGGCTACGTCCCACAGGGGCAGTCGCTGCTGCCCGGCCTGAGCGTCTGGCAGCAGGTGAACTTCGGCGTCGGCACCGATCCGCGAGCCGCCGGCCGCTGGATCGCGAGGCTTGGGCTGGCCGAGCTCATGGACCGCACGCCCGACCAGCTCTCGGGCGGGCAACGCCAGCGGGTCGCGCTGGCCCGCTCGCTGGCCTACGAGCCCGACCTGCTGCTGCTCGACGAGCCGCTCTCGGCGCTCGACCGTCCGGTGCGCGAGGAGCTGCGGCTGGAGCTCAGGCGCCTGCAGGACGAGGCGGGGGTGGCCACCGTGCTGGTCACACACGATTGCGACGAGGCGGCGCTGCTGGCCGGTGACGTCGTCGTGATCGAGGACGGACGCGCGCTGCAGGCGGGGATCTGTGAGCACGTGTTCGCCGCGCCAGCCTCGGATCGCGTCGCGCGTCTACTGGCGCGCACGGCGCATCCGGCGGAGGTGACCGAGGTGCTGGAGCTCGGCGAGAGCAGCCGGCTCTCGCTGCGGCTCGACAGCGGCGCGGAGCTCACCACTCGCGTGCCCCGCGGCGACGGCTTCGTGCCGGGTGACCGCTGCCTGGTGACGTTTGATCCGGTCGCGATCACCGTCAGGCGTGACCCGGCGGCGCGGGTGGCGCCAAAGGACGCCGCCGGCAACCATGGCTGAGCCGGCGCGGACCGAGTCAGCTGTGCTCCCAGCGCCAGTACGAGCCGTTCTGTTCACAGACGATCGCCGCGCCGTTCTTGTCGGTTCCCGACTCACCGTGCTCGGCGGAGGAACAGAACTCGCCTGCGCTGTAGCAGTTGCCGCTCGGCGCGGTGGGGTGGCACGCCCCGCCGCTCGGCGGTGGAGCGCTGCCACCGCCGGTGGAACTACTGCCGCCCGAGCTGCCGCCCTGCCACGCGCCGGCGCCGGCGAAGTCGCGGTTGAACGTGGCGGCGACCGCCACGATCACCGCGTGCGCCTGACGATTGCTCAGCAGCAGGCTCAGCTCGCGGTTGCGGGTGAGCGAGTACGAGCTGGCGTTCTGCGAGCCTATCAGCAGCGATGCGCCGGCCTTGCCGGCGTCGTCGAGCACGATCTTCTCGTGGATGTAGAGCGCCCGCGTCGAGTCAGGGAAGACGTGGAGCTTGCAGCCGGCCCCGGAGATCGCGCTGAAGCCGGTCTGCCACTCTGAGGATGAGGTCATCACGACCCGGCAGCTCACGCCCCTGCGGGCGTCAGCGGCGAGCGCCTCGTACACCGCCGGATCGGACAGCTCCTCGCTCGTGAAGTCGATGGAGCCCTTGGCGGCGTCGATCACCGAAACCATGGTGTCCTCGGCCGTCCCCGAGCCTGTGTCCGGCGACCACACGAGCCCGGTCGCCTGCACTGCCTGTGCCCTGGGAGTACCACCCGGTGCCGCGCCCCAGTCGCGCGCGAATGTCCCCTCGATCGCGGAGACCTGCGCCGGATCGGTGTCGACGACCGTGGCGTCTCTGGTGTCGGAGTAGTACTTGGACGTGAGGTTCGCCGTGCTCACGTCGGATGCCCGCCGGTCGAAGGTCGTGGCCTTGATGTGGAAGATGTAGCCGGCCGGTGCCCAGCGGACTCCGACGTCGTGACTCTTCAGGTAGTCGTACCCCGGCAGGTTGACGCTGCCGCCGGAGAAGTCCCGGTCGAGCAGCACGCGCACCCGCACGCCGCGCCTGGCCGCCGTCGCGAGCGCCTGCTCCTCGGCGACGTCCGTGAGCTCGTACATCTCCATGTCGATCGACTTCTTCGCCGTCCTGGTCTGCTGATGAAAGCTCGCGAAGCCGTAGTCCGAGGCTGCGGGTCCCGGGTATTGGATAAGCCGGTAATAGCTCCGCGAGCCCGCCTGCGCGAGCGACGGCAGCATCAAGGCGGTGATGACCGCAAGGACAGCGGCGTTGAGGCGTCGCGAACGAAGCATGTGAAGCGAGTGTCGCGACTGCGGCGGACGGCGGATCGACGGCCGGTTGCCGCTAGGTCAGCGCGCGCGCGAGCGCGACCCGGTCAGTCGGCAACCCGTGCGTGGGCAGCACCACGTCGACGGGATGATCGAGCAACACCAGCAGCGGTGCCCTCAGCTGCTCGGGGTCGCCGCGGCGTGTGGCCCAGTCGAGCGGGAAGATCAGGCCCTCGCCGCGATCGATCAGCGTGTCGCCGGCGACCACGGCGCCGTGCTTCTCGATCCACAGCACGAGGTCGCTGTCCTCGAGCCCGCGAATCGCCTCGATACCCAGGCCGATGTCGTCGCCGGCACGGTAGACGGTTCCCTTCACGGGGCTGTCGTCGCCCGCATCCGGCGGCGGCACGTAGATCGGGGCGTCGAGGCGCTCGCCCAGATTCTCGGCGTCGCGTCTGTGCCAGGGGCAGGTGAGCACGATCAAGGTCTCCCGCCGTCCTGCCAGCAGTTCCAGCTCCTGCGGCACCGCCAGCGGGTCGATCACGATCAGCCGCTCGCCGTCGTCGAGCGCGTAGGACGTGACGATCTCATCCCAGCCGTCGTCGGCTTCCCAGTCGGGGTGGCGCGCCTGCCAGAAGTACACACC
>JBOGYJ010000212.1:0-6713 GCA_050696795.1 Solirubrobacteraceae bacterium | reverse complement strand
GTCTACGATCCCGTCGCGTAATCGAGACCGCGTCGAGCTTCTGCTTTAGCTGGATGGATACCCGAAGCGGCAGCCCGTGCCTCAGACCCCGAAGGGCGACCAAGCAGGTGCCGATGGACGTCAGAGGGGTGAGACCTGCCGATAGCTGAGAGCAGGTCTAAGCGACGAGCGCCAGACCGAGGCTCCCGTGGCGGGCGCAGACCGGCGATCAGCTGAGGGCTGACCTGGTTGTCTTGGTGCTTGAGAAGTGCTGCCAGGACGTGTTCGAGGGAGCGTTGTCCGTCGCAGAAGCGCGGAAGCTGTCCTTCGGTGGGATGGTGTCGAGCTGGTGGTCGGTTAGGTCGGTGATCCGACCGAGCGTGTCACGCGCGGTCGTGAGCCTTCGACGAGCTCGGCTGGGGTGGTGTTCTCGGCTGCGTATTGGGTCGTGTGGTCGTGTGCGCCTGGTCGGTGTTGGCTGTGCTCTGCTGGTCGGTGGCCGAGGGCGCGGAGGAAGCGTGGGATCTGATGCCCGCCTCGCTGTCCTGGTCCGTGGCCGGCGGACATCTGCTCGCTGGTGGTCATGAAGGCGCCGATCCGCTGGTAGTGGTCGGCTGTGTGCGCGGCGAGCGCTGCGATTGTCCCGTCGCCGAGCTTTTCGCGGCTGGGGGATGGCTCCCGCAGCGTGGCCTCGTCCGCGGTGGAGAGGAGGCCGATCAGATCGGTGATCTGCTCGTCGGCTGTAGCGCGGAGGTGCTCAGCTCGTTCGGTCATCAGTGGTTCCTCTCCTGACTGGGGTCAGTGGTGGGCGTGGGCCGTGCTGGTGTGCTCGGTGGCGGTGCCGCTGATGTATTTGCCGGGGTCGGCCTCGAAGGCGTGTAGGCAGTGGTCTGAGCAGAAGTAGTAGGTCTCACCGGCAAACTCCTTGGTGACGGCTTTGGAGCGATCGACGGTCATCCCGCACACCGGGTCGGTCACTCCACGGCGAACGGTGAGCCAGAACAGGGCGGCTAAGATCACGACGCCGAGGATGTTGAGCCCGAGCTTGTAGTTGACGGTGATGTGGCTGAAGATGTCGGCGCGGGTCGGCCGCGGGCCAGTGGGGATCAGTCCGAGGGCGCTGAAGATGCCGTCGACGATCAGCGCTGCGATCATCATCGTGACGAACATCAGGCCGGTGATCTTGATCGCGAAGGTGGTGCCGTAGTACTTGCGGTAGATCGCGAGGATCGGCAGGACGATCAGGTCGGCGAACAGGAACGCGAGCACTCCGGCGAAGCTGATCCCGCCGGACCACAGCACGGCGGCGAGGGGGACGTTGCCGACGGAGCAGACGAAGCTGAGCATGGCGATGATCGGGCCGAGGATCACGTTCTCGAGCGTCGGTAGCGGTGCCGGTGCGTGGCGGATGAATAGGTGCTCGAAGAAGCCGTTTCCGAACTGGGCGATGAACCCGGCGAGCAGGAACCCGACAGTGATCTCTTTCCACAGCATCTGCCAGTCGCCGCGGAAGTTGTGTGCGACGTCTGACCAGCCGCGGGGGGAGGTCAGCCGCTGGCGCCAGGTGAGTTGCTCGCCGGCCATGTGATGCTGGTGGCCGGTGTCGGCCTCGATCGCGTGCTCGCGGGCGTTCTGTTCGAGGCGTGGGCTGACGAACAGCCGCAGCAGCAAGCTCATCAGCACGATCATCACGATCCCGCCGAGGTACTCGCCGATCGTGAATTGCCAGCCGATCAGCACCCACAGCACCAGCCCGAGCTCCCACACCAGGTTCGTCGAGGCGAGCTGGAACGCCAATGCGGACGCGGCGCTCGCCCCCTTCTGAAACAAAGACTTGGCGATCGCGATCGCCGCATAGGAGCAGGATGAGGACGCGGCACCGAGGCTCGTAGCGAGCGCCACGGGCTTGGGACCGGACCCTGACAGGGCGGACTCGATCCGCTCGCGTGGGACCCATGCCTGCACGATCGCGGAGATGAAGAAGCCGAGCACCAGCGCCCACCACACCTCCCACGCCATCAACAACGAATCACGCAGGCCGTGCCACAGCACATCGAGAACACCCATGGCCCGAAACCTAGCACATACCCCAGGGGGGTACGGGTAGCGGTATGATTCAGGTCATGGCGAAGACTCAAACACCGACCCGCGGCTATACCGCGACCAAGGACGACCTGCTCGCCCGCCTGAAACGGATCGAGGGACAGATCCGCGGGATCGAGGGAATGGTCACCGACGACCGCTACTGCATCGACATCCTCACCCAGATCTCAGCCGCCCAGGCGGCGCTTGACAAGGTTGCGCTCGGGTTGCTCGACGGGCACGCTCACACCTGCGTGATCGGCGCCGAACCCGACCAACAGGACGAGCGGACCGAAGAGATGATGGCCGCCGTCGGCCGGCTGCTCAAGCGCGGCTGAGGTACGCAGCGTCCGTAAGAGCGGTCCGTGGTGAGCCAACAACACAGCAACAGCGACGGGCCCGAAACTGAGGAGCGCTGATGCCGCCGACTTGGTTGACGATCATCGCCTGGGTTTCTATCGCCGCGGATTTGGTGTCCGCGGCCGCGATCGTCTATGACATCTACGGGCGGGGCCTGCGTCAGCCGATGCGTGTGATGGAAGTGGTTTGGCCGATCACGGCGCTCTACCTCGGACCGCTGGGGTTACTCGTCTACGCGCGCATCGGGCGTCCACGCCGGCTACCGGTCACCAACCAGCCCGCGGGAGACCGGGAGCCCGAGTGGCATGGCGTGTTCATCTCCGCCTCTCACTGCGGCGCCGGCTGCGCCATCGGTGACCTGATCGGCGAGTGGCTGGTATTCACCGTCGCGTTGACGATCGCCGGCGTAGCACTGTGGCCCGAGTATCTGATCGACTTCGCGCTCGCCTACGTGTTTGGACTCTTCTTTCAGTACCTCGCGATCAAGCCAATGAGCGACCTTCCCACCCGGCGAGTGATTAGCGACACGATCAAATCCGAGACGCTGTCGATCATCGCTTTCGAGCTCGGCATGTTCGCGTGGATGGCACTGGTCTACCTCGTGTTCTTCACCCGCCCGCACCTGAGCACTGACCACGCCGCCTACTGGCTGATGATGCAGATCGCAGCTGCGATCGGCCTCGCCACGAGCTACCCGGTCAACGTCTGGCTCGTGCGCCATGGCGTCAAAGACGCCATGGAAAGGCCCACCATGCCAGCGACCGCCTCGGCGTAGCCAACCACCTTCCATCCATCACCAGTTAGTTGCGGCGAGGAGGACGCGCCGTCACGCCCTGCTTGCGTGGCGCCCAGAGGTCCCGCAGCGGAGGACGCGTCGTGGCGGATACTTCGGCCATGCTGACGGTGTTCGGAGCGTGCGTGGTCACGTTCATGATGCTCATGTATGCGCTCGAGGGACGCGACCGACGGTTCGTGCTCGCGTTCGCCGTCGGCTGCGCGCTGTCGAGCAGCTACGGGTTTCTCGCCGGCACGTGGCCGTTCGGGATCGTTGAGGCGATCTGGTCGCTGGTGGCTGTCAAACGGTACCTCGATCAGCGCCACCGACGGCGAGGCTGAACCGCGTAGCGCGGAGGCCAGCACGCCGAGCGCGTCGAGCCGGTCGGGATCCTCGACGGTGATCGAGAGCAGTCGCTCAGAGGTGTCGTAGCGCAGCGTGAAGAACCCGCAGCATTCCCGCTCGATCGCAAGCATCTGATCCAATAGGTCGGTATCGACGCTGGGTCCGAACGACACCAGCAGTTCGTGGTTGTTCCGTGTGATCCGCTCGGCGCTCGCGCCGAGTTGCCGGTAGCGGCCGATCTGCTCGGCCAGCCCGCTATCGGTGAGCGTGCAGCCGCTGGGCGCCATCGGCAGCTCAGGACGCGAGGCACTCATCGCGCGCAGCAGTCATCGTCGCAGCAGTCCACCGGTTCGCCTGCGGTTATCGATGCGGGTGCGCAGCATCCCTCGCCGCGCCAGGTCTCGCGTCCCTCTCTGACCGCCAGCGCGGCGATCGCGAGCGCCACGACCGGATCAGCCCACCACACACCAAACGCGGCGTTGAGCACCAAACCGCCAAGCACTCCGGCCGCAAGGTATGCGCACAGCATGTTCTGCGTCCCTTCGCCCGCGGTCGCCGCCGATCCCAGCCGCGACCCGATCTGCTGCTTGGCGCGAGCGAGGATTGGCATCAGCACCAGGCTCGAGATCGACAGGCCGATCCCGACCACGCTGACCGAGGGGTGATCGCCCGCGATCAGCGCGCGGATCGCGTCCTGCGCGACATAGGGTGCAAGCAGGAAGAAGCTGATCGCGACGAGTCGCTGCGCCCGCTGCTCCGCGTGTTCTGAGAGCCGCCGGTGACCGGTGAAGCGCCAGATCACGATCACCGACGCGAGCGCCTCGATCACCGAGTCAAGCCCAAACCCGAGCAGCGCGACGGACCCGGCCGCCACCGCCGCCGTGATCCCGACGGCACCCTCGACGGTCATCCACGCAAGGCTCAGCCACGACAGTCTCTTCGCGCGAGCGATCAGCCGATCCCGCTCCACAGCCGGTAACGCCGGCTGGTGATCTGCCGGCGGGGCAGCGGGCACAGATGTGTAGATAGGAAGCTCGACCGGCGGTGTCATCGCGTCACCACCCGAACCGCGAGGTGCGCGTCGACCAAGTCCTGACCGGCGGGCGTGAGCCGGTAGAAGACGATCTTCCCGTCGCGCCGCGAATCGGCCAGCCCAGCGGTGCGTAGCGCACGAAGGTGATGCCCGACGAGGTTCTCAGCCCGCCCAGCGATCCACGCGAGATCACACACGCACAGCTCCTCGCCCGCGCGTAAGGCCGCAGCGATCGTCAGACGTGTCGGGTCGCCGAGCGCTCTCGCGCGAGCCGCTGCTACCCGGACGGCCTCCTCGTCGATAGCTTGGCGGATCTCCTCCGCACGTGGCAAATCCAAACACAGCAAGTCACAGCGATCATCAGCCATCCCCTCATCCTAACGACCATTGTGATGAAACCAACCAGCTATGTCGCCCATTAATCCGACAGCGGGCGTGCGCGCACTATCGGCCACGCAGCCAGAGTCGCGATCGCCCGCCAGACGCAGACCCGCGGAATGAGACAGAAGCAGGTCCAGAACCTCAAGTGGTCTCTGCCCTCCTCGTCGCCTCAGTGAGAAGCAGAAGCGGCCCGGCGACCTCGACGGCGTCATCAACAGACCCGCTATGACGAACGCGCAGGCGTGCGGTCAGGTGCCGACGGTCGGATCGGGACTTCTGCTTCTCGTCGATCCAGCGCACAAGCAGTAGCGGCCGCCAGACTTCCCTGCGGGCGACAAAGCAGAAGCCAGGCCGCATCGCGACGGACTTCCGCTTTGGCCCCAATCGTTTGCAGGCGAGCTGCTCGCACGAGGCCCGACGCGTGGCTGGCGTCCGCGCGAAGCGAGGCTGCTGTGGCTGAGGCCCGGGTACGCCCGGCGAAGCGAAAGCGGCTCCGGGCAGCGCGGTTTGCCAGCGCCTCAGAGGCTGGTACTGGTTTGGTCGAGCGTGTCGGCGTGTCGGCTGTTTGCGAGCGCCCAGGCGTTGACCATGGCTTCGCCTCCGTGCCCTTCGTTCTCTTCGACGATCAGTTCGCTGCCGGGCCATGCCTGATGCAGTCGCCAGGCAGCAAGGGCTGGGCCGCTGACGTCAAGGCGGCCATGGATTAGCGTTCCGGGAATGCCACTCAGACGCTCGGTCTGGTCGAGGATCGGTGGCCGCAGGAACGCGTCATTGGCCCAGTAGTGCGTGACCAGGATCGCGAAGACTTGCCGGTACTCATCGTCATCCCAGGCAGCGTTTCGGTGCAAGCCGCGAGCGCCGATTGAAATGTGGTGGTCCTCCCATTCCACCCAGGCACGGGAAGCCGCATCACGCGTAGCCGCTTCAGGGTGCGTCATCAACTGCGCGTAGGCGTCGATCAGCCGGCCGCGGCCTCGGTGGTAGCCGATGCCGGCGTGCTCGGCGTGTGCCGCCAGGCGATCCCACGCTTCGGGATAGATCGCCCCGACTGTCTCGGTGATCCAGTCCACGTAGAAACGGTCGGTCGTGGTGACGGCCATCAGGACGATCCCGAGGACGTGTTGGCGGTGGGCTTGTGCGTATGCGAGTGCAAGGGTTGAGCCCCAGGAGACGCCGTTGATGAGCCACGCGTCGATCTGGAGGTTGCGGCGTACTTGCTCGATGTCACTGATCAGGTGCGCTGTGGTGTTCTCAGCCAGGTCGTAGCCGGCTGCAGTTACGTGTGGCGTCGAGCGGCCGCATCCGCGCTGATCAAGCCCGACGATCCGGAACCTCTCCGGGTCGAACTTGCCCCGGTAGCCGCCAGATCCGAGCGTCGCTCCGGGACCTCCGTGTAGATACAGAGCCGGAATGCCATCAAGGTTCCCGGACTCTTCCCAGTAAACCTCGTGTCCGCCGCCGACGGGCAACAGCCCAGAAGCACGTATCTGTGCCCTCTCAAACACGACCCCAGACGGTACAGAGCCCAACCCCACGAAGTCCGAACCACGGGCAGAGACTTTGCGGACAATCCCCCGCCTGCCGCGCAAATGAGGTGTCTCCCGCCGGTGGCATGATGTGCGCGGTCGATCGAGGCTGTCGGAATATCGGGTCCGTCTGGCGGCTTTAAGACACTTCCGGTATGGCTCGAGAATTCGTTGGTGTTGATCGTGGTCAGTTGTTGTTGATGCCGCCGTCGCTTCAGGAGTGGCTGCCTGA